>CAYZRT010000004.1:0-63913 GCA_964480875.1 uncultured Smithella sp. | reverse complement strand
AACTTGAAAGGTTACACCGCCTTCTATTTATTTACACTCTTTTTGATTATACCTCGCGGTTCTCTCACGCTCAACGAGTGTCACTACGACCTGCAAGATTTAGTATACGTTGTTTCTGAATCTTGGGTCTCATTAATATAGCAAACGCCGACAACTCCTTCGGCATATCACGGCTATCTTCGATAGCCTCCGCCTCAGGCGGGATAATTCAACTTACAAGTTTCAGTTCACTACGTTCCTGAAACTTGAGTTTCATTAAACCCCCGCGCTGAAATCTACTATTTTAACGCCAATACCTTAATATTAAACATGTATCAACCTATTTCACATTTTCTTGCATGGGATGTTATGCAGATCCGTATAATACCCCAAGTGGTTCACTAGAGATTATCAGCCGGGCTTCTCACCGCGGATGGCCCTTTATTCAAAACATGCGTGTAAAAAATAGTTTTATTTTGCAAAGATGTTGATTGACTTGATTTAGATGTTATCACACCCAACTCCTTCAACAACTTTTATTCTTGATGCAACTTGAAACTTTAAGATGAGACTTCGCAGTCACAGGTATAAATTCAAAAATCCCTGCTGACTGCTCGCGGTTATACAATCATATCTATTTACAACATGTCAATATTTAATAAAGGTGACAGTGCCTATTTTTCCTCACCGTGCGGTTTTATCGCTTTTATTTTTTATCTTGTTTCCGGGAAAATGGATGCAGGCTTTGAGGCAGGCCGCGCAATCGATGGCGTAGGTTTCAAAGAAATTAAGCGAGGTGAGTTCCATGAATCTGGTCATTAGTTTACTTGCTGCAACGGTACGTTTCATCATGGGCAGCATAAACTTCGGAGGCAGTAGAATATGTTTGATGCAGTTGCCCATGCATTTCATGATATCAATATTGCCGTCCTTCAGCGCGCCAACCGGACAGGCCTCTTCGCAAATCCGGCATTTGTCCGGACAGAGACTCTTTTCGTTGACGGCGGGATATTCCGGCCACTCCATTTCCGTCATCAATGCACCCAGACGCATGATGTTTCCATGTTCAGGATTAATCAGGATGGTGTTGCGTCCCATTTTTCCCAGGCCGGCATAAACTGCGGCATGTTTTAGACTGATCATACCGCGCGGCTCACCTTTATAAAATCGCAGGGGACTGTATGATGGAATCGGAAGCGATGGATAACCGCCCTGCTGAATCATCAGGCTTAAATCGTTGGCCAGTTTGTCCATGATCAGGTAGTGCGTATAGGACGACCTTTGATAAAAATTATTATTTTCTCCAGGCACCAGAAAAACAGCCAGCGGCAGAGGTTGGGCAAACACCAGCACGGTTTTAGCATTCGGCAATAAATCTTTCGGACGAAATCCCTCCGGGGCGGCTTTATTGAGTTCGTCCGCCGGCGCTGCGCCCATCAGAATATTTTCTCTTTCCGTATAAACTTGAATTTTATCGATGATGTCTTTTTTCATAAAATACCCTCTCTTGCTAACGACACGCGAGAATAATTTATAATGAATCGGGCATTGTGTAAAGATAATTTACATGATTTTATATCTCTGCCGTACGCTATCCGACGATATTCATTAACTTTAACAGCTTCACCAGGTGCCTGTCGTAAAATCCGGTTTTGTAAAACGCGGACATCACTTTGAAATAAAGCTCCGGAGACCATCGTTTCATGCGCCACATGTTCCGGCCGTCTTTCTGAGTAATCACATAAAAGCGGTTTTTCTCGATAGACCGGATGGTGTGACACGCGACTTTTTCAGATGTTGTCTTCGCGTTGCCGAAGAAGGTATTGGCCAGTTCGCGTTGTCGTTCGTCCGGAGACGTAAACTGATCCATCAGATTCGTTTTAAAAAAAGTCGGACAAACAACCGAAACGCCGACATTGATTTTAGAAAGTTCAATCTTCAGCGTTTCGGAAATGGATATTGTCGCGGCCTTGGTGGCGTTATAGCTGACCATCTCGGGCAATGACGCAATGCCGGCATTGGAGGCGACATTGACAATATAGCCTCCCGAATTAGTCTCTTTAAAGTATTTAATGAACGTGCGGCATCCGTGAATGATGCTCTTGGTATTGAGCCCGATAATCCAGTCCCATTTTTCCAGCGGAATTTTTTCAAACCATCCTGCTGCAGCCACTCCGGCGTTGTTGATCAGAATGTCCACGCCTTTCCATTCTTTCACGACTCTTTTCAAAACATTTTCCAGATCTTCCGGATTTGTTACGTCACAATGTATCGTGATAGGGGTTCCGCCTTCCTTCTTCACCATTTCCGCCGACTCTTTAGCCCGCTCATCATTGATCTCGGCGATGGCTATCTTCCAACCCCTCTTTGCAAATTCCAGCGCCAAAGCCCTGCCCAGACCGCTTCCGGCACCGGTAATGACGACTCTTTTCCCGGAAAATTTTTTGTTCAGATCCATATTGTCCTCTCTTTTTTAGTGGCAGGAATCTTCCGATAGAAAAACCCCCTATCGGAGATTCCTTCGGGTACCTGCCGCATGGGTGTGCGGTTCCCTTAACGTCCCCCTTTGAAAGAGGGGGATTTGCCGGTAATTCAAATCTCCCCTAACCCCTCTTTGCAAAAGAGGGGAAATGTCCGATACCGCCCAGTTTGCTGGGCGTAGGTTCATTTTTGTTACTTTGAAGGCGCCTCCAGGATGTGAATACACATGGCGGCTTCTTCCTGTCCTAAGGCTCCGCCGCCGTTTTCGGCAATGGCAAGTTTAGCGCCCTTGATCTGTCGCGGACCTGCATTGCCGCGAAGCTGTGTAACCAGTTCGTGAATCTGCGCAAGTCCGGATGCGCCGATGGGATGACCGCGCGATTCCAAACCGCCGCTGATGTTAATGGGCACTTTACCGCCAAGCTTGGTCGCGCCGCTTTCAGCAAAAATGCCGCCTTCACCTTCCTTGCAGAAACCCAGGGCCTCCGCCTGATGAAGCTCTCCGTAGGCGCTCGCGTCATGAACTTCTGCAAAATGCATGTCCTGAGGACCAAGCCCTGTCTTCTCATACGCTATTTTGCTTAAGCGCTCGCCGATATCAATATCATCAAATGAGCGCTCACGGCCGGAACCGAGCACCGATGCTCTTACCTTGACGGCCTGAGATGAGAGACCCAGTTTTTTTACTGTCTCTCCATCGCAAAGAATAGCTGAAGCGGCGCCGTCACCGATAGGCGCGCACATTGCCCGGGTCAGCGGCCAGGTGACCATACGATCTGCCAGCACCTGCTCGGGGGTTATGGTGAAGTTATATTGAGCGTTGGGGTTTAATGAAGAGTGGAAGTGATTCTTCGACGCAATGAGGGCCAGTTGCTCTATGGTAGAGCCGTATTTCTTCATATGCTGACGGGCGGCAAATCCGTATACATCCATGAATGGCGAATGATCACCCTTAAATAATTTTCTCATCTCTTTGACCGTCTCCGGCCCCACGGCATCGGTTAAACGAAGGAAGACTTTGAACATGTCCCAGTATTCATTGAAACGATTTTTGAGGGTTGCTTTTTTCTTTTTTGTTTTGGTGTCTTTTTTGACCAGTGCCGCATATTTTGCCACATGCGCCTGCATGTCCTTTTTATCCTGCTCTGTCATACCGTAAAAAGAAATATTAGCGATAATGTTGGAGATGTTTTCAATATCGAGACCGCCTAAAAAACCGGCGAAGACTTTCATTTTATTGGACTCATGAAGTTTTTCCGCGCCGACAGCCATGGTAATATCGTAAAGGCCGCTGGCAACTCCAAGCCAGGCGTGATGAAAAGCGGTTGACCCGCCGGCGCAGGCATTTTCCACATTCGTCATGGGAATGGCTTCTATTCCGATAGGCCTAAGAGCTACCTGTGCTCTAATACAATCCTGTCCCTTGGAGTATCCCCAACCCGAATTGGAAAACCACAACGCTTGGATGTCTTTTTTATCCAAACCGGCTTCTTTTAGACAGGGAATCACGGTGCTTGCGGCAAGGTCTTTAATGCTCTTGTCAAGATATTTCCCGAATTTAATGGTGTGTGCGCCGATAACATAAACATCTTTCATAATTCTAATCTCTTATTAAGTTTTGGTTTCATACATATTATTAATTGGTTTAACCAAAACTATATATTTGTCTTGATTTTGTCAAGAAAAAAAAGCATAGTACATTTAACCTACTTAACAAACTGTTGGAGGATCAAATATAAATGGTTAACAAACAATCTCACCAGAAGGTTTCCACAGTTATCATGCGCGATATTTTCTTTCATAAACTAAAACCTGGCGAAAAACTGCCACCGGAAAGAGAACTTTCCGAAACTATGAACGTGGACAGAACAACCCTGCGAGTGGCTTTAAAACAACTGGAAGCAATGCAATTGCTTGAAATTCGGAGAGGAGATGGGATTTATGTGAAGGACTTTGTCAAGCATGCCGGCATTGATTTTTTAAGAGTGCTTTTCTCCGACAACAATCCCTCCGAAGATGAACTGGCGGCGGACATGTTTATGCTGGATGAAGTCTGGGAGTGGTGGATTATTCAGTTTCCAGAAATGATAAAACTTGCCGGACAACGTGCATCTTCACGCGATTTGAAGGAGTTATCCGATGCCATGGACCAGGAACTCGATCATAAGAATGACAGAGAAAAATTGATTGAACTCTGGATACATGAACAGGACCGTATCGCGGCAGTGGTCAACAATATGGTCATGATGCTGATATTTAATTCAACGAGACCGCTGCGCATCAATATGCTGAGAATATTTATGAACAGCATTCCGCTTGAGCAAATCGAGCAGTTTATCAATGCCAAGAAATCTCTTCTGATGTCGTTTCTTACGAAGACGGGAGAGAAATTGGATTATTACGTGGAACAGTATCGCCTGATACTCATGGAACAGCGTCAGATAACCCGGAATAAATTTATTCAGAGTATGTCTTCCGGCAAAGCACAGTCAACCTCTTTGATGCCTGAAAAACCCATTCTGTAATGACAATAGGCGTACCTCAGGAAAGAAGCCATTCTTCAGCTTCTTTAGCGCCGGAGAAAACCTTGGCTATGAGGCCACGGTTCAGGGCAACCGTTTCACCAAACAAATTTGTTTTCATTTGATCAGGATGACGATCCACAAATGCTATTTTTATACCCGTAAAACCAAGTTTATGTGCTTGTGAAACGATTTCATACATGTCAATCATGGAATTGTCCGTTGCAAAATCTTCTTCAACAAGCACTTTGGTAAACTTATTATCTTTGCAATAAGCTGCGATATCCGTCCAGAATCCCACTGATGTATCAAAACTATCCTTTAACGCATGCCCATAGGCGTAAAGATATCCGGCCCGATGTTCAAACCTGATTGTGTATGATTTTTCTTTAGAATTTTTATCCATCAGCTTCCATGCAATTAATAATTGCGTTTGATAAAACCGTAATGAATAAAATTTTTAATGTCAACGGATACTTTTAAACATGAACAAAGACTCCCTTTAATGCATCACGACATCATCCCTGTTCGTGCAGATTTTTATCTCATTCCACCCATTCAACCCGGGGGAATTCCCGATCCACCGGTTTGTTTAAATCAACGGCAGGATAACCGAGCGTCAACACCGTGGCCACGGAATCGTAGGGCCATTCAATTCCGAGCTTCTTTCTGAATTTTGATTTGGTGAAGGGATCGAGATTCAGTGCATTCGAAACAAAGCCCACATAGCAAGTACCCAAACCCAGTGAATGAGCGGCAAGAACCATATTCTGTCCGCAGATACCCATGCCGAGTTCAGGTTCCGAGACATGCAGGCGATGGGTCAGCAGCAGGATGGCAACAGGCGCCCCGAAGAAACAGTCAAGTTTCCCCTCGCCGAATTTTGGTGTGGACAAGGCTTGAATAGCCACCATGGGCCGTTGATCGAAGGAGTTGGGTTTGATGAAAGCCAGCATCTTTTTGAGAGCTGTTCGGCCCGGATCCTTCCCCTGGTAGAGTTTTGTGAATATATTGAGGAACCTGATCGTAGAAGCGGAAAGCGCATCCATAAGATTTCTATCCGTGACCACTACAAATTTCCATCCCTGGCAGTTACCCGCCGAAGGCGCAAACCGGCCCGCTTCCAAAACGCGTTTGATAAGTTCTTTGGGCACCGGCTCCTTTTTATAGACCCGCACGGAACGGCGGCGATAAATGACTTTTTCGACATCCGTAAGTTTGGATTCTATTTCGTTCAAGGGCAAAGGCTTGTCGAGCATCAGCGGGTTTGGAATACCCTGACCGGGTTCCGGGAAATCAAAATTGTATGCCCATCTTCCTTCGTCCACCCGATAGAAATTGGGAAATTGCAGGGCTTGCTGGGGACAAACCGCTTCACAGTCATGGCAGGCAATACAGATGTTGCCGAAGTATTCCAACCCCGTGAATTTCGGTTCCTGCAAGCCGCAGCCAAGACATCTCTTGCTTTCGTCAATGACCTGCGTGAAATCCAAGGCCAGATGAACTTCCGCATCGATCTTTTGCAGTCTTTCGGCCACGCCGAGTTCCGCCGCATTGTTTCGGGAAATCTTTTTTCTGTCATTCAACGGCACATCTGAATAATTTATTTCTTGCTTAGCCGGCCATCCGGCTTTCTTCCCGTGGATGAAAGCCTCAATGGCCAGAGCCGCCTTTCTGCCTGCTCCAATCGCTTCGCTGACCAAACCCGGACCCGTGACGGCATCGCCGCCGGCAAAGATAGCTTTTTCTTTTGTAACTCCTAGCGCATCAGCTCCAATCCAGGAAGCCCCCAGCAAAGACTCAAATCCTTCCGCTTTAAGCTCCTGACCGACAGCCGCGATAAGTGTATCGAAGGAGACATTGTGTTCACTGCCCTTGACGGGAACGGGTTTGGGTCTGCCGCTTTCATCGGCAGACCCAAGTTGCATTTTCTCACAGGTAAGGGTTCCGTCATCGTTTTTTGCGACAGGAGCACAGAGGAAATTTATTTTTACCCCTTCCTGCAGAGCGGCATCGATTTCTTCTCTATGAGCCGGCATCTCGGAGATTGTCCTCCGGTAGAGGATGGTTACATCAGCTCCCATTCGGCGTGCTGTACGGGCCGAATCAATGGCCGTGTTGCCCCCCCCGATGACAATCACTTTTTTGCCTAAAACCAAAGAATGACCCTGTTTAACCGATCTCAAAAAAGCGAGTCCGGAATAAAGATTTTTCTCTTCTGCCTTTATGCCAAGCGCAGCACTGCCTTGCGCGCCAATGGATACGTAAACGGCTGCAAAATCTTTCTTTATGTCTTCAAAAGAAACTTCTTTCCCTGCAGAGACACCTGGTTTCAAGACAATACCGAGATCCAGGATTCTATTGATTTCGGCATTCACAACCGAATCCGGCAGACGGTATGCCGGTATGGAGGAAAGCATACCGCCGGGTTTCTTTGCTGACTCAAAAACCGTTACCTGATATCCTAAACGGGCAAGCTGATAAGCGCAAGAAAGTCCTGAGGGGCCTGCGCCGATTATGGCTATTTTTTTGTCGAGGATTTTGGACGGCTTGGCAAAGGAAAGATCTTTTTCAATTCCGTAATCTCCTATGGCTCGTTCCATGCCGTGAATGTTCAAAGCATTATCCACACCCTCCCGGTTACAGTTACTTTCACAGGGGTGAGGACATACCCTGCCGGTGACCGCCGGGAAGGGATTGGTTTCCGTTATGATCTTCCAGGCTTCTTCCAGAGAGCCGTTTTGGGATAGAACGGTTGCGTATTTTCTGATATCCGTGCCAGCCGGACATCGATATTGACATGCCGGCAACTGCTGACTCGACGCCTCTTCCCGGGGAACCATTTCAATGGTCTGGCAGGGACATTGCTTGATGCAGACACCGCAGCCGATGCACTTGTCCCGATCAACAATAATATTGAAAGGGCTGGTCACAACCGGAGGGTCGTTTAAATATTTAAACTTGCTCGGACGATAATTTCCTTGCCGCGTTCCGGTTTTTACCTTTGAACTGTTACCCAATGTTGAAGACATTTTTTCTCCCCCTTTTTTTTAAAAAATCCCGGTTTAAAAATCCAGAAATGATGTCCCGAAGAGATGTCTGGTAAATTACATCATCTCCTCTCCATCGTTATCAACTCGTCGAGCGAAAAAAGAGTTTTACTGTGCATGTCTATATTTCGTCTCCGGCTTTATATTGCTTTCAGCAGATGCTGAAAGATTCATAAATATCCATTCTCACGAATTATGATGATTTTGAGGACATCTGTTTTTGAATATTCACCACATTGGGCGCGTCCGGACGGAATTGTTCTTTGAGAACTCTATCCAGCGCCTTTTCTGTAATCGTCTTGGGAATTTCATCGACAATCTGAAAATATGACGGAACGGAATTGCGTTCCAGTTTCTTCACACAAAGGTCGATTAATGACGCCACGTCTATTTTTTTACCGGACAGCGGGGCAATCGCGGCAACCAGATCGCTCTCCCCCGGCGCGCCGGATGATGCCGGAATTCCGTAAACACAGACTTCGGAAACGCTGTCATGTTCGCCGATTATTTTTTCGACATAGTCGGGCTGAATAAAATCACCCTGCCGGCGCAAGCCGCCTCCCTTGCGGAAATCGAAGAAAAGGAATCCCTTATCGTCCTTGTGACAGATGTCGCCGCTGCGCAGCCATCCGCCTTTTGTCTTGGCGTCGGATTCTTTTTTCTTGCCGAAATAATCAACCTTTGTCGGACGAAACGTCATTTTGCTGATCAGTTCCCCCTTGACAAACGGCCCCACTTCCTGATCGTTCTCATCAACGATTTTCATCCGGTACATGAAGAAATTCGGTTTGCCGAAAGAGCCGATGGGCCCCTTTCCGGGAGGATTATGCGCCAGCCCTCCTTCGACAGCCGCGTACCACTCGTGAATTTTCACGTTGAAGCGTTTTTCAAAATCCTTCCAGATGGATGCCGGTGTTCCCGCGCTGATCACCACCCGCACCGGATTATCCGCATCATTGGGTTTGGGTGGTTCGTTATAGATTCCGGCCATCATGCCGCCCAGCGACGAGAAGGAAGTACAGCCGTATTTGCGGCAGATATCCCAGATCCTGCTTTTGGTAAATTTTTCCCCGATGACCGCGGGAATGCCCTTGGATAGCGCCGGAAACAGTGTCACGGACTGGCAGTTGCCGTGGGTCATGGAAAGACCATTGTATAAAATATCGTCGTTTTTGTATTTGTAAATCAGTTTCCCCAGGATCGCGGAATCGCGCAGTCGCCCTCCCCGCAAAATTACGCCCTTGGGATCTCCGGTCGTTCCCGATGTATGAATGATCTGCACCGGACGGCTCAATTTCATGGGCCGGGCCTGATCGGGAAGAGAGCCTCTTTCACTTTTCAGTATTTCATTGAGCGACGGATATGAAGAATCAGCAGGAATGTTATGATGCCTTTTGTACGTTACACCGATAACCGGAACACCTTTAATGTCTTTTTCAATTTCTTTGATACTGCCGATGAATTCATCGGAAACAATAATCCCTTTGGATTTTGTATTATTGATTTGAAAAAAGAGCTTCGCGCCCCTGGAGCGGGGATCGATGGGTACAACGATCGCGCCCAAAGAAAGTGCGGCGGAAAGGCTGTAGAGAAATTCCGGATGATTTCTCATCAACACGGCAAAGGTATCCCCTTCACCCACACCCGCTTTGACCAAGGCACGGGAAATTCTGTTGGTATTTTCAAAAATTCCGGCATAGGTGATCTTTTCGTCGCTTCCATCATCATTGACAAAAATCAAAGCAACCTTGTCCGGATCTTTGACCTTCAGCCACAAGGATTTAAACAAAGGAAAATTTTTCAATTCATCAGTCATAATATAATCCTTTTATTTGTTGCATTTTAAAATTAAGCAGTACAGCCTCTTCTTTCTTCACGTTTGTCATTGCCGGACTTGATTCGGCAATCCAGTTTTTTCTCAATTACGTATACTGTCTCCGAACTTCCTTGCCTGGATTCCCGCCTGCGCGGGAATGACAATTCATTTTTCAAGATCGGTCGAGTCTTTTGGACTCGACCGATTATTTTATTAACAGCCAAGTCAAAAAGACTTGGCTGAACAGAGAGAATGACAACGTTGCGAAATCCGAAATCCATACTAGTTTTTTATGGTCTCATTACTTTCTTTATTCACAAGCTTTAAAAATCGGCCTGTAGAATTGTAATCACCATGGCTGCTTCTTCCACGCCGATATTTCCGCCGCCGTTTTCAGCAAGCGCAATACGTGCTCCTTCCACCTGGCGTTTTCCCGCTTCACCACGCAGTTGCCAGACCAGTTCGGCAATCTGACCCGCGCCGGTCGCCCCGACCGGATGTCCCTTGGATTCCAAGCCGCCGGAGGGATTGATGGGAAGCTTTCCGCCTATTGTTGAATGACCCTGCTCAGCAAAGATTCCCCCCTCTCCCATCTTACAAAATCCCATGTCCTCGGCAGCCCGCAATTCGCCGAATGCCGTCGCGTCATGGACTTCTGCCACGTCGATATCTTCCGGACCGACACCTGCCTTTTCATAAGCCACTTTCGAGAGGCGCTCGCCGATATCCGGAGCGAAGAAATCTCTGTCCACACCTCCGCCCAGCACTGTCGCCAGAATTTTTACCGGCTTTTTTGCGCCAATCTTTTTCACATAATCACCGGAACAAATAACCAAAGCAGCCGCGCCATCACCCACCGGCGAGCACATGGGACGTGTCAGTGGAAATGCGACAGTCGGCGCCGCGAGAACTTCATCAACGGTAAAGCTTGTTCTATACTGCGCGTAAGGATTGTGTACACTATGGGCGTGGTTTTTGGCACTGATCACCGCCAACTGACGCTGGGTAACGCCATAATGTTCCATATGTAATCGAGCCCCCGCCGCATAAATTTCCATGAAAGCGCTTCCTTCGACCTTCTCCTTTTTTTTCTCACCGCCAGGCGCTGCGTTCTTCTCGGCTTCCTTTCGCCTGCGCTCGGCATCTTCCTTCATTGCCTTAACAAACAACTCCACAACCTCGACGTCAGCCGATGATGAGTAGAGTTTCAATCTCTTTTCCCGGTCGTCCATGTACATCTTTTCCATACCGAGCACGAGGCCAATGTCATGAAGTCCGAGGGCAACATCCATCCAGGCAACCTGTAATGCCGTCGCTGATGAACAGCAGGCGTTTTCAACGTTGGTAACGGGAATATCGCCGATGCCCATAGCCCGCAGCACAACCTGTCCGCGAATCGATTCCTGACCGGTCACAATACCCTGATAGGCATTACCGACAACAGCTGTTTGTATAGCTTCTTTGGTTAAACCCGCATGCTGCAATGAAGCGTTGACCGCCTCAGCAGCCAAGGTCTTCATATTTTTATCCATGTGTTTTCCGAAGGGCGTCATCCCGACGCCGATAATATAAACATCTCTCATTTATTGCCTCCTAATAAATCCACGTTCATGGTCATGTGAATTTGTTTTCCAGTTTTTTTCCTTTCAGTCATTTGTCCGGGTATTGAATATCGGGACCGACCCACGGATCAGGCGGACCGATCAGCACAAAAGGCATCGGATTGAATTTGCCGAAAGTAATGGTCAATCTTCCTATACCCAGAAAAAGGTTATCGTTCACTTTACGAACTTCGTCTGTCATGGTGTTGGTATAAAAGGTATTGAAATCCCGATAGCTCAGTTGAAATGAAGGTCTCGCATCGAAAACCGAAGAAACAATGGCTGTTTTATTGAGCATGATTCTCGCCATTCGCTGAGGGTTATACAGACGGAATAAAGAACATATAATGCTCATCATTCTCATGAAGACTGCTAAAAAGTAATTTTCATATAGTTTTGATTGAGTCGTAATGAAAGTATTGTAACCGTGACCGTGCTGTTGATCCAATGCTTCAAAGGCTTTGTGTTGCCAATTTCCCCATGTGAAATGAAGATACAACTTGGCCAGGAACATATTGATGATATACCCGCTATCCAATAATGCGGCACGATATTCTCCTTTCATCTCCGACATGGACGGTGCGTTAAGCTCAAAGAACAACTCCATCAGTTGCTTCCGGTTAAGCTTCATCAGATCCTCATAACTGAAGTCTTTCAAATCTTTGCCCTGAAAACATTCAATAGATTGATCTTTACGCATCAAAGTCATTTCTTCTCTCTTTATGCTAGGCATATCAGCAATTACCTGCCGGTCAACGATTAGGATTTTTATAACCCGGCCATTTTTCTTAGGACAAACTTTTCTAGTGAATCGGGAACAAAGCATCTAAACTTGTAAAAAAGTCTGTTTGGAAGTCTGTCAATCATCCAGTGGAGACGATTGCGCCGGGCGGCCTTCCAGACAGTAGCGGCTACATCCTCTGCTGTTATATGGACACCGACACTATCAACAATTTTGCCGGGATTTTGTTTAACCATTGGCGTGTTAACATAGCACGGCATGATGTCACAAACATGTATGCCATGTCGCTTCCATTCGACGTTTAATGCCTCCGTAAATCCTCTCACCCCGAATTTTGATGTGGCGTATGTCGCCTGAGTCGGTGTTCCTATGATTGACGCGACAGAAGCCATATTAATGACCCGCGATCCTTTGGTGTTTTTAAGATACGGAAAAGCATGATAGGTGCAATTAATAACACCTCCCACGTTTATATTAAGAATCGCCTGATGATCTTTAAGAGCGATATTTTCAAAAGGAGCTACCCGCAGAATGCCCGCATTATTGAACAACACGTCCATTCTTCCTCCCGCGGCCTTGTTGAACTCCTTCAATACTGATGAAACTTTTTCCGCATCCATGACATCAAGCGGCGCTAAGTAGCCTATTTTTTCTCCTGAACATTTTCTAAGCTCTTCGAGACCGGCGGCATTAACATCGGTAATGCCGACAAACCATCCTTTACTAGCGAAAAGAAGGGCTGTTGCTTTTCCGATGCCGGCTGATGCCCCTGTAATAAAAATGCTTTTCATCATGCGATTATTCCTGAGCATATAAAATTAATTTAGGATATGCGGAAAACTTTCTCATTTAAAAAGACAGTCGTCCGGATAAGAGGTGTTTCTCATCTATCGCCTATCTAAAATCCGTGCTCAGATGATGTTCAAAAAGCGCCAGCCGGTTGATCTGGTTTGTGCCTTCGTATATCTGCGTCAAACGCGAATCGCGCCATGCCCGCTCAACGCCATGTGCGTGCAGATAACCGTGATCTCCCATCAATTCCATGGCCTGATTGCATACTTTGAATGCCGTGTCGGAAGCAAAAACTTTCGCAGAAGCCGAAGCCGACTGATAACATCTGAATTGCCGGCAGCTTTGCCAAATCATGGAGCGCGCCGCCCAAAGGCTGATGGCCATATCCGCCATCTCCAGTTGAACATCCTGATATTCAATGAGACGCTTCGGTCCCAGATTGGTATTCCGGCAAAATTCGAGACAGCGTTCGAAAGCTCCGCGTCCGTGTCCCAGAGCCATCGCGCCGACAACCGGACGCGAATAATTTAGAACATTGCGATTGTTGGCCCAACCGGAACAAACCTTGCCGACAAGATTTTTTTCGGGGACAAAAACATTGTCAAAAATAAGCTCGGATGCGTCCGACGCACGCTGTCCCATCTTGCGTTCACTACGGCCTACGGAAAAGCCCGGCATCCCTTTTTCCAACAAAAAGCATGTCCATGATTCGATGCCTTCGCCTTCCAGTTTTGCGTACACAGTTACCTTACTGGCAATAGCCCCGTTGGTTATAAAGCATTTCTGCCCGTTGAGAATATAGCCTTTCTTTTCAGGCACATATTTCGCCGTGGTAACAAGTTTAGCCAGCGCGCCTCCCTCTGTTTCTTCGACATCGGAACCGGCGCCGGGTTCGGTGATGGCAAAGGACATGCCTTCCGAACTGTTCTGAAAATAAGATTTGTAATAAAAAGGAATTAAATGATTGAAGTAATTTCTCAGGCTGCCCGATAATACCAGAGGAGCAATGCCCAGATTATGCGCAAGCAAAAGCAACGCCAGTCCTCCGCATTCCGTAGCAAATTCTTCTCCCACGACCGCCACCAGCAGCGAAGCATTCCTCAGATAAGTCATAGTACTTGCAGTGCCCAGAGGGGGAACCAAAAGCAGGGTTTGAAATCCCTGTTTAGCCGCCTGGGACAATAGCGGTTTGGGATTGTAATCATGAGGGAGCAGATCTGCCGTTTTTGCGAGAGGACGAATATATTCACGGGAGAACTTCAGCGCTTTGCGCCGCCAGCGGCGCGCGCCCCACGGGAGGGTTTTTGTATCATGATCCCAGAGACTCATCTCACGATTGTCCACCAGAAGACGCCCGAAAAAATTCATCTTCTGAGTCGCGTTACTCAGTTTGAGCTGCTCAATGCGTTCTTCCAGAGATTCGTTCATAGCGTTTCCTCCTTCTCAATATCGAAAATCAATTGCTTGAGGTACGTCGGGGAACCTGACGCCGATTTCAGCACGGTAACATCTCTGAGCCGTTTCTCCATGCCGAAATCTTCCATATAACCGTAGCCACCGAACGTCTGGAGACAGTCTGTCACGGCACGCGAACAAAGTTCAGTAACCGCCAATTTAGCGGCAGCGCACTTTTTCAACCCGGTAAACGCGGATAAATCGACGGTCTGCAACGAATATACACTTGCTTCCGCTGCGGCGACCGAAGCTTCCGCGCCGGCAATGAGCATTTTTATTGTCGGATGTTCTTTAATCAGCTTACCACCCTGATAACGTTCGGCGGTAAATTTGCGCGCCGCCGCCGCCGCACCTTTTGCTATGCCCACCGCAATGGCCGACATGCCCGCCCAGTTAAGATTTAAAGCCCGAATAACCAGCTCACGGGCATCTCCATCATCTAGGCGCGCTTCCGCCGGAATTTCCACATCGTTGAACCGGACGTTTTCAACCAGACAAGCACGAAGACCGGTTCGTAAGCCTATATCTATTCTTTCGATATTTTTTTCATCCACGTTCACAAGAAAACATCCCCATTTTTCATTAATGCGGGCCATCACCACGTAAGCATTGACATAGTACAACGAATAAACAAACGACTTGGAACCGTTGATGATGTATTTATTATTTTTCTGAACGGCAGTAGTCGTGATTTGCGCGGGAGCGTCTTGATCGGGCGCAATCAAAGTTCCCAGAAAAGGCGGATAAAGTCCTTCCTGAAGGCAAAGCCCGACCCTCATCGGGATAAACGGCAGTTTTTTTTTGGTCTGAAGAAGCAGGTTGGAAGCTACGCCCTGTGCATGAAGGCACATGGCGGCGCCGCCGCATGTTTCGGCCAAAATGGATAAAAGAAGCAGCGAAGGCATGATCCCCGTCTCGGCGGTTGCGCTACCCCAGATTCCATACTGGCAGCCGGAAAACGACTCATCCGGAGAGGCGGCCATGCCTATATCGAAAGCGGTGTTCAGTTTTTCCTGCAGCAGCGCCAAATTCCCGTCGGAATTTTCACCCTCAAAAACCGGCAGCAGCGACTTTTTGGCGTACTGACGGGCCAGATCCTGATAGTGAGCTACATCTTCGGCACATATTCCCCCAATAGGCTCCTTCTCCATTCTACCCTCCCCTTTCTATAGTCAGTGTTCTTTCAATATAAAAAGAATTATAAAAAGTTTACGCCTGGCGCATGCCGGCCAAATCCCGTGAGATTTCTTATCGCCTTCGCCCTAACAAAGAACCGCTGTAATACTAAAATTACGATGGCACTTTAAACCATATATACTTTATGCTTCATAATGTCAACAATAATATGAAACATGTTTCATATTATTTTCCGGTAAAAAAAGCATTGAAAATAAACTGGTTAATCATATATAAAAGTATTTATAAACGCGCATTACCTGTAAGAGGTTTTGTAAAGTGAAGAAAACAAAAATTATCTCAACTACCAATAAAGCCCGTATTCCCAAGCAATCGAGGGGCATTGAAACAAAGGAAAAAATCGTCAAATCCGCAACAAAATTATTCACCGAAAAGGGATATTATCAGACAAACGCTTTAGAAATTGCCGCTGTAGCAAAAGTTGCCACGGGAACGTTTTATAGTTATTTTAACAACAAAAAGGAGGTTTTTGCCGAAATCATTGAACGTATTTTTCGCAATATTTCTGAAAAAGTATTGCTTAATTTTGAATTCAAATTTTATCAAAATCCTGCTGATACGTATAAGGAAGCAAGAAATCTGGCGCATCTCATCATCAAAGAAGTTCTCTCCGAATACAAAGTCAACTACAGGCTTCTCAAGCAAATTCTCGCAATAGCCTTACTCGATAATGAAATAGAAAAAATACGCCGCACCGAAGAAAAGAAAGTGATCGATTTGCTGGTTTCGTATATGCAAAATTATAAAAAATACATTCGCGTATCCGATTTTGAAGCGGCCGCGTTTATCCTGCTTAAACTTGCCGAAGAGATGATGCATCAAATCAAATTTGACAATACCGGTATTGAAAAAAAGAGACTCATCAACGAAACGGAAGATATCATCCTGAGATATCTTCTTTCTGAACGCTAAAGCCTGTCAGTTATCTTGCGGATTGATCGGGGGATAACCTAAAGGTCACGCGTCAATCCCTACATTTAATGATCCCTCGACGATCTTCACTTCGTCCTTTGTCAGTTCGTAGAGTTCGTAAACCAGTTTATCACTCTGCCGTATTCGGCGAGGCTTTTATTTTCTGTCTACTTTTATCAAAAAGCATTAGGATGCTAATTTTTCAACAATCTATAAACTTTTACACTTATTAGCAAACAGAATTCTGCCGGTTATTCTTTCATTAAGCTCTCAAGCATGCTTCTTCTCCGGCGCTTTAATCGCGGCAAGAATGACAACCGCAATCATCAGCACTATCGCGGAAATCACGAACGGAACAAAAAAGGAGCCGGTCATGGCTTGTATTTTTCCGCCCAGATAAGGTCCGAAGAAACCGGCAACGCCCCAGGCGGTGAAAAGCAATCCATAGTTGGAACCCTGCGCTGTCGGGCCGTAATAGGTAAGCAGGGTCGAAGGGAACAGGGTGAACATGGCGCCGTAGTTCCAGCCAATCAGGCCGGCGCAAACGGCCAGCAGCGCGGTAGTCTTTCCCGCCGGAAACAGAAGAAGCATGGCAATCGCCTGAAGGGTGAACAGGGTAACGAAAATCTTTTTGGTGCCTATCTTGTCCGCCAGGGGTCCAATCAGAATACGCGCCAAAGCGTTGAAAATCGCCAAAGCGCTGGGCGCACCTGCCGCCGCCATGGCAATACTTTTGGCAACATCCGGCGGGACAGTGGCAGCCGCGTCCAGTCCTTCCTTAACCTTGTAGGCAATGGTCATGGCATCGATTCCATGTTTGGCAATCAGGCCGATAACCATCAGGCCGGCAAAGGAGCCACAGAAATAAGCAATCCAGAGAAACCAGAACTGGGCAGAGTGTTTGGTCTCATCATGGGTGTAGTCACGGAAGGATTTGTGAGCGTCGACGCCAATCGGGGCGGGTGGATTCCAGCCTGCAGGCTTGTAGCCTGCCGGTGGCACTTTCAGGCAGATAGCGGCGCAGACAACCATGATGCCCATGGCAACACCCACGTATTTAAAAACGGGAAGCGCGCTGCCAAAATGATTGATCATAACGGTAGCAAGCGGCGCCATGATAAACGAACCAAGGCCCAGTCCGACAACAGCGAAGCCGGTGGCTAATGCACGGCGGTCCGGCCACCATTTGGGAGCCGTCGCAATCGGTGGCAGATAAACACAGCCGCCGCCGAATCCGGCAATAATTCCATAATAGAGATAGAGAAGATAGAGTTGGGTTTTACCGGCGGCTTTTGCGGCATCACCACCGGCGGCGATAACGGCAGGATCGGGTGGGGCGATGGTGGAAACCATGAAAAATCCAAAGGCCATAATTAAACCGCCCAAAAGAACAACTTTGCGCGGACCGAATTTATCGCTAAGTCTTCCGGCAGGAAAAGTCATCAGACCGAAAACAAGACAGATGATGGCGTAGGCCAGAGCAACTTCGGGAACAGTCCAACCAAATTGAGCCTGAAGGGGTTTGATGAAAACGCTGAAAGCATAAAGCAGCATGCCGCAAGTGGTGCTTCCTAAGAGACCACCGAGCAGAGGCAAAGAGCGTGGAAAAGTAGTTTGCATTTGAGACATTTATTCACTCCCGTTTCTTCAATTTTTGTCAACTATCAGTAAATATCTTATTTATTGGAGAATTTTGTATCCTGTATCTGTCTTTATCAGAATGACGAGCGATGCTAATTTTGGTTATCTACAAATTTTTAATCTTTTTATCAAATGAAAAGTTTATTTAAAGACCGTCTTGATGAAAATTCGGCGCAAAAGAAAGAAAGGCAAATGTTTCTTGAAAGAAAACATTGTTCACCTTCTCAATGGAACTCCGAACAAATAGAGCCGCTTCATTTTCACCTGCGGAAGGAAATACTCCTGAAACAGTGCATTCATTTTGACATATTTATAAATTCATGGCGTCTATCATGACGTTTACTTTTTTGCCCGCTTCGGCCGTATCCGGAAAATCAAGGAAAGACCTGCCGTAAAAATCGAATTCCCTGATCAGATCGTCCTCCGGCAGCCATCCCAGAATATTGATGGGGATGTTCTTTCGGATATCGTGTACTTCGCTCTCATTTCTGACGCGGTTCAAAATCATTCCCATGCTTTTATAATTTACGGCTTTGTTGTCCTCGGCCAGATGCTTGATGGTATGGGCAACATGAATCCCCTTGGCAGAAGTGTCGGATATCATAATCAGATGATCGACCGTTTTCATCACTCTGCGGTTGATTTGTTCGACGCCGGCTTCTCCGTCGATGAGCACCACGTCAAAATTTTTCGCCAGATCCTGAATGATATCTTTCAAAAGAGAGTTGACCTTGCAGAAGCAACCTTCCGATTCCGGCCGTCCTATGGCCAGAAAAGCGATATTTTTGAATTGCGTCAGGGCATCAAAAAGCTCATAATCCAGCCTGTTCAGCGTTGCGGCTTTATCCTGGCTTGCTCCTTTCCTAATAGAATTGATTAAATCATTTCTGATATCATCCACGGTTTTTTTGATTTGTATTCCCAATGCCGTGCAAAGGCCTATGGCAGGATCGGCATCGATGGCCAGCACCTTGATGTCTTTTCTTTGAGTAAGATTCTTTACCATCAGCGCGGATACCGACGTCTTTCCCACCCCGCCTTTTCCGCACAAAGCAATCGTCTTTGTTTTTTTAGTCATGTTGGTTCATCCTTTTTCCATTACGTAATTTTCTCATGCTTTTAAGTTCCGCCACCTCATCGCAAACATCGTTATACTCGCACTCGTCACAATCTGAATTTATTTCGTTGAGCATTTTATCCAGGGCATTGATTGTCCTTCCCACATTTTTTGTTATTTCCTGGAGTTCGCGCACATCTTCCGAATTTGACGTAACAAAAAGAAATTCGACGGAATGAATAAAATCTTTCTTCATATATTCATTCCGCAGAGCCTGACCCAGCACCTCAAAAGAAAAACCGTTTTGCACGGCCTCTCGGCTGATACGGCTCCATTCCCGCTGATACTGGGATACGGCCCTGATCATGTATCCTTTCAGATCGATGGCATATCTGACAGATTCCATTTCCTTGTAACGGTCGTAAGTATTGTCCTCATTAAATCCACTGACTGCAACAAGAACGACCTTTCCGAAAGACAAGCTCGTGTTTAAGCTCGACGGAACATCGGGACCGATCAGTGTAATTTTGCGATCACAAACCAGATCGGAATTTTCCGTCCAGATTAAGCAGGAAGAGGATTCCATCTGCGGACTGCCCAGCTCCACGCCCATGTCATCAGACAAAACAACGTCTCTGCCGCCCCCTTCCGGCCAGTGCTTGGCATACGGTTCCGGAATCCAGGATTTACCTTTTCTTTTGCTTGAAAAATTTCGGATTTCATCGAAGGTGTGTTCGAAAAGCTCCATAAAAATTACATCCTTAATTTTTCAAACGTTCGGCGGCAAAAATAGCCGCTCCCAAGGCGCCATTGACCTGAGGATCTCTTCCGACATTTTTAATTTTTTTGCTCAGGGCTTTTTCCAGGGCCATAAACATGCCTTCGTTCTTGGCAACGCCGCCCGTCATGACGATGTCTTCCTGCAGTTCAATTCCCTTGGCCAATGCGGCAACCCTGTGCGCTAATGCATTGTGCAAGCCGCTGACAATATCGGCCATGTTTTTGCCCTCATTGATTAAAGAAACAATTTCCGTTTCCGCGAAGATGACGCATTGATTGGAAATGCTGATCGGATTTTGTGAAGAAAGGGAAACAGCTCCCATTTCAGTAATGTCAATGCTTAACGCGTCGGCCATCACCTCCAGAAACCTGCCCGTTCCGGAAGCGCATTTATCATTATAAACATATCTGATAACGTTTCCTTTTTCATCGAGACGAATCGCCTTGGCATCCTGCCCGCCGATGTCAATGACCATTCTCACCGACGGCATCTGCCACTGGGCGCCTCTGCCATGGCAGGCAATTTCCGATTCCACCGAAGTGGCGAAAGGAATGCTGGCCCGGCCGTAGCCCGTTCCCACGCAATAGGATATTTCATCTATTACAAGACCAGCCTGTTCCAGGGCCTGCGCCATGATTTTCCGCGCCGACTCCTCCGGATGGGATTTCGCCCGTATAACTTTTGCTGCCAGTATTTCATTATTTTTCATAATAACGGCTTTGGCCGTCAAAGAACCGACGTCGCATCCGGCTACGATCATGATGCCTTCCCTCCTTTTGCTTTCTCCCCGGCGATGACTGCTGCGCCTATCGCTCCGACGATTTGAGGATCATATTTCAGCTTTTTAATCTTCATTCCCAGCACCTTTTCCAAATCGGCAACGACGCCTTTGTTTTTCGCCACTCCACCCGACATGCAGATGTCCCTTTCGGCGCTGACTTGATTGGCCAAAATGGCGACACGAATGGCCATTGCCCGGTTGATCGCCGCGGCAATATCTTCTATGGGTTTTTGGGAATTGAGGTGGTGAATCACTTCGGCCTGTACCCAGACCGTACAGGTGGACGAAAGCGACAGAGGGTCCTTGGCGTTTTCCGATATGGTTCCCAGTTCATCAAGACTCACTCCCAGCAGTTTGGCCATGACCTCCAGAAACCTTCCTGTTCCGGCAGCACACTTGTCATTGGTAGAAAACTTAAGAACATTTCCATCCTTGTCCAGACGCATAGCTTTGCAATCCTGCCCTCCGATGTCAATAACCGTCCTAACGGATGGCATGATCCATTGCGCTCCCCTGCCGTGACAGGCAATTTCCGACATCGTTACATTGACAAAGGGAATTTTATTTCTGCCGTATCCGGTGCCGACGCAGAAAGAAATATCCTCCATTTTCAAACCGGCTTTGGCCAGAGCCTGATTCATAACTTTGGAGGCTGATTCTTCCGGTTTGGCTTTCGCCTTGATAACCGCAGACCCCAGAATAGAGCCGTTCATGATGACCGCCTTGGCGGTCAGAGAGCCCACATCACATCCCGCTACAATCATTTTAATATCCCCCTGACATGTATGAATTCAGATATTTTATCGCTTATGGATTCCCACGACTGTACCCGGTCGTCAAAGCCGTCTCCATAAAGAACAATGGTCGGGACACCGGCATTCTCCAGATCCCTGACCAGCAATTTAATCATGCCCCAGGTGTTGCGGCAGCCGATGGTTCCCATATAGGCCACGAAATCCGGCTTTGTTAACTTTACCATACCCATAACATCTTCGCGCCACATCTCCGGCATATCATAAGGCCCTCTGATTTGTTTGACCATGGGCATACGGGAATTCATGGCGGCCATGGAATCAATCATCGAATCCAGAGAACGGTCATCAATGGCATAGCCTTCTGCTTCCCGGCCTTTCGCATAAGGCATTTCCGTCTGCCAGAAGCCGAAGAGCAGGGAACCAAGATGACTGATATCTTTACTATCCAGAAAACTCCACATCCGGGCATCTGTTGTATAATGATCAATATAGCAAAACATCCCCCGTAGCTTTTCCCTGCCTGATGATGTTCCGGCGATTCCTTTTTGCATATTATCTTTTGCTTTTCGGACCATCGCTTCCAGTAGTTCCGTGTATTGAGGTAATCCACCCATCATGAATTTTCCGCCATAGAGCAGAAGATCATAAATGGCGGGAACAGGGGAAGGTTTTAGCCTGAGCATTTCGAATATTTCACAGGCAAGTTCATCCTGCTTTTTAGTTTCTCTTATAATTGCCCCTAGTTTGTCGATGTCGAGTTTCTGGCCGGTCTGTTCTTCCAGAAATTTTATCAATCCTCTGTAGTCTTCACGGTGGTATCTTTCCGAACGACCTTCTGTTAACGTGGACGGGTAATTTAATTGATAAAACGGCAAATCAAGATACGCTGCCGCAAAAGCGAAAGAATTGGCATTCGTGTCGCAGACACCTGGAGAGTCACAAACGATGAGATCCGGTTTTACGCCCAGACCTGACAGGTAAGCACCCAAAGCCCCACGCTGGGCGGAGCAGGATGTTTCCGTAAATCCCAATTCACAGCAGAAATCCAGAAATTCCGCAGTGCCTCGCTTGAGTACAATGGTGCCCAGAACAGACCACACTTCCAGCGCCAGAGGTTGGATATTAAAAGCATAAAGAATAGGAATAGCCAGACAAAATGTCGTCATGGAAACTTTCTTGCCCTTTTCCTTTGCCGTGACACAGTCTTTCATGTAACGGGCCAGTAACTTCAAAAAGAGAACACCAGGTTCCCCCTGTTTCACAAAAGCATCCAAGACATCCCTGTAGTGGTGTATGAAAGGAAGAAGAGTTTCATATTCTTTTTGGGATCCGTCACATGTTTTTGCCGCGTTTTCCAGAATATTCCAGAGGCTCCAGTCAAAATTATATTCTCTAGTTTCTCTTTTCATGTTTATTCTCCTTCTTTACAAGGAAACGCCGGTTTTTCTACTGCAGAAAATTCAGATGGTGAACCGGCTCAAACAACCATCGTTCATGTCACTATTTTACGAACATTCAGAAACTCTTCAAGCTTATCCGCCACGGCTTGCCATGATTGCACCCGGTCATCAAAACTGTCCGCGTAAATATAAAGCGTCGGAATGCCGTGCTTTTCCAGATCGCGAACAAAAGGTTTCACCATTCCCCAGGTATTGCGGCAACCCATCGTTCCCATATAAACAACGAAATCCGGCTTCATAATGTTTATCGCGCCCAGGGTGTCGTCCAGCCACATGCCCGGCGCGTCATAAGGCCCTCTGATTTGTTTGACCATCGGCATTCTGGACATCTGGGCGGCAAGGGAATCAATGATGGCGTCAAGGTGTTCGTCATCAAAACGATAGCCTTCGTCCTCCTTGCCCCCGGCGTATAAACTGTCTTTCTGCCAGAAGTTGAACAGGATGGACCCCATATGCGAAATATTGCGTTGATCGAGGAAATCCCAAAGCCGTCCGTCGGTTGTGTAATGGTCGATATAACAGAAAAGACCCCGGGCTTTTTCTTCGCCGGATGTCGTTCCGGCCTTGCCTTCCCCGGCTTTCTTTCGGGTGTGCTTCAGCATGGACTCCAGCAGTAGCGTGTATTCCCGGGTGCCGTTCATCATGAAACGCCCGCCGTAAAGCATCAACTCGTATATCGGCGGCATGGGACAGGGCCTGAGCCTCTGTAAATCCAGCAATTCACAGGTCAGGTCATCCTGTTTTCTGGATTCATTCATGACGTCGCGCAGCCTATCCATATCCATCTTTCTGCCCGTCTGTTCTTCCAGAAACTTTATCAGCCCCCTGAAATCCGCCCGGTGATATTCCGTCGCCCGTTCATCAGTCAGGGTGTAAGGGTAGTTTAACTGATAGAAGGGAATATCCAGATAGGAGGCGGCAAACGAAAATGAGTTGGCATTGGTATCGCATATGCCCGGCGAGTCATAAACAACAAAATCGAGGCTTGTCGCCAAGCCGCACAGATAAGCACCCAGCGATCCTCTTTGCGATGAACAGGATGTTTCGGTAAAACCGAGTTCGCTGCAATAATCCAGAAATTCGGCGGTTCCCCTTTTCAAAACAACCGTAGCCAGAACGCTCCACGGTTCCAGCGCAATGGGCTGAATGTTGAAAGCGTACAAAATGGGCGTGGCAAAACAGAATGTTACCCCCGCTGTTTTTCTGCCCTCGATATGAGCGCGCACGCAATCATTGGCGTATTTGGCGATAATCTTCAAAAAAAGGATGCCCGGTTCTCCGTGCTTGGCAAAAGCATCCAGTACGTTGCGATAGTGAGGAATATACGGGAGAAGCGTTTCGTATTCCTTGCGGGAACCATCCGCCGTCTTGGAGGCATTTTCCAGAATCGTCCACATATTCCAGTCAAAATTGTATTCTCTAGTCTCCTTCTTCATCCTATTATCCTTCCTTTAACCCCGATAAACGGGACAAGTCCCGCCTGTGCGGGGTAAGTGCGTTAATGAATTTGTTTCATCGCATAAAACAAATTCAAACTTACTAAGCATTCATGCTCAAAACAGCGCCTTCTTTGATTCTCTGAATATAGAGTCTGGCTCTTTCCTTAAGAATGTTTACGTCAACTATTTTTTCAATTTCTTTCAGCGCCGGAAGGGCTTCTTCATGAAAAAGGGTCAGGGCATCGATGGCGCGCTGCCTTTCAGCCAGAACCCGAGATGAATCAATGGCAATATTCTTAATAACGTCAACGGCGATTTTATCCTGCTGTTCCATGGCAAATCCTCCTTGTTTAAGAAATTCTTTCCAGAAATGCGTCAACCCGCATTTTTACACGTCCCGACTCGGTCAGCGGACCGTACTCGCGCTCCATTCTCATGCAGGGGATGCCTTCTTTTTCCAGATCTCTTTCGAAAATGCCGTTTTCCGAACCGTGCAGATCGCAGAAACGGATATTCTGCAGAATAATCCCGTCCACTTTGGCTTCTTTCGCCCGGACCATGATGTACTTTAATCTTTCCTTGTAGTATCCGAACATTCGCGGACAATAGGCATGATTGAGATAACGTTTAGCCAAAGCAAACAGCGGATCACCATCTTCCTCGGTAAGATCACTGTAAGAGCGGGAACCGAAACACATGGTGTCGGCGACGATGACGGCTCCGCAATCCTCGATAACCTTCATGAACTCCGGATCGTCACTTGCGGATCCCACCAGCATCAGCCTTTTTTTACCCTTGATCGTTTCTTTCTTCGTTTCCAGTTGCGACAAGGTTTTGCGAAGCATTTTGTTGAATTCGTCGCGTGGCATGGCGGCGCTGGCCAGGATAATAATCAACGCGTCTTCTCCGGTCATGACAACGTCATCTTTGATGCGCAGCTTGTCCAACTGGATGAGCAGTTTTCTGCTTTCGTTATAAACTCGTATGGCGCCTTTCAGGGCTTCATCGGTTATCTTGACGTGGAAATGTTCCTCGATTTTTCCCTGCAGTTTTATCGTTTCTTCATGAAACCATTTCAGAGAATAGTCAGTCACTTTATGGGGTACGCCGAAGTAGTGAAAGAATCCCGGGACAATGCCCGGATAATCTTCGCCCGCCTTGCGCCAGCATTCATCCAGCCTTCTCATGGAATCGCATCCCGGCACGATGATTGTGCCGTCAAGGAAATTAAACTTTCCTTCTCCGGCAAGTTGCAGAACGCATTTGGGAAAACTGCAGATCACCGGTCCGAAATAAGTGTCTCCGATGGAAGAAGAAGTTGTTCCCGTTCCTCTTAAACGATAAGGCAGAATATCGGCGGCATAAATAATTTCATCGGGAACGAAGGTACATGGATAACCAATGACGGCCTTGCCTTTTTCTTTCCATTTTTTTACGTAGGAATTTTCTGTTGTGTTGACAATTTCTTTCCAGTCGTTCATCATTTCGCACCTCCGTCTGCTAAAATTACAGATCTAAGGTTTTCCATAGCCTTTCTGGCTTCCTCGCTTTGATCTGCCTTAACCATGTCGCAGAATCCGTTGATTAATGAAGGCATTGCCGCAGGAGCCAGCGTTTTAAAAGTGCCGACAATCTCCGGAACAAGCCATTGGGCCGTTTTTTGCAGCTCATCTTCATCCACGGAATCGGCAAATCCGCGCAGAAGAGTCGTAAAGAGCTCCGGCTTGGCTTCATGAATATTGTTTATAATTCTGAGCGCTGCATTGAAATTCTCCGCCATGACCTGTGTGTCCAGATCGGAAATACCGCTGGCTGCCGCTTCGATAAATTTTTCCTGATCGGCATTTTCATAAAGGTTCATTTTAATGGCCCGGGCCCTGATCTTCGGATTCTCCAGAGCGGCATAGGCGGCCACGGATGCAAAAAGCATTTTTTCATTTTCACTCATCACTTCCGCCAGGGACTTGGCGACGGTTTCGCCGTCTTCGGCCAGAGCGATGCGCGCTTTAGTAAAAATGACGGGATCTATCTCTCTGACGGCATCCTTGAGAAGGTTGGTCAGGTAAATTTCAAAAAGTGACTTGCCGCCCCTGGACAGCAGGAGGCTCCCCGTGTGCATACGACGGAGCAGTTCGGAAACATTGTTGGTTAGCTTGCCTATTTCCTTGCCATTGAGCTCCCTCACGATGGAAAGAAGAATATCGGCCGTTAGATCCGGACCGAGATTATCAAGAAGCGACTTAATAATAATGGAAATGCTCTTGACGGAGATATTGCCTGCGGAAACGAGTGAGGCCAGTATCGATGCGACTTTGGCCGGATATCTCCAGATGCATTCGACGGCAATGTCAAGGTTTTGAATGACAGGCCCTTCGGAGCGGTCCATCATCTCCTTAACCTCACCAAAATCGGTGTTGACGATAAAATCATTAATGGCGGTCTGACGGGGATCTTCAATGACCTTTAATCCTTTCTTCAATTCCTCGTTCGTCTCCCGGGCAAAAGCGGTTAAAAGCTTCCCCAGTTCGACGCCCATCTTGCCGTCGGCTTTGTCTGCCGTGGACAAAACACTTTCCACGACATTTTCCACGCTTGAGGACATCCGTGCCTTGAGCTTGCTGTCGCCCGACCAGTCCTTTAGTGCCTCATGAACTGCGGCAGTAATCAATTTTCTGATCATGGGAGTTTTAACTGTTTTCCACACGACACTGCCGGTAAGGTCGGCGGCATTATCCGGTTGAACCGGTTTTTCAACATTACTCATGGAATATCCCTCCATTCAATATCTTCAATAATGACCCTTTCTCTTACTTTTCTTCTTCATCCTTTTGCACAACAACTGCCACGTCCAGGAAAACAAATGAAGCTTCTGATCAAGGACCGCGTTGACAATCGTATGAGTCGCGTCCTTAAACTCATCGCCGTCAATATTGGCAACGACATCGGAAACAAATTTGCTCACCACGCGCGGGTCTTCTTTACTGACCTCATTAACGAAGCGGCAGGCCGAACTGATTCCTCTGCCGATCAGCGGCGGCGCATCTTCTTTTAAAGCTTGACCCGCCATTTCCCTGAATTCCGGCGAAACCTCCCAGAGATTTTTCCCAAGGTCGACGTAAGCTTCAACGAGGGCTTTCAATTCTTCCGTGTCAATATCTTTCAGAATGCTCCCGACATAATCCCTGAGCAGTACCGGTGAAAATTTCTCATTGATTTGTTTTCCCGCTTCCGCCAGAGCGCCGGTGCAAGAATTGACGACCGTAGGAATCGATCCCAGAACGGACAGAATGAATTCCGGATCCTGCCAGATCAGAGCGTTAACCACCGGATGCGTTTTGTCCGGTTTGATGTTCTGCAAATTACTGCGAATCAAATCTTTCACGAAGGGTGTGCTTAACACCTCTTTCATTACGCCACCTTCGGCGGGCATCACGGTGTTATTTTCCATGTTCATCTCCCTCCGTATCAGTATTGGAAGCCTGCTGTTCATTGTATGTTTCTTCCGCAATGACCCACAATTGCGTTCCCAGCACTTTCCCGTTGCGGACAATACTTTCCAGAGTTTCCTTGTCCAGCGACAAAACAATCGACTTCATAAAGTCGTGAAGCAGCTGCGGCGAAAATTTTTCGTTGAGCTGAATGAGCAGTTCGTCCACGCATTGAACCAAGGAATTGGCAATGGAGGGAACAGCGCCCAGTACGCCCAGAAAAAACTCCGGATCATGCCACATCATCGTCCTGACCAGCCTGCGGCTCGATTCCGGATCGATATTCTGGAGCACAGTGCGGACATTCTCCTTGAAGCCCGGCTTTTTGAGCAGCTCCTTCAGCACGCGGTCGGTTAAATCAATCACTCCCTTATTGCCTTCTTGCATGGTTCGGTCTCCTATAATGTCTTGCAATTGAAGAAATACCGGGCTGCTTCCATCTGGCAGAGCTGCTTGCCGCCCATCCATAACTGAATAATTTTGATGTCACGCCAGTGTTTTTCGATATCGTATTCGCGGTCGGCGCCGTACGTTCCCAGAACATCCATGGCCTTGCCGAAAATATCCACCGCTCTGTCGGAGACAAAGTCCTTGAGGTTGCGCATTTTGCAGGCCACTTCATCGGAATAAATCGGATAGCCATAGGGCTTGTTACGCCGGTCGCCCATGCGGGCGGCTTCATAGGCCAGAATACGGCAGACGTCGATATCGCCAGCGATGCGGCCGATGATTCCGGCGACGCAGTCGTCTTCTTTCAATGGCCTGTTTTTATAGGTTTTGGTGGAAACGAAATCGTAGAGAATTTCGTAGAGATTCAACATTGCGCCGCACAAAAATCCCATGCTTCCCACCAGCCCCCAGGGAATGATTTCGCGGAAGACCTGCGCGTCCATGCCCGGTCCGTGGGCCCGGTACCAGCTGGGAACCCTTACATCTTCAAACCAGATGTCGCCGTTTTTGTCGGCGGCCATACCGGCTTTTTCGTAAGGGCCCCCCTGGGTTACGCCTTTGGCATCGGCGGGTACAAATATCATGGCAAAGTCGTTGGGATCTGTAGAGCCCAGCTTCGTTGTGCAGGGAACGACAAAAAGTTTGGCCACTCCGCCGGTGTTGGTCGGCCAGAGTTTGTGCCCATTGATTACCCATTCGTCACCATCGAGGCGGGCGGTCGTGTGGATGGTTTTGCCTCCGGTAATTTCCAGATTTTCAATATCCGCTCCACCCTGCGGTTCCGTCATGGCGTTGGCCGCGAAAACCGCTTTCTCGGTTTCACAGAACATCGGGGCAAATTCCCGGGCCAGCCGCCAATTGACATGAGGAGTTACAAGTATTGTCGTAAGCGGCCAATAGGTGACCATAAACGCGACCGCCATAGCCGTGTCCGCCCTGCCGACCTCTTCCGCCAGCGCGCAGGCCACGGTAAAGGCGTAATCCGACTGTCCGATGCCCCAGCCGCCGAGTTCCGGCGGGAAAAGCGCTTTCTGAATGCCCAGCCCCTTGTTGCCCATGAGCTTGTCGAAGGCCGGTTCAATTAAGTGATGGTTTTTCCAGTCTTCATCGTATTTGCGCCGGTAGGGTATGACCTCTTTGTCTGCCCAGTTACGAAGCGCGCTGCGGAGGTGTTTATCCATCGGGGATATATATTCTTCCGGTTTTGAGAATTCATCGAAGTTTTTCATTATTGGCCTCCTTATTAAATCTGCTTGCAGTCGAAGAAAAACCGCGCCGTATCCATTTTTACCGGCGCTTCCGCACCGACTCCGCAAAGGTACGACTGGATGGTTTTGATATCACGCCATTGTTTTTCCACATGCCACTCTTTGGAATAACCGGCGGAACCCATCAGTTCCAACCCTCTGTTAATCGCCCGCATAATTTTCTGCTGTACCTGCGAACCGATGATCTGCGAAAACGTGTAAACCCGCTGGGACCCGCTGTATCCCCAGTCATCCGGCTTGGACATAATGTGCGCCAGATTGTAAAGAAGAAGCCTGGCGGTGAAGACTTCATCGGCCACGTCAGCGAGAACGGAAGCACAAAGGGGATTTTCTTTCATCATGGTTCCACCCTTGATGGTTCTGGTTTCGGACCAGTCCGTGACGATTTCGAAGAAATTCATTCCCACGCCGACGCTCACGCCGCCGAGCAGCAGGTTGAGCCAGGTGTAAATTTGCTCAACCACGCCGTCGCGGTCAATCAGATAGGACTTGGGAATTCTGACATGATTAAAACTGACATCGCAGTTGGCGCTGGCGTTGAGACCGGTCTCCAGTAGCGTTTTGCCGCGCAAGACATTTCTGTCGTCGCCGGGAACCAGAGCGACACAGGGGCGTCCCAACTTGTCGGCGCAGACCACACAGAAAAGATCGGCCACGGCGCCGCTGTTTAAAGGCCTCATATTTTTTCCGTTGACCGCGTATCCGTCCCCATCTGGTTCCACTGTGGCCAGAATTGATCTGCCTAAAAACAGCGGAGTGTCCTCGCCGGCCGTGCCCATGCCGGGAAGAATGAGGGACGGGGTTTTCAGTTCATCGGCGCAGTAAATCGGCGCCAGTACATCGCAAACGGCTTTGTCCAAATGAGGCAATAAAGTGGTTGCGGCAAAGATTACGCATTTTATCGCGGAGGTGACGCCGATAGCGGCATCGGCACGCCCGATTTCGGTAAGAACGGAAACGATACCCGGTGTGCTGGCGGGATTATGCCACCCAAAACCGCCATGTTCTTCCGGCAAAGTGAGCCTTTGCAAACCAATGGTAAGATTGAGCGATTTTCTGGTTTCGATAAAGAGCTTTTCGTAATTTTCACGATACTCCTGACGTTTAGATATGATTTCCTTATCGGCCCATTGTCTTACGAGGTGAATTACACGTTTCGACTCTTCATCCACCAACTCTTTCGGGTAAACAAACAACTCATCGAGTGTTTTATTCATGGTGCCTCCTTTACCGGTTATTGTTTTTTATTCGATTTATTCGAGATTAATTTTTTTTGTTTTGGTTCAACTCTTTTAATCTTTTTTTCAGCTTTTACTGTCTTTGTATTTTTTATTTTCTTTTGAACGGAGCCTTTTTTGACAACCGGCAAATCGGCCAGAAAGGTTTTGTACACGTCCTTGAATTTTTGCGCGGCTTTATCCAGATCTTCGGGCGCGTCCACAATGAGAGGCCTGAATATGACGTCAAGGAAATCTATTTGTTTGTTGTATTCTTTGGTGTCGCTGCCGGTTGCCACTGAATGGAAAGAAAGGCCAAGAAAATAAATGAATATGGAGTGAGCAAACTGCCGCGAAATGTTTAGTCGTTCCGACATTCCAGCCGTATAGCGTTCGGCAAAAAGATCATAGAGCGGCTTCCAGTGCTCGATGTCCGCGTTGCGGTACATGTCAAACGCCAGCAGCAGGATGCTTTCATAAAGTTTGCCCTTTTCTCTCCAGTAATCCACAATCATGTCAAAACGATCACGGACTTTTTCCACAGAACTTGTCCGCCTGATATACTCTTCCGTGTTTTGATAGCCGGTCCACGAAATCATCTGGGCGAGCATTTTTTCCTTGGAGGGGAAATAGTGATAGAGAATCCCTTTGGATACGCCGATTTCCGCCGCGATCTCATCCATGGTTATATTGGTATACCCTTTACGGGTAAACAAATTGAAGGATTTTGTCAGAAGTTCCCGACGGTACTCGTCATGATTGACAATCTTAGGCATAGGCAATACCTCCGGAAAAATCATCATTAATATTTTCTAAATAACCCTCGCAGAAGCAATGGTAGAAAAAGAAAAGTTCATAGGGGACATGGCAACAAGTTGACTTATGAAAATAACCGAAGAAGTACGCGTTGTAGCAATCTGGACTTGAAGAATTCATCGAATCGAACCTCTTCTCTCTGCATCGTCATCAACCCCATACATGATGCGATTCGGCCAGCAATTCATGTACGACGATTTAAACTGACTGGTCAGTTTAAATAATAAAAATGACTTTCTGTCAAGAAAAATTTTGAAAATTTTTTTTAGTGAAATTTAATAAACTGATCAAGAAAACATACATTATTTTTAGATTGCCTGCCTTCTCCAAAACCTCGTAAAAAGAATATCAAAAGCAAGGCATTCCCGAATATGTACGCAATGATACTTTTCTATTTTTTACGGTAAAGACGGAAAAATCTATTGAACCATGGAACCTTTATTGAATTGTCTTTCGATACAAATAAATAATTTTTTGTTTTGAAGGAAATATCATATTTTCGCAGGATATTTTTTAATTCAGTTTTCGGTCTTATTTTAAATCTCGAATAATCAGAGCCTGCGGATCTGGTATGCAGGGCTGATATTTCGTCAATGATAGCCAATCTGTTTGTCGGATAATTTAATCGATGTGGCCATAATGCATCTAATCCCCAACTGGATTCGGAAAGATCAAAATCGTCGTAGAGCGACAGAAGAGTTTCAACCTTGAACAACGGCATCATAACCTCTACAAAATTTGTAAATCTTAGTTTGAAACCCTTCCTGGGTCTGGTTATTTCATGCCCGACTTTACCGTCCGAAGATATTACGGAGGGCTGACAAATATATAAGTTGTACTCTTTCGCTATATTAAACATGTCATTCAGATTATCCGCAGATATGGAAATATCGTCGTCGGGTAACCAGACATATTTATATTTCAACACAAAATCAAAGTTTTCCTTAATGAACATCTTAATTAAATGATATTTCTGGCCGGTTTGTGCAATACAGATTAAGGCATCTTTTTTATAATCAGAATATATTTCGTCGTTATTGCCGTAATATATTAATACGACATCAAAAGCAGAGTGGGATTTAATCCATTCTTTATGCAGAGATTTATCTCCGACAGCCGATATAATTAAGTTGTCTTTATTCATTTCCTGCTTTAATAGTTTTAAATATCATTGAATAGTAATATATAAAACGATCAGACCTGACTAATCAAACAGATTTTTAAAGCCGTTTTCTTAACAGAAAAGTAATCCGCTTGTTTTCTAATAAAATTCAAATCAAAAATCCACTTATGATACATCAACAAAAGAGCTTTCCGTCAGGAACACATCGGTAAATATTTCTTTGACACAGAATACCATTCTTCATATAATTCTGGCCACTTTGATGCCTGACCGGTATTGAGACCGTTTACTTCTTCACATACGAAAGGATACACTCCGGAAAATGTATGATTTCTTGGTAGTAGGCGCTGGTTTTTTTGGAGCTGTCTTCGCTTACGAAGTAAAAAAAGCCGGCAAAAAAGTTCTGGTCATTGAAAAACGCGATCACATCGGCGGTAACTGCTTCTCCTTCGATGATTCTGAAACCAACATCAACATCCACAAATACGGACCCCATATTTTTCACACACCGGACAAAAATATCTGGGACTATGTCAATACCTTCACCGATTTTAATAATTACCGGCATCGTGTTTTGACAACCGCCCGGGGAAAGATTTACCCCTTTCCTATCCATTTAACCACCATCAATAAATTTTATCACCTGAATTTAACGCCGGATGAGGCCGCTGAATTTTTAAAATCCAGGATAACAGTGATTCCCCAACCCGCAAACCTCGAAGAAAAAGCGATAAGTCTTATCGGCCGGGATCTTTACGAGGCCTTTATCAAAGGTTATACAACAAAACAATGGGGTTGTGATCCGCGGGAACTCCCCGCCGAGGTTATTACGAGGCTGCCGGTAAGAACGTCCGACAACTACAGCTATTATGACGATGATTTTCAGGGTATGCCCGTGGGTGGTTACACGCCGATTTTTGAAAAGCTTCTCTCCGGCATCTCCGTGAAGCTGAAAACGGACTTTTTTGACAAGCGGGATTACTGGCAGTCATTTGCCAAAATAATCGTTTACACCGGTCCGATAGACCGTTACTTTGATTATCGTTTTGGAAAATTAAACTGGAGATCCTGCCGGTTTGAAAAAGAAAAAATGACACTGGATGATTTTCAGGGAATCAGTATCATGAACTATGCTGATCGGGAGATTCCTTATACACGGATCATTGAACCCAAGCATTTTCACCCTGAGAAATCCGGAATGTCTAGAGGCACTGTTGTAATAAGGGAATATCCGTGTGATAATCCGCACGAGCCGTATTATCCGGTGCGATTAAAGACGGATTTGAAGATACTGGCCAATTATCAAAAGGCACAGAACAGGGAAAAAGACGTTATCTTTGGCGGTCGTCTGGCCGAATATAAATATTACAACATGGATCAGGTGATTTCCAGAGCCCTGCAGCAGGTAAAAAAACACCAGACAGGAACAAATTCGAAATAAACATTATAAAATTTCTATGAGATTAAAGACAAATAAACAGTCAATGAAAACATTCTTCCGGTTTATCAGGCGCCCCTTCCCTCAGATATGGCTGGTGCGCGTGCACAGAGAATTTCTGCCGCTTGTGACGTCTGCTTTACATCCGCCACTGTTCGAGGAGAAACCTCTGTTTACCAGTCCTTTTGCTAAACTTTTCTTTGTTGCCGGGGAAAAATCAAACAACCCGGATATTCTGATCAAACGTATTCAGGCTCAAAAAGCCGCGGATTATACGCGCCGTCTGGTGTTTTGTCAGGGCAAGCGTGAATTTTTAAGTTCACATAATATGATGGATATGGGGCTGAAATGTCCCGACCCTATAGGCTACGCCATCAATTTGAATCCCTTCAGCCGCCTTGATTCATTATTCATCTGCGGATTTCTGCCGGAAGCTGTTCATATTTCACAACACATGAGTACTTTAAGTGAAACCGACAGATTAACGTATCTGAAGATGGTAGCCCGGGATATTTCTTTAATGTTCTCTCATAATGTTTTACACAAGGATCTTCATTTGAAAAATATTTTGCTGATGCCTTCGGACCCTGCAAACATTTACTGGATAGACAACGATTTGAGAAAAACCAGCCGGCGTGAAATAATGCGACGCAAGGAATCTATGCTGCGACGTTTAATGGTGAACATTCCTTTTTGCTCAGACAAAGAAAATAAATTCTTCATCGAAGAAATTTTTTCGTCATTCGACTCGAACTAACTGTGAGTAAATGTCCATTTAGGAAGATAGTTGAAAAATCATTTTTTGACATGTGGTGTTGTTGTAACGATTTTTCTTACATTTTTGTATTTATTTTTCTTCACTATTTTTCTGAGACCGGCTATGGTCTTAATACCGTAATCCCTTGATAACATCTTTACAAACCAAGAAGGTAATTCCCCCCCCGGATGTCCCAGAATCTGATAAATAACTTCCGTCCTGTTTTCACCCCTGGGCACCAGAGTGCAATCCATGATTGAAAGCGGAATTCGCACGATGTCTTGACTCTGCTCAAATGTTGTTTCTAACCCTTCCGCATGACAATAGACAATACCTGTCGCCCTATCAATCGTCCACACGGATCTGACGACAGCGTCACGATCACTTGCCGGGAAAGGCAGATCAGTCAGGCTGTAAAAAAAGATGACGTCTCCTCCGCTTTTCATATCCGGGGTATTCATCAGAAAAGCTTCCTTACACAAATAAACATATTCCGGCATGACAGAAATATCTCGCATAACGGCCTCAATGACCGCAACCGATGCATCCACAACCCCCACGGCTTTTATTTCATCAACAGAGCTTTTGGTTGTAGGACGGGTGTATCCGATTATGCCATCCGATTCTCCGATTTTTTTCCACCCCCCGTCCTCCGCCCATGACAACGGAATACTCATCACGACCATAAAAATTACTAATGTAATCAGCCTGCAAAATTTCATCACACTTACTCCTGATTCTCCATCATTAGAAAGTTCTGTATTTTGAATGTAAATAATAATCTATAAACTTTTAATGTTTTCAACAAATAAACAATCTGTCTGTGAAAGCTATTTTCAATAAGAGCATGCTTTTCTTTCATAATAAGTTTCTATTGACGAGGTGTAGGATTTACCAGCCGCGCAGTGATGACTAGTTGGTAGGCGAACATGCTTTTCCAGAGGTTTGCAACGGCCGCTTCCGGGTTGTAGATATATTTCAGATAAAATTTGTAGTACGGGGAATAAGCCAGGGCTTCTGGCGCGGACGGCTTGCAGTCCCGGCTGTCCGGAAACAGCACATTCCTTACCTGTACGCCGAATGCTCTTAAAAAATATGGCGTCGCAGACACATGGATGACATCGAAACCTGCAGTTTGAATGAGTTGTTTCACGCTTTTCAACGTAAAAAAGCGGATATGGGTCCTATCCATTACTCCTGAAACGGTATATTCCCAATGTCCGAAAAAAAGTTTAAGTCGGCTAAGCCAGTTCGCAATGTTAGGTACGGAGACAAGCAATATGGCATTCTCCTTCATCATGGGAATGGCATTACGGATAAGACTCATCGGGTCATAAACATGTTCAAGTATATCGGAAAACACAACCAGGTCGAATTGTTCGCGTTTTATTGCTTCCGGTATAGTTTCCGGCCTGCTGAAATCGGCAACAGCAGCGTATGTAAGTCGTGATTTAGCTTTTTCGATGGCGATGGGCAATATATCAACACCAAACACTATATTGCCCCGCTTGATCATTTCCTCCCCGTTCTGTCCGTAACCGCAGCCCACGTCCAGTATTTTCAGCCCGGTGCCCACCTCTTTGATGAGACCATGGTGAACTTCCTCAAAATATCGGTACTGGCTGTTTAATTTATCCATTTGCTCCATGTGTTGCCGTCCGGAAACTGCCCCCCCAGCCGCATTGTCATCTCGTTTAGCTACGCCACGTATCACAAGCACAATTGATGATGAACGCCTTGGGAAGATATTACGGGAAACTCCGTCGTGCACCTACTTAGATATAAAATGCATATTTTAGAAATAATCTATAAATTTTTAATATTTTAATCAAATAAAAATACTGTCCAGCTAAAATTTAATCACGGGTATGAACCCCAGGGCAATCCCGATTGCTATTGGGACTGGACCCTAATTCCGCCCCAAGGGGCGGGGTATTATACCCTCCGCTGTGTCCCGACAAGGTCGGGATTCGACTATCAAATTTCAACGCGTGACCTTTAGGTTATACACTTCGTTTTTGAAATTTGAGTTTCACAATAAATGAGTTTGGGATAAGTAACAGATGAAAGAACTTTTTTCAATTTGGGAAAGTTTTTTAATACCCCGATGATCACCTCAAATATTTTTTGAGGGGGCAAACCTCTCGACATGTCGGCACGCTGTTTATAAGCGATTGCGACATAGCCAACACTGCTGCCACTGAATATTGTTCTCAAGGTTAACTCAGATCCGATTAAAGATGTGTTTACCCATTCTTCGTTGCAAATCTTGGCGATAAGCGCTTTTTTATAAAGTCTAAAGCCACTATCGGAATCCTGCAAATAAACATTAAAATATTTTTTCAAAACAAAATTATAAGACAGCGTTAGAAAGCGGCGGTATAATTTGTCCGACCTTTTGGATCTTACACCGATGACCAGTGAATATTCATCACGTATGTTGTATAACCTCCAGAAATCATCAAAATCAAACTTAGACCCGGTATCGCTGAAAAAAATATATGGATTTCTTGCTAATTTCATCGCATCATTCAACGCTTTCGCATAACCTTTTCTTTGGGTGGCCGTCGAATGAATGACTCCCAAATCACGAACATATTTTGAAATAATTTCTTTTGTGCCGTCGGTGCTGCCGTCCTCGGCGATGATCAGTTCGGATCCGGGCAATTGAGATAAAATTTTATTGCGAATAGTCAGGATTTCATTCTCGAGAGTGTCAACTTCATTGTAAACGGTTATAATTACGGAAACCGGATCATTCTTGGGAAGATGGATCATTTTTCTGCCTTCATGTTCTAGCACCAAAAATATTTTACTTGATTGCTTTTATGTAAAGGTGCGCGTTATCCGGGCTTTTAAAACGATCTCTAAAAATGCCGCGGGTTATAAAAATTTCAGCGTCCGCTTCAAGAATTTCGCTGAATCCGGTTTCTTTCAGATGTCGGAACAAATCTTCCTTCAGCCAGGCGCATTTGTGTTCATCTCCGGGCCACCTTTGCCAACCCCAGAAAGTCGCATAGACATGCTCCTTGGAAAACGGACTTTTTTCCGGCATTCCATGTGTAATATTATACAAATACTCGCTCCATTTTTTGATATCCGGAAGATCAAAAAGAAATTCTCCCCGGGATACAAGCAGTTTTTGAATATGAATAAGCGCTTTAGTAAAATCGGTAAAACGCAGATGCTCCATCAATGCCAGGGCAATGACCTCGGATAGCGAATTTTCTTTGAGCGGGATCTCCCATATCGGACAGTTAAAATCCAGCGTCACACCCGGTTGACTGGTGATATCCTGATGCAGATATCCCGGCGTCGGTCTTTGCCCGCAACCCAATTCGAGTTTGTTGTATTTTGTTACTGCAGACCTATCGTTCATTATAATATTTTTGCTGATCATAACTTATTTTATGAAATCTGCTTTAAAGCATATTCACTTTCTTTTTTTATTCTTTTCTTTTATGAGTGCCGCGCCCAGCATTTTCATCAAAATATGGCTTACAATGGAATGAATATCTTCCGCAATTTTCATGTCGTCAACCTTTACATGGAGGGGATATTGCGCGATTTTCTTCAACTGACCGCCGTCAAAACCGCAAAGCCCTATGGTCGTTGCTCCATGCTTATTGGCATATTCAATGGCCCGGATGATATTTTTTGAATTGCCGCTGACGGAAATGCCGAGCACCACGTCCCCCGGACGCAGAAAATTTTTCAACTGCTCCTCAAAAACCGCGTCATAACCGATATCGTTGGCTATTGCCGAAAGGGAAGGAACATTATCGTTTAAACTTATGACTTTGAACTTCTTAACGGAGCCGGCGGATGCTCCCCTATTGAAATCGCAAACGAGATGAGACGCCGTTGTTCCGCTGCCACCGTTTCCCATCGCAAATATGGTATGTTCGCTATCATAAGCAGTTTTCAGTATATTAACGATTTTGTTTATCTGCCGTATATCTAATGCGCTAATTTTATTTTCCAGAAGCTTCAGATATTTTTTTATATGCGCTGTGCAATAGATCATATCAACTCTCCTCACCATCCATATCGTAGACAACCTTCGTCCCAGAGCCGTCAAATTTAAATTTATATTCTTTCAGGTCTTTCAATGATCGTCTTAGCTGTTCCTGCTGCATCGGTTCGCAATAGAACATCAAAAAACCGCCGCCGCCCGCGCCAAGCAGTTTACCGCCACTCGCACCGTTATTTCTGGCCATATGATAATAATAATCTATCTTATCATCAGAAATTTTAGATGAAAGCGATTTTTTCAAACGCCAGCCTTCATCCAGTATCATGCCCGCATCCTGCAAATTGCCGTTGGAAAGACTTTTTCTCAGATTTCTTGCCAGATCGGTCATTCTTTCAATATTGCTGAAGGCTTTTTTATCGGACATCGTATTGCTTTTTTGTTCAGTCAGTATTTCACGAGCCGATCTTAGGCTGCCTAAATAAAAAAACAGGAGATTACTTTCAAATTCATCATATTTGGCGGAAGACATAGCAACCGGTTCTACCCTGACCGTATCGTCCGGATTGAATGTGATCAAATTAAGCCCTCCATACGCGGCAGAGTATTGATCCTGCCTGCCGATGGGTTCGCCCAGAATATCAATTTCAACTTCGCAAGCTTCCCGGGCAAGTTTTTCTTTTGCGGGATATTGACCGGAATAAACATACAAAGCATGCAGCAGGCCGACGGTGAAAGAACTTGATGAACCAAGCCCGGTTCCCGCCGGAATATCGGCGATGGAATTAATATCGATGCCTTTGATTCCAAATTTTTTAAACACTTCCCGTACGATAGGATGCTTAATTTCACCTGCATCGTTTACCAATTCGGTTCTGGAGTATTTTATCTGAATTCTTTCATCAAAAAACGGATGAACAAATATAAACATGTATTTGTTAATGGTCGTACTCAATACGCAACCGGGTTGTCTTGAATAGAATTCTTTTAAGTCACTTCCCCCGCCGGCAAAACTGATTCTGAATGGAGTTCTTGTACCTATCATTCACGCCTCTTCTTTAACCGCTAATATAATCAACGTATTTTTTTCTCCGAGCAATAATCCGTGTTCAGCGTCCCGTATTTATCCATAATGAAATCCACTGCATCTTTTAGATTTTCAAAAATAAAATCGGGCTGACAATCAAATTTCTTGTCTTTTCCGGCATGGCCTGTTCTTACCAGGATCGTTTTGAGGCCGGCATTAACCCCCGTCATAATATCGGAGGTGGCATCGCCAATGATAAAAGATTTTTCTTGATCAATATTAAAATCGTGCTGAGCTTGTTTTACCATGCCCGTTTTCGGTTTTCTGCACTCGCATTCTATTTTGTATTCTCTTTTCTCTCCTTCAAATCCCCTATCGGGATGATGAGGGCAATAATAGACACCATCCAGAAAAGCGTGCTTTTCACCCAAGAGCATATCCAATTTTTTATGGATTTCGGCAACATCTTTTTCCGAACAAATTCCTCGTGCCACAACAGATTGATTGGTTATCACGATGACCAGGTAGTCTGAATCATTTATTTTTTTCACCGCCTCCGCTGAACCGTCTATCAGTTTTATCTGTTCCGGCCTGTTGAGGAAATTAACCTCTTCATTAATTACACCGTCTCTGTCCAGGAATATTGCTTTCTGTTTATTGGCCAGGTTTCGGCGATAAACCTTGCCACTGAAAATATCTTTTTCAACTTCTGTATGTCTTTCCGGCGAGCCGATATCCTTTACATACTCCGATGATCTGTAAGCATGAAACTCTTTACCCTGGCCGACTAACGCGGGGAAAACGTCCTGACCGAAATCCAGTTTTTGCCCGCTTCTTATAAAACGGGCAATCTCCGGCTTAAGAATATAGATGCCGGCGTTGACTAAATTTTGACACGCTTGACCGGCCGGATGCGGCTTGGAGATAAATTTACGTATTTTGTTAACAGTATCCGCTTCCAGTAAATCGCTATCATAAGGATGATCATTGGGATGAACCAGCAAAGTGCCCAACCCGCTATAGGAATTGTGGAATTTTATCATTCTTGTTAGATCAATGTCGAATATGATGTCCCCATATAAAATCAGGATGTCCTGAGCATCACCACGTAACGGTTCAGCATACTTAAATGCGCCGGCCGTGCCCAGCGGCCGGGGATCATCGGAATATTTTATCGACAAACCGAATTTTTTACCTTCCCCGAAATATTTTTTGATTGACTCCGCGCCATAACCAACGCTTATAATAACGTCATGAACATTATTTTTTGCGAGAAACTCCAGTTGATATTGCAAAATGGGTTTCCCGGCGAGGTTCACCATGGGTTTGGGAATATTATCCGGGGTAATTTCTTTAAGTCTGGTTCCTTGTCCGCCTGCAAGAATAAACGCTATCATTGTCCAAGAACACTCCTGACAGCTAATCTAACCGCTTCAGCAGATGAATATTTCGCTCTCCAGCCAAGAGCATTAAGTTTTTTCAAATCGTATTTATAATGCGGAACATCACCCTTCCAGCCCGTGCTTCCACCGGTATATTTTAATTTCACGTTTTTTAATCGCATTTCGTCGCAAACTATTTTTGCTATTTCAGTGACGGACGTCTGATCTTTTACGCCGACATTATAATGATTCAGCTTCTCTTTTGAGGTTTGATAGATAAAGAACATGGCTTCCACCAAATCTTTGACATAGATGTAAGGCTTTTTCTGGTTGCCATCGCCTAACACAACCAGCCGTTTGGGATTGCTCTTCAATTTTTTAATAAAATCATAAATAATTCCGTGCGTCATCCTCTCCCCTGCGACATTGGGAAATCTGATAATCCATGACTGGATATCGCTCATCGAAGAATATGCGCTGATAAAACCCTCCGAAGCAAGCTTGCCCGCGCCATAATAAGATACCGGGGAGAATGTCCCTGCTTCCTCTGATAGTGTTCGCGTCGCGTTTCCATAAACAGCCGATGTCGATGCAAAAACAAACTTTTTAACATGAAACAACCGGCAGCACTCCAGCGTGTTCCATGTGGTCATGAAGGTGTTCTCCAAATCAGTCCCCGGATTACCGGCGCTTTCGGCTATATCCGAATTGGCCGCCAGGTGGAAAACGGTATCAAATTTATTTTTCTGAAAAATATCTTTCAAGCGGTCAAGGTGAAGTAAATCCTCCTTGATGAATTTAAACTTTTTGTGATGAGTTAAATGATGCATATTATCTATTGTTCCCAGCGAAAGATTATCAACCGCAATCACACTATAATCTTTGGAGATTAATAAATCGGCTAAATGGCTACCGATAAAGCCGGCGCCGCCGGTGATTAATGCTTTCATCAGTACGCTCCCTTAAAATCATGTGTCAAATCACATGCAAAATTCTATCAATACTGCGGGAATGCCTTAAATATTTTTTACTATTTTTTCACTGAGATCTTTCGCATGCCTTATAACCGTATCCATATTTAAATATTTGAACTCTCCGAATCTGCCGCAAAGCAGGATGTTCTGATCCGAAAAATATTTTCTGATCCGTTCAACATTTTTTGTGTGATTTAAGTCGCAAACAACATAGGCATATTCAAATTTCCTTGTTTCCATATAATGAATATGTTCACGGCTATCGATAAACCGGCTATCCACCAATCCTTCGATTATTTTTCCTTCCACTTCGCATATGCTCATTTGATCAATCAGGCTGTTTTTTGAAAAGGTTACTTCCGCCATCAGCGTACTGGAATCATCGTTCCTGCCGTAGCAATTCCCGAGAAAATTGATTTTCGATATCCTGTGAAAAATTATATCTTTATCCGGAACCATGACAGCAAAATTTCCTTCCAGATTATCCTTTTTGACATTTATGATTGCGACAATGATGGAATTATATTTTAAATCATGAACCGACTCTCTAACGTCTTCCGGTAAATTGGACCGATAAATTCCCGCCAGGGATTGAATAGGTATCGTGGATACAATCAAATCATATTCTGCCGATACACCTTTGTCCGTTTTTGTCTTCCATTTATTATCAATTTGCTGCAATTCAACAACGGCGCTATCCACGATAATACCAACTTTATCATTTAATTTACTTACAAAAGATTTGATTAACGCGTTAATACCGCCTTCCCGGGGATAATAAAAATATAATTGATGACGATAGCCCTCCGTAGATACTCCCGCCGCGCTTTTTACAATATCCTCTTTTGGTGGATTGGGAATTCTGTCAATCATTTGAGTGTCCATTCGTGAAAGATCGAATTTCCATATCTTCTCATTATAAGGTTTTAAATAAATACCGGTGATGCCTTCTCCAAACGTTTTCAGAAAATACTGGAGAAGATTCTTTGCTTCACGATTTTCGTACGGATTGTTCAAGAAAGTATTCAGACAGTATTTTCTATCGTCTTCAGGCAATGCTGAAAGCTCGATTTCAAAAGGATATTTTATAAGTTTATTTTTGTAAAATATTTTATTCGATCTTCTAAGTTTGTTTTTATTCTCACCAAGCATATTGATCATGAAATCCAATGTCTCTTTATCTTTCGAAAAAATGATGTGCGGACCGATGTCATAATACAAGCCCTTTATATTAAAAGAACGGCATAAACCGCCCGGTTCGTGCTCCTTCTCCAGTATCTCGATGCGTTTGATTCCCTTATTATTTTGCAGAAAATAAGCGGTTGAAATACCGCTAAGTCCTCCGCCCAGAATTCCAATTTTCATATATCAACCTTTTCTCATATCTCTATACGACCGTCAACTTCTTATAACAGTAAAAATAAAGCGGGCACAGGAGCATCATTCCCTTTCCAATGAACCAGAACAATTTTCATACATTCATCTCTGATAAGAACCTGTTTTTCGTGGCAGAACGATGTGCATCGGGTGTCAATACGATACAGACGGCGCCTGTGCGTTGGAGTGTTATGAGCAGAGGGTGAAAATTATCCTCAAAACAGTTTCAGCGATTTCCCGAAGGAGGATCAATGGCAGCGCCTAATTTTTTCGCGGTTTGGGCATCCTGCCTCGCTTCAACCAGACGTCCTAATTTATAATATACAGTGGCTCTGTTTACATAATAAGAAGGATTAGCGCCGTTGAATAAAATAGCCTTGTTAAAATCATCAAGCGCGGATTGAAAATTACCGGAACGAAGATAACATACTCCTCTGTTATTGATGACATCGGCATTCGCCGGATCGGCTTGATGACAGAGGTTGAAATCCCTAACGGCCTTGTCATATTCATGCAACTGCATATAAATAAGAGCCCTTTTAAAATAAATATCCGAATTGAAAGGATCCAGTTCGATGGCCTTTTGAAAATCAGCAAGCGCTTTTTCGTACTGACCCATTCTGCTGTAAATTGAACCCCTGTGACTGAAAGAATCCGACAATGATAAATTTAACCTATTCCCTTTCGTATCAAAGGGATGTAACAATTCCAGATAACGGTTATAATCCTTAAGCGCTTTTTCCGTCTCGCCTTTGTCAAGATAGACAAGACTTCTATTGGCATAGGCGCTGGAAAATTCAGGATTAATTTCGATGGCCAAACTGAAGTCATCCAAGGCCTTATCCTTTTGATTTTTGCTGTACCAGTAGTTTCCTCTGTTTAGGTGCGCGATCGCCATTTTACCGGGATATTTATCAATAACGTATGTCCAAAGCGTATTGCTGTTCGTCCAGACGGGAATATAATTTATTGTCATGATACCATAGATAACCAGCAGAGCCACAGCAAACGATATAATTGGCTTGCGATACGATGATAATCTTTCTGATAATTGTTGCATTCCCATAGCCATGATGAAGAATAAACCTATATAGGCAAAATAGACATAGCGATCATTAAGAAAGGCTGTTTCGTTGCCCTGAAAAGGCATGAGCAAAAACATTATATTAAAGCTGAAAAACATTAAGCCGAATGTGACAAACTTGAATTTGCGCCATAAAGCTATAGCGCCTGCTAAAATCAAAACGGTTATCAATGCGCCAATCAAATGCTGTATCTGAAGTGATGAGGGAGTTGGATATGTGGCAGAATACGCAAAAGGAACAACAGATTTTAAAAGGTAGATCGTGAAAGCATAACCGCCCAGCACAACCTGTCCAAAGTAATTAAAAGTATTTACAATAGCCTTACTGTCGGTTGTAACGAAAGCATTTTTAAAGAAAACGGTTGACCCCAAAAAACCCACAACAAAAGCTATGATGAAAAAAACACCTTTTTCTAAGATGGTTTTCACGCCTATTTTTCTTTTAAAATACAAATCCAGCAATACCAGAACAAAAGGCAATGCCACAGCCTGAATCTTAGATAGAAGTGACAACACAAAAAAAAGCAAAGTCAAAAGCAACTGACCTCTTTTCTCGTTAGAAATGTAGCGAACATAGGCAAGTAATGCCGCCAGATAAAAAAGCGAGTAAAGAACATCTTTTCGTTCGGAAATCCACGCAACGGACTCTACTCTCATAGGATGAATGCCGAAAAGTAATGCCGCAAAACCACTCCACCATATTGAAAGTCCGATTTTTCGTAAAAAAATCAAGACCAGCGCGGTGCAGAAAAGATGCAACAGATAGTTGTTCAGATGATAAAGAAATGGTTTGTCTTTAACCAACTTCCACTCAAGAACAAAAAAAGACACTACTAAAGGGTTATACGTGTTGTAGTCGGCAGGCCGGGTGAAAATATCCTCAAATCTTGCTTCACTTACCGAGGGATTATTGTATACCAATAAATTGTCATCCCAGTTCGTCCATTCAAGTTTCAGGCTACCGGAAAACACGACAGCGGTAATAATAATCACCAAAATAAACACAAGGTCATTGTGCTTTTTTTGAAGATTATCGTTCTCTCTTTGTTGAACAAGGAAGTTGGTTTTCACGTTAAAATTATATGAAGAAGTATCCTGCATGTCAATGAAATACAGGTCATAAATTCTTATATTAATCTTTTTTATTATGATTCATTGTCAATGTCTGACCAAGGCGTGATGGCCCATCCTCGGCAGAGCCCTGATCATCGTCAAAAAAGCATAGTAGGGAAGCGCCATAAATTTCGGATGATGAATCGCAATGCTCAATATTCTCTTGGGATTAAAATAGAAGGCCCTGTAAGCGCGTTGAAAGATATTGCGCAGTTCCTTATCCGACATTGCGGAAACATTATATGAATTATTATAATAATTCATATAATGTGGAGCAACGATCTCCTGCTTATTTTCAAGAATATCCGCGGCCATGTCCGCCAGTTCAGTCCCGGGAAACGGTATGACGCGCAGAAAGATTGCCCGATGCAGGGACGAATGGACGGCACATTGTACGGTGGAAGATGCTTCTTCATAGGTTTCTGTCGGAAATCCGAGCATGAAAAAGCCGGTCGAATAAATTCCTGCCTGAGCGGAAGCTTTCATCGTTAGATCAGCCTTCTCTATATTCAGATCTTTGTGAATCATCTTCTGCAGCCGGGGACTGGCTGTTTCTATGGCAAATGCGGCAGATACGGTTCCCGCCTGTTTAAAAAGAGCCATATCCTGCGGCTCAAGCAGGTCCGCTCTCAATCCGTTAGGAAAGTGCAGTTTGACATCATTAAATTTATTCCTGATTCCTGTGAGGATGGCAATCATTCTTTCTCGATCAAGATTAAAACAGTCGTCAATGATCTCGAATTCTTTGAATCCGTACTGAAAATAAAGTTCCTCTATCTCCGTAAGAACCGAATGTGCCGGCCTTTTTCTGAAGGTTTTACCCATGATCTGGTAACAATAAGAACATCGGTACGGACAGCCGCGCGACGTGATCATCGCCATGTAAGGACGGCAGCCCACGGCGGGTTTGGAATGCATTTTCGCATACAATTTATGATCCAGCAGCTCCCACGCGGGAAACGGAAGATTATTCAACTCATCTTCGGTCAATAACCGCCCCGGATTGATTTTTACATGACCATTACACAATGATGCTGTCCCGGCAATCGAATCCGTCGGGAATTTTTGGTTCATTGCATCTATCAGCTCGGGAAATACCAACTCGCCCTCTCCCATAACAACAAAGTCCGCACCAAATTCCTTGATCGATTTTTCAGGATTGGCCGACGGCCAGGGACCACCAAACGTGATGGGAACTTCAGGGCAAATTGCCCTGATAAGCTCCATAATTCTTTTTGTCTGCTCCACCTCAGTAATAATGATACTGATGCCGATAAAGTCCGGTGGCCATTCTTTAAGAATACGCCGAAGGACATGAAGGTCTTTATCATCCAGGGCACCGTCGTGAATCTTAGGCTCATGCCCGGCTTTTTTCAGCATAGAACCAATATACATAAGCCCCAGCGGCTGCGTTATTAATGGAAACTCTAATCCTAAAAATCTTGGCTTGATTAAAAGTACTTTCGACATCTGAATGCAAAATCCTTTCGGATCAGACTTAAACAATAATTCCCTTATTGATGATGCGTACCTGTTTTTTTTCTAAAGTAAAGCTGCATGTGCTCCATCCTCGTGACAAAATCATCAATAAACAGGTTTGTTTCCCTCCAACAACCTATCATACAACCGCTGCATCCTTCTCTCAGATGCCTGACGCTTTCCTGATAGTCGGCGCTCCGGAATTTTTTCAAGCCGTTCGATTTTATATTAAACAAAGCAGGGAATACATCACAAGGGGCGACGCCGCCATCGGGATAAACAACAAAAAATCTTTCTCCGGCTTTGCAATTCCATGAATAATCGCCTGTGCGGAAATAATCGAGAGAGGCTTTTAAAAATTTTCTGGAATTGATGATTCTGTATGACTCTTTCTTCATTTTCATAATTTCCGCATAGACTTTTTCTATTTCGGACAGCGCTTCATTTGAAAAAAGCATTTCCTGATGATAGCCGTAACAAAAACCCTGATTACTTTTATCCGGTTGCAAATGCACAGGAACAATGGAAGCATACGCACCTTTAGAATGCACAAATCGGACAATATCCGGCAGCTCGGAAATATTTATTCTGGAAACGGCAATGTTTACCACAATAAAACCTTTCATATAGTCAGCAGCAATATCCAGTGATTTTTCAACTTTTTGCAGAATATCTTTTGAGCCGCAAATCCAGTCAAATTTCTCATGATCAAGCGTATCGAGTGAAATGGTAATGTTTTGCAATCCGGCTTCGGTTAAGGCTCTGATTTTTCTTTCTGTGATGAGAGTCCCGTTCGTCTGAAGCCTTATGGAGAATCCATAATCATGCAATAACATGACGATATCCGCTATGTCCGGTCGAAGAAGAGGCTCTCCGCCGGTTATCACGATATTCTGTGCCTTCAGCTCTTTAAGAATTTTCGCGCACTGCTCTATTTCCTTTATGGTCATCTCTTTTGATTTTCTTTTCCAGATATTACACATTTTACATTGGAGATTACATTGTTCGGTAACATAAAAGTGTGCATAGAACGGAGCTGAGAAATATTTGGCGCGGATAAGTCCCTGCGCCATTTCCATTGCAGTTTTCATAAATAATAAAAGATTCTCCTCCGTTGTTTCAACAAAAAATCGGAAATAATGAAAAGAAAAACAAAATAATGTATTTTAAATAAGATTGAATCATATTTATTACGATGATTTAAATACAATATAACAACATAAATTAAAGAGTGTTTTGCACTATTTCTCATTTCGGTTCAGGCGACAAACTAAACGGCTGAAATTTTCCAGCACCTATTGCAATTCCTTTGAGCATATAAATAGATTCAAATTCTCCCCCAAAGACATCCTTTAGATGCAAAATTGAACCCGTCCTCGTCGGCAGCATGAAGCCATGTTCTTTAATAAAAAAGGGGGCATGAATTAATATTCTATTACCCTGGCTTTGAATAATTATATCCTCAACAGTAAACTCTTTAGTCCATGAATGAAATTTCCCTTCACGTCTATCATAAAAATATGCTTCCCCATAAATATCTTGAAGAGATTCGGAATACAGGCCATTATTAATAAAGAAATTACCGAAAGATAGTGCACAAATCGGAGATGAGCAACGATAGCAAGAAATTTTAAAATAATTTTTATAATCATTCTCCAGCGCTTGAAAGACCCCCTGTCCTTCCCGCTTATTTTGCAGATTTTTTATAAATACATCTTTGATTTCAGCCGCTCTCCAAACACTGCCGAAAAACAAGAATATACATATAATCATAACAGTTCCTGTACTACTTAGAAACTTGACTTCAATCTCCTGTAAATAAACAATCATCAAAAAAATCATTAATGCAGAAAGGTTCATCACAGGCAAATAATAGTAGTCGTAACCCGACTTAGAAAAAATCAAAACGGCACACAATTGCACAAACAGCGAGGCAATTAATACCTTAAAAGATGTATTATCCAAGACTTTTTTCTCAATGAATTTGTTATGTCTCAACAATAAAATAATGAGAATAAAACTCAGAGCAAAAAACCAGACGAAAAAAAATAAAGGATTCCCTAAAAATAAATTACTTATATTGCGAAAAAAAATCCCAGAATCAATTATGCCTTGTTCACCGAGGCCATAATAACCTGTATGCGTAAGGATACGCCAATACCACTTAAATAAAATATCATATTGCGGAATAATCGGCCATGTCCATAAAACAAAACTTAAGCCGGCCAAAAAAATAAAACCAATCCTGTGTCGTAATTTAGGCAAAATAAAAAGAGGAATCATCAGTAAAGGAAGGAATGTCATCTTCGTAGCGATCCCAAAACCGGAAATAAACGCAAAGGCTATCATATACCAGTGAGTTGATTCGGAATAATTTTTATTCAATACAATTTTTACAAGAATCAACACAAACAACAGACTGGAAAAAATCAGAAGTGGTTCGGGAGAAATCCATACGAAACCCAGATTCAGCATGACCGTGGAAATGAACGGTGAAAACTGCAACAAAATACTCAGCCAAATATTTTTTGTTAAATTAAATGTTATCACGCCAATGATAAATAGCAGCAGAGCATTACAAGTTATTAAAATAATGTGTATAATATTTAAATAGAATTCAGGATTCTTAAGAACCTCGATTTTCAGACTTTCCTTTTTAGAATAGTCAAGAGCATAAAAAGTTTTCATTATAACTGCCCCCGCTATTTGAAGGGTTGTGCCAGGATGACCAGTGGTTGGCGCTTTTTTTGATTCAGCCAATGCAAGAGAGTTTAATAAATAAATATATCCAGGATCAGAATTGTGAACCAACCAATACGAACCACGAGAATATTTTAAAAGTGAAACGGTCAATACAAGAACTGCTGGCAATATGATTAATATAAGCACATTGATTTTTTTCATACTATCACTAACAAAATTTCATAATGGCGCAATGTTCATCAGTTCTTTTGGTTGCATTATTAGCAAAAATTCAATTTCAAAAAACCTTTGCTTTATCAGAAGCATCTCCGACATCTAGACGTAAACCATTTTCATGCCTCATAGAAATTCACAGGATCAATGTATTGAATTCATTTACAAGGATTGAATACCGCATGCTTGGAGTTTTGGCGCATATATGAATAAATACCCGCCACCCATCCACGGTATTTCCTCCGGCCATCTCCTGGCAAATATTAAAGAGTAACCAGGCAAATCCAATTTTATAAATGAAAGTATCACTGCCTTGTTTTGATGAATTAATTTCTCCTGTTTAGAAAGATCGTCAATACCGGGAAAGTGCACACCCGATATTTGGAGGCGAGGCAAATCATTGACCAAAAAAGCTACTACATCCTGCGTATAATTAAGTATGTAACAACAATTTTTATACGGCGCAATGACATTAAATACTTCCTGATAAAAATCATTGTATTCTTTGGTAAGAATTTTACCTTTAAATATTCCGATAGTTTTGTTCGTCACTCCATCACGCAATAAAACATTCAGGCTCCACGGGTAATAGGATGACGTGGTTCTGCTGAACAAGAGGCTGGATGATAAAAGTAAAAATAAAAGAATAATCAAAAATAACATTACATATTTTATTTTTTTTCCTGCATTCTTGAAAATATTATAGAAAACCAGAACGCATATTCCAACGCCTAAAGACGCGCCGTTAATCAGTCGTAATGTTTCATAAACGTGCACCGAATTCAAATACCCGAAAATAGCCAGAAGACACACAGCTATTACATCATAACGGGCATATACCGACTTTGTTACACCCCCTGATATTTTCCTGATGATTTCCCGAACCGGTATAAACAGGCAGACTATTAATATGAAAGTAAAGAGCTTACCACGTAAATCGGAAGCGTAACTCGGGACAACTTGAAACACAGAGGCTAAAAAATTAAGCCAGGTATCAGCGTCACTGACTCTTCCCAGGATAGTGATTAGTATCTTATTCTGATTATAGAAATCATCCAGGGCGGAGTTAACGAAGAGATATAAAAAAAAAGAAGCCAAAAGAACAAGAAAACCGCAGGCTACTGTAACGATTTTATTAATGGCGTTTTTTCTCTCTTCTTTCATGGCAAAGAAATCCCATAGAAGAAGACTTATAAAGGGCGGAAGAACCGCTATAACCGAAGAATACCGCGCAAGTACCGACAAGCCCAGGAAAAATCCGGCCAGCAAACCATTTAAATGTTGTTCCGGATATCGCAGAAAAAAAATAAGCGCCAGCAGTTGAAAAGGATAGGCAAAATAATTAGGATAAGGATAAATAATGTAAGGATGAATTAAAAAGATTAACAATACGGCAATAAAGGCAAGACTCTTTTTCATAAATCTGGAAAAAATACAATACGAAAGAAATAACGTAAAAGAATAAAATAGCCCCGTGATTATTCCCACGCTTATTAATCTTTCGCCAAATAATATTAACGCAGCGCTTTGAATCAACGCGTGAATATATCCATGGAAAATCATTACTTCGGAATGCGGCATTGCTCCTCTTTTAATATCCAGGGCCTGTAAATAAACGCCGCCCCAATGCTGATTATCCGCGTTAACCATCGACTCAATTAAACTGAATCCAAAACTTGCTATGCAGATAATGATTACCAATAGATCAAAGATATTTAATCGGTTGAAGAAGCAATAAGCGCGCTGTCTATATCCAGCGCAGGGGGATTCTTTTGATGACAATTCCGGCAAATCCATAAATAAATTTAAATCATTTTAAAATCTTAAGGTATTAATCTTAGAATTCCTTCGATAATAATAAATTAACAACAATTAAAAAAATGCGTCTGGCAAATCATAATTTAAGGATCATCTGTGTTGAGCTCGACAAAAGTCCTCTGGTGGTATTTTGCATTTAAAATTTGTTTGAGCGATTATTTAGTTTTTTAACAACTATTGCAACATTTTTTTCATAAATATTTTGCAAATCATCCTGCGACGAGTATAATACACGCCAAATGTTACCAGTTGGAGGATTTATAAAATAGAAAGCATAAACACCGGCGCTGATAAAATAAAACAATCTTTGCTGTTATTATCCGAACGCTTTAATTATAATTATTGGATATACGATAATATTCATAATCATATTGGCAATAATATTTTGGAAGTGGGCGCCGGGATAGGCAATATTACCGATTTCATTATATTCAAAAATAATTTAACGCTTATTGATATAAATCAGGATTATATAGATTATTTAAATGCCAAATATTCATTTCGTGACAAGTTAAATTTTGATGTTTTCAATATCGATATTCAAAACATCACATTATCTTCCATTGCCGATAAAAAATTCGATACGATACTCTGTCTTAACATCCTTGAACATTTAGAAAAAGACTATAAAGCCATTGATAATATGATCTCTATCCTGGACAGAGAAGGAAAGTTAATCATTCTTGTGCCTGCTTTAAAAACACTTTATGGTTCAATGGATGTTTCTTTCAATCATTTACATCGATATAATAAAAAAGATTTAAAGCTGCTGATCAACGATAAAAATTTAAAAATAGTTGATTTTTTTTATATGAATTTCCTCGGTTTATTGGGCTGGTTTGTCAATGGACGAATATTCAAAAAGAAAGAACTACCGGTAAAACAGACAATATTATTCGACAAAATTGTTCCTTTTTTATGCCTTGCAGAAAAAATCATCAGACCTCCCGTGGGACAATCTCTGATTCTTATTGTTCAAAAAAAATAACAAAAATACTATAAATTATAATCAATTATTTATGAATATTGCCTTCATTAATCCGCCAAGAAAAATAAACCATAATAACATATGGAGTGTGATTAATTCCGACATTCCTCCGCTGGGATTGGCGCTGCTGGCCGCAATCTGGGATAAGCAGGGACAGACATCGCAAATCATTGATGCGGCTGCTTTAAAACTCAGTGTTCAGGAAATTATTGAAAGAATAAATCCCGTCACGGATTATATCGGACTTACCGCGACGACGCCGGAAATTTCCAGCGCCGCTTCAATCGCCCGTGGCATACGTAAAATATTTCCAGATATCAAAATCATCATGGGAGGGGTTCACCCAACGGTTTTCCATGAAGATCTTGTGCGGGATAAAATTTGCGATATGGCTGTGCGGAACGAAGGCGAAGCCTTTATCACTGAGTTGGCCAAAGGAACGCCGTTGCATCTTATCCCCAATTTGACCTGGCGAAATCAGCAACATGACGTCATTATAAATCCTGATGCTTTAGAATATGTGGACCTAGAGTCGTTGCCGTTCCCCGCTTACGAAAAACTACCCATGCACTTGTATCATTCTGCCTTAGGTGCGGCAAGACAAAATCCATCCATTGGAATGGTAACATCCCGGGGATGTCCCGGAAAGTGCGCTTTCTGTTTTTCGGGAATGTTTGGTTCTGCAATCAGATTCACTTCTCCGGAAAGAATCGTTCAACATATTGAGCTTTTACAAAAAAAATACAATATTAGAGAGATATCCTTTTATGATGACACGTTTACGGCCAATAAAAAAAACGTCTCCGGATTGTGTCAGTTGATATTGGAAACGAGAATTAAAATCAGTTGGTCATGTTTTGCGAGGGTGGATACCGTAACCCCGGAATTGCTGGCTCTTATGAAAAAAGCAGGCTGCCACCAAATCATGTACGGTTTTGAGACGGCAAATGAAACCATTTTAAAAAACATTAATAAGCATACCAACCTAATGCAATCCCGAAACGCAATCGAATGGACGAAAAAAGCAAAGATAGACATTCGTGGAGCTTTCATGCTTGGCAGTCCGGGAGAAACGGAAGCCAGCATGGATAAAACAATAAAATTTGCCAAAAACGCCGGACTTAAATTTGCTGTCTTCAATATTACCACGCCTTATCCGGGAACAGCCATGTATAAAGAATTCTTCAGCAAAAATGGTCTTTTGCATTATCACTGGGACCTTTATAACCTGGGCCAACCTATTTTAAAATTAGATACGATATCTGATAAAACTGTTAAAAAATACTATTTGAAAAGTTACCGCGATTTTTATTTTCGTCCATCCTTTATTCTTCGCCATTTGTTTAATATACGCACTTTCCCCGAGGCGATAATGTATATCAAAGCGTTATTTAAGATTACATTTCTCCTGGCCAGAAACTTCTTTCAAAACAAATTATTTTGATATTTATAGCGAAAAAGGGTATCAGATACGAAAATCACGGGTATGAACCCCAGGGCAATCCCGATTGCTATCGGGACTGGAACCTAATTACGCCCCAAGGGGCAGGGTATATATCCATGCATAGGTAGGATCATTCGACCTACAAGCTTCCTTACGCGCTCTTTCTGAAGTTTGGGTTTCATTACCCTCCGCTGTGCGGGATTGTTCGACTTACAAATTTCAATGCGCTACGCTTTTGAAATTTGAGTCTCACAATAAAAAATTATAAGTAATTTGAGGCCAATATTAATGCAAAGAAAAAATATGATTTTAGACCTTCTGCTTTTTTCTGTTATTTTAATTTTTTGCGGTGTTATTATTTATGTAGCCATTCTGCTGTCTTCTGTCGAGATTGGACTTACATTGCTGCCTCTTGTATTGTTTTTTGCCATCACGTATCGCATCAATAAAACGAGGCAACCCCATGCTTAAGCTTGAAGTATTTATCATATCCGTAGGAATAGCCTTTTCAATAATGATCATCCATAGCCTATTGACCAAGGGCTGTAGATTTACTTTTGAGTTTTTCGTAGGAGGATTTCTGTTCGGTTTTGTACGTGAATTTTATTATTTTTCATTTATCCGTTCTTATGAATTTCCCAATATGCCAATAAAGCTTTTGAATGTGCCTATTTTTATCCCCGTTGGTTGGATTTTTACATTTTATTTAGCTTACGAGTTTGTAAATAAGCTGATTGACCCAAAAACAGTAAGGGATTATAAAAATTTCGTCATATTTGCAGCGTTTTTTCGATCTTCATATGCATACCAATAGAAACTGCCGCAATGAACATGAATTGGCGGTCGTTAAGTCTATTCTACATCAATGACAATATTGCTCCATTTTTATTAATGGGCGGCTGGTCTTATACTACCGTCATATTTTTTTGCATTTATTTCTTTGTTAAGAAAAAACTGCCGCGTGAGCAACTATGGTATGGTTTTTTTCTTTTCATTCTTGTTCTTTCAAATGACTTAAAATGGGCTATGCATATAGGATTTTGGGTTCGGGCAATACTGCAAATAATAGGATGGGTCGGCATGGTTAAGTATAATAAAGAAATCACATTCATCTTTGCAGTATATTTGTTTATTGTTTATTGCAGGTTATTATTTAATCCAATTCCCAACGCAATGTTTGTAACTGCTACATTCATTTGTGTTTTCATTTATACTTTTATCAAATTGCGCTATATGGACGTAACACATTGCCAAGACATCATATTACCATAAATACGCAAGATATAATGTTACGTCGTACCAGGTTGGTTACGATTCATTCCTCATAGGGATCCGCAAAAATCTTTGCAGTTATTTTATTTATTAGCAAATAAAATAGCACTTTAATGTTAATAATCTGAAAGATTTTATGAAAACAATTTTTTCTAAGATAAAATCTTAAGTAAGCAAGTATATGCAATATAATAATATCTATTGTTCTTATAGATGGCTGGTTTAACTGATATGAGCCAGTTTGTGTTACATAACGATCCCAATCGTGTGTTTTAAGAGTGATAGTATCTGAGACAGATATGGTTTTGTAAAATTCTGAACCTGGAAACGGGGTGAAAATATTAAATGAAACAAAATCCAATGGTAAAGTAAGTGATAAATCTATGGTTTGTTTTATATCTTCTTTGGTTTCACCAGGAAATCCCAAAATAAAACTTGTTACTGTACTAATTCCCTGTTCTTTTATATTCTTCAACGCATTAGAAAAACAGCTCTTTTTAACACCTTTATTTATTAAATTTAATATTTTTTGTGATCCGGATTCCAAACCCACAAAAATACTTACGCATCCCGCATTTTTCATTAGAGTTAATATTTCCTTATCCAATTTATCAATTCTAGTTCCACAGGACCATGAGATCTTCTTGTTTAGACCACGTTTAATAATAAGGTTACAAAGATTTTTTGTATATTCTTTGTTTATAGTAAATGTTTCATCCACAAAAAGCAGATATTTTGCATTAAAGGAATTTATCAAAACTGAAATTTCATCAACCGCTATATTAGGTGATTTTTGTCTGACTTTATTCCCAAAATTACGAGAACAAAATTTACATGAATAGGGACAGCCTCTTGTTGTCTGTAGAAGAAATTCATGAGGATTAGAATTGATATGCTTATCCCTGAAAGGGTATTCCTTGTATTTATCCCAATCGAATAAATGCCAAGCAGGCATAGGCAAAGTATCCATATTTATATGATAATGATCGGAAGGAGGATTTATGATTATTTTTGAATTAATTCTGTAGCCCAGCCCCTTTATTTTATTGAAATTTTGTGGAGTATTTATATTTTCCAATAAAGAATAGAAGCTCTCTTCGCCTTCGCCAACGATGACATAATCTACATAAGGACATTCTGCCAGCGACTCTTCCGGTAATGCTGATACATGAAGTCCCCCAATAGTTATTGGGATTTGATTAAATTTAGTTTTAATAGCTTGAGCTGTCTTCCATGCCGATTTTATATTTGAAGTGAAAGCTGAAATTCCTATATGTGTTGGAGTATAGCTTTCTATTTTTTTATACAAATTTCTTAAGCTTGAATCAATAATTCCATCAAAAATTTCTACTTCAATATTTTTTTCAATCAAATACCCTGCTATGCTTGCCAAACCGATATTTGGAGCATAATAATTGATGGTAAATTGATTATATCTGGATGATGGAACAGGTACGATCAATAATACCCTATGTTTTTTAGGGAGGGTGTTATTCATGTTTTTAAAAATAAGTTCATACTGATATTCATTTATGCAGTTTATTCCCCTGAGGCGGAGACCACAGCGTGAAATTATTTATCTATATTTTTTTATTAGAGAAATTATCATGTCACCTAATGAATTACAAGTTTATTAATTCCATTAATTCCATTTTAGCAATAAATTGTTGACATACAAAATCGTACTTCCTATACTTTCCTCCGCAAAATATTTTTATCTACCCGACTTTTTGAAGTCCGTCATCTATTCCATTATATCGGCGGGCGAAATTCTATATAAGATTCTGCTTGCGGGTCACAATTCAATCGGCGCGGGAATATATAATCTTTAACAGAACGCATATGTGCGGATGTTATAAAGAAGTTAATGCAAGTCAAATAGGAGAAATCGGTCAAATGAGCATCATAAATAAAGAAGGGATGACTACAGAAGAATTTTTTCTTTACAGGAACAAACAACGCCCTTCGCGTCATGCACGTAAGATATGTCTCCGGTTTATGAATCACTGTCATGCGATGTCAGTTCTGGAAGTTGGATGCGGTGCCGGGTTAACGTTACAGCAAATAATCGGCCTCACAAAAGAAAGCGTTCTGGTTACGGGCTGCGACATCGATCCGGAGATGCTCCGTTTCGCAACCAAGGTGAACAAACCCAATATGGGCACCCGGGTGATACTTGTCCGTAATGATGACAATTCGCTGCCGTTTGCTGCGGATGTTTTCGATCTTGTTTATTCGGAGGCGTCTCTTCATCATTTCGAGGACGCGCGCAGGATGATTTCGGAAATGTGGCGCGTACTCAAACCCGGCGGCAATCTTGTTATTGTCGACTTGAATCCTGAATCGCTTCTTGCAAGAGGGTATGCAGCTTATGTGAAAATGAAGGATCGGATCGGGCTGTCGAGCAAAGGTGAAACGGCGCTCGCGCTTTCGATACGAAACGCGCTCCCTGAAAAAAAGGTCACAGGTTTGATGGCTGGACTGGGAATTGACTGCCGAACAACCAGATCGCGGGCTTCAATATGTTATGAAACAGCTAAGCCCGCACGACCGGCATAGCAGAAATGCGGAAAACCAGATGTAAAGTATAAACAGAACAGCTTATTCAAAAATGGAATGAATATGGAAATTCTTTCACCTATAAACAGTTTGAGCGAAGTCGGACCGTTACATGCGGCCGGCGCAACAGAGCTATACTGTGGAATAATGCGCCGCGAAGTGCAGCGGGAATATACAAACGTGTTTTCGTTGAATTCACGGCAGGTACCGGAAGCAAATCTCTCAGACTTCTATGAGCTGTCTGAGATTGTTGCGGCGGCGCGGCAGCACGGAATGAGAACATACGTTACTTATAATGCGTTCTACACGAAAGCACAGTTTTCGGTGGTTGAATCGGAGGTTGAGAAGATCATCGCCTGCGGAGCTGACGGCCTGATCGTTGCCGATATCGCGTTGATTACTTATTTGAATGAAAAATATCCTGGTGTAAAAGTTATTATCAGTACGTTCGGGGGGGCGTTCAATTCTCATACAGTGCGGCTGTACCGCGATTTTGGTGCTTCACGAATTACGCTGCCGCGGCATCTTACCATAGGCGAGATCGCGGATACGGCGGCGGCATGCCCCCAAACCGGGTTCGAAGTTTTCATAATGTCAGAACGCTGTTATTTCCCGAATTCGTTGTGCCGATTCGAGCATGCAACATACAGGGTGAAAGGTGGTTTGTTTACATACGCGGCTGCGCTGGCACAATGTTTACTTGGCCGCAAGATGTCCTTCCTTTTCGGCACTTACCGAAATCGGCTAATTAACCATATTCAGGACAGGTTTGCGGCCTGCAATGGAATGATGTGCTGCAGGGAATATAAAGCGGATTTGGTAAACGCGGTAGACGGCAAGGTACTCGCATCAGAACTAAATTTCAGATTTTTTGATACACTGAATAATTTTCGCGAGGCATGCGGTCTTTGTGCACTGTATGACATCGTGCAGGTGCCCGGCGTAGAGTCGGTAAAGATTGTTGGACGCCAGAATCTAACGTCTCGTAAGTGTGCGGACACGCGCATGGTGCGCGACGCCCTAGCCTTGCTAAAAAGCAATCCGTCCCGCCTCGAATACACGAATACAGTTAAAAAAATGAGAATGGATCTCTATCCCAATTACTGCGGCGAAGGATTCTGCTACTACTGCGAGCCGGATAAGAAAGAGGTTATAAACTTTGGGATTGATAAAATTACCAAATAAAAATTGAGCGGAGCGAAATCCTGAAAGCAGATGGCTGAAAAGAAAGAACCGGATAAAAAAATATTTATCGAGAGAGCGGCAGAGATGCCTTGCGGAAAAGCTGAATTCACCGGAGTGTACGTTGGCAGCGGGTTTTGTCAGGAGGCTTTACCGACCCGTGAAGAACTGGCTGGATTTATTTGGACGGCGCAGGAGCGCGGTCTTAGTCTTCACCTTGTTACGCCGTATTTGACGGAGTCGCATATAGGACACGCAATTGCATTGGCTGAAACGCTCACTTCTTTAGCGCCAGGTTCCGAGGTCATCGCTAACGATCTCGGATTTCTCACGACGATTGCAACAGATTTCAAAGGACTTAAACCTGTCGCCGGTATAATACTCGCTTTTCAGCGAAGTGACCCCAGGATTATGGAAATACTTGACACAGCGTTCGACGGGTCGGAACTTGAAAAAAAACGAGCGGAGTTTCAACATATATCCGTTAATAATCCAATTTTCGCAAGGTTTTTAAAAGAACGACATGTGTCGAGAATTGAAATACAAAATCCGCAACAGGGTTTTGGCACCGTGGGCGTGACAGACTTTGAGTACAGTCTCCACACCCCATATGTATATATAACGAGTACAAGGTTCTGCCAGCCCGTCGAACGGCTGACGAGTCCAGGACGCATACCTGGCATTTATAGCTGCCGACACCATTGCGCAGAACGTTATTTTCGGCTCACTCCGCACGGTGACAATACGCGATTTATTTACCGGGGTAATACCGTCTATTATGAAAATCCGCCATGCGAAATTCCTCCGTTCGTAGATCGCGTAATCATCCATAGGCAGCCTTCTTAGACAATAACGCCATTGATGATTTAGCAAGAATATCTTTTACTTAAAAAAAGATAAGGGAAAATTATTTTGACATTTGTAAATTAATTGTCGTATAGGGATTGACAAACACGGAAGAAAACGATCCACCAATAAACCACCGTTTGCTAAAAGTTTAGGCGCCTTGAATTTATTTCCTTGGCCTTGTGACATAGCCATACAGCGGGCATACTCCGACATATCGCCATTCCCTTCCTTATTTGGAAAAGGAGCATCTCCCCAAAAAAAGTCAGAATAATACAGGCTACAATGTGTTTTTTTAACGATATATTTCAATGCTGCCCTGTATTCTTTGTTTGATTTAAGATATCTTCTCGCATAATAGAGTAATGGATAGTACCATTTTTTTGCTTTAACCATATTAATTGCTTCGATAAGTTTTCCCGGATCTTCAATTATCTCTGATGTTGAATGGTATGTGTCCATACTAAAACAAATTGTACCGCCTGAAAAACTGTTCAAAAAAATTTCTAAAATATGCTTTTGCGGCACCTTTATGAAATCATGTTGAATTTTTAATTTATAACACTGTGAAAATAAAGACTGCACATCCTTATCTTCATAAAAAGCAACGTAATCTATATGATTATTTGCAAAAGTAATGCTCTTATTGTCTGATAAAAATTCTAAATCTCTTTTCACATTCTCCGCTGTGCGAAAAACCGGTCCGCGCCTAAACTGTATTTGTTGCTCAGACAATCCGCCAAGACAATTTTTACAGTCAACCGGACACCCCCTAAATGACGCCAAATACGGAAAAATCGATACCGGCCAACCGGAGTTGTATTGATGTATTTTATATGTGTCGCGCTTAAACGACGGAAAAAAATTAATATCATAATACTTATTAAAATTTATTTCTTCTTGAGATAACTTAAATGACCACGGGGTAACAAATTCATGTTTCCCTACAAGATTTGGAATTGTTTCTATATTTTTGTCATTTATCAACGCATCAACCTGTCGTGCTGTTGGAACCTCACCATCCCCACGAATAATATAATCAATGGGCGTATTTTTCACCAAAATGTCTGCAAAAAGGCTTGCCGTCAATCCACCCGCGATAATAATAATATTTGTTTTTTTTTCTTTAATGTACGCAGCAAGTTCAAGCGCACCGTTCAAAGAAAGATACCAATGAATGTCCATAATAACTATTTTCACCTTATTTAAATCAACTAAACGCAATTCATCAGGATAATAGCCAACCACAGGATAGGAGATTCTATTAATAATAGCTGGCACCGACATAGGGAGCATACATCGAAACAACATGGGTGTCTTAGGATGAACATAAATAATGGCGGGTGTATTATGGTAATTAATCATGTATCTCCTTCAAAACTATTTATTGTACCATTTGGGTCTTACTAATCCCACATACTCTGATAGACTTTCGCCACGCCTTGATGAGCGTGGGATAAACAGATGATCCAGCAAATAATCAAAAATTGCGCGTACGCTTACCACAAACCACCACATATACATCCGACGACGATATTTGCGCGGCGAAAAGATTCCCCGCGCAATCCGAAGCGGATTCAGATAGCGACGGTTCATCTCCCAAATCGTTAACTCCAAGTCTTCGCGCGTCATCGCATCTGTGCGCATGACCGGAGTCATCCAATCGTATTTTGCAAAATCCGTTATCTCAAGCCATCCATTTCCCTTTGCTTCCTTCCACAACGGCGTGCCGGGGACGGGCGTCACCGGATGGAATGCGGGATAGTCAGGATTTAGCTTTTCAACATAATTGAGCAGTCGCTCCATGCTTTCCTTTGTATCCTGCCTAAGCCCTACGATAAACGTCGTCTGTAAAAAGAGCGACGGGTATTTTTTGCGCATCTTCGGGATGAATGACAACATCAATTCCGGATTTGAATTGTGCTTCTCCAACTTATCAAGCTCTTCATCATTTGCCCTTTCCAAACCTACACAGATGTGAGTTAACCCTGACGCAATCAGTTTCTCGAACAAACCTGATTCCTCGTCTCTCACCATAAAATCTGAGCGGAAAAACGCAAACCAGTTCACGCCAAGCTTTTTTCGCAGTAGCTCATCGGCGAATCCGTTGCTCCACACGGGGTCGACATTCCAAGTATCATCCACAAACACCAGACATTTTTTACCATATTTTTTTAGCAAAAGTTCCATCTCATCAACAACGGGTTCAACGGAACGGGTGCGCCAGCGCGGGAAAAGTTGCTCGTTCGGCGGATCACCTGCGCGTTTAGCCATCTGAATCCAACACGCACAAAAACTGCAACCGCTGACGCATCCGCGACTGTGATGAATGGTCACACCGCCCGGAGAAAACAGATAGCGCGCCGTCCCATAGCGATCCATCGGCAACAAATCATAAGCAGGAATCGGAAGTTCGTCCAGGTTGGTAATTAATTCCCGATAACCTGTATATATCACACGACCGTCACCGGCCGGTAATGCGAGCCCCTTTACCTTGGTCAGATCACCGCCACCTTCCAACGTCTGTAAAAGTTCAGAAAGCGTTTTTTCGCCTTCGCCTCTTACGATTGCATCAATGGGATACTTTGAAAAAGCATCCTCACAAGTGTACGAAAAATGCACGCCACCCGCGACTGTAAAAATATTCTTTGAAACGGATTTAGCAATCTGAAATACTCTGCCGCTTTCGTGAGCGTACAGCGTCTCCGAATCTCCCGCTAATACTACCTGTGGTGCAAGATCTCTTATTTTTTGTTCGAGACTCTTCCAACCTATCTTGAGCGGCATACAATCCAAAAGGATGACCTCATGACCTTGCCGTCTGGTTTCCGCTCCAAGGCAGGCAAGCGCCTGAGGAAGCAGATAGTTGTCCTGCTCATTCATGTAGGGCCATATATATTTCGGCGGTCTAATAAACAGCAATCGCATTACTTCCCGCCCTTAAATAATTGTTTTAATATCAGCATCGCCCCATTAAACATCATTTTCAAACCGATTGAACGGATCACAAAAAGATGCCGGAATATGATTTTCGGACGCAGATAAAACTTCACGTTTGCCATCCGATGCAGCCGCAAAAGCTCTTTTCCCGTCATACCCTCGGGAATATAGGGAAGTGAGTCCGGATTGGGATTGAAGGTTGTAAACCTTTCCCATTCCGGTTCTGAAATTTTACCCTGCTTCACCAGATTATCATAGAGTTCCGAACCGGGAAGCGGTATCGTTATCGCAAACTTCGCAAAATCAATGTCCAGCGATAGCGCAAAGTCTATCGTCTGTTTTGCCGTTTCTTTTGTCTCGCCCGGAAGTCCGAGCATAAAAAAAGCGGAGATTTCGAGTCCTGCAGACCTTGCAGCAACGATCCCCCGCTTCACATCATCCGTTGTATACCCTTTACCCACACCGGCTAAAACTTCATTAACTCCGCTTTCAATGCCGAACAAGATTCGCTTACATCGCGC
>CAYZRT010000003.1:46155-75496 GCA_964480875.1 uncultured Smithella sp. | reverse complement strand
TCTTTTTCTAATATTCTCTTGTCAAAGAACAATTACGACACAGTCTCTTCGCGGGAATGACAATATTTAATGTTTTACTTTATCAATAGAGTTAATTTTTATACAGATAAAGGATGATATGATTCTCGACAAGATAATTGAAACAAAAAAAATCGAAGTGGCGCAGTTAAAGAAGGAAGCTTCACAGGCGCAACTGCAAAAAAATATTGCAGAGTTTGAGCCATGCAGAGATTTCAGGAAGGCGCTGTCCGGCCGTGACTGCAACATTATTGCGGAAGTAAAATGCGCTTCGCCTTCCCGGGGCAGATTGGTTGCTGATTTCAATCCAGTGGGAATCGCCCAAATCTATGAAAATAATGGCGCGGCGGCGATTTCGGTGCTGACCGATGAACAATATTTTTCAGGACACAAAGATTATCTGCAGAAAATCAGGCAGCATGTCAAGTTGCCGCTGCTGCGCAAAGATTTTATCATTGACCCGCTTCAGATTTATGAAACACGGGACATCGGCGCTGACGCCATTTTGCTGATTGTACGCGTTTTGGGAAAGAAGCTCGCTGAGTTCGTTTCGTTCTCCGGTGAAATCGGCTTAAGTCCGCTGGTGGAAGTTCACTCAGAGGAAGAACTTGATCTGGCACTCACCGCCGGTGCGGAGATTATCGGCATCAACAACCGCAACCTGGATACTTTTGTGACGGATATCGAAACCAGCCGCAGACTCAAAGCACGAATCCCGGAAGACAAAATCGTCGTGGCGGAAAGCGGGATCCGGGAAAGAAAAGACATCGAATCGCTGATGCAAGACGGCATTCATACTTTTCTAATCGGGGAACATCTTGTTGTCGCACCGGACATCGGTAAAAAACTCCGCGCATTCAAAGGAGAGATCTAAAGTGACTGAAGTGAAAATCTGCGGCATAACCAACAAAGAAGACGCGGCTTGCGCGGTCCAATGCGGCGCGGTCGCGCTGGGCTTTATCTTTTATCCGCCGTCACCCCGTTATATAAAACCTGATGACGCAAAAAAAATAATCATGACTTTGCCTGAAAAGATTATCAGCATTGGGGTGTTTGTTAATGAAACATCAGAAAGAATAAAAAAAATAATGGGGTACTGCGGACTCGATATGATTCAATTGCACGGAGATGAGTCGCCGGAATTTTGCAGGGAATTTTCATTATCAAGCACTATCAAAGCCGTTGAATTAAAAAAGGAGGCAGACATAAATCGGACTTTCAACTATGATGTTGCGGCCATCCTGGTGGACAGCCGCCACGCGGGGCTCTATGGCGGCACCGGAAAAAAAGCCAACTGGGAGCTTGCCGGACGCATTAAAGAAAAAAAACTGCTTATTCTTTCCGGCGGACTGAATGAGACGAATATCGCTGACGCGTTGCAAACAACCGCGCCGGATGCGCTGGATATCAACAGCGGCGTGGAGGCATCACCCGGCCGGAAGGATCATAAAAAACTGTCTCAAATATTCAAAATCATCCGGGCCACGGATACAAAGCCTGAACATTCGCAATTAACTTTTAAAAAGAGGGAAATATGACAAAATCACTACCTGACAAAAACGGACATTTCGGTATTTTCGGCGGACGTTACGCCGCGGAAACGCTGATGCCCGCCCTGATTGAACTGGACAAGGCTTATCAAAATGCCAAAAAAGACAAAACCTTTCAAAAAGAATTCGAATGGTATCAGCGGGAATACTCCGGGCGTCCCACGCCTCTTTATTATGCCAACAGGATGACCGGGTCTTTAAAAGGTGCAAAAATTTATCTGAAGCGCGAAGACCTGAATCACACCGGCTCCCACAAAATAAACAACACGCTGGGACAGGCGCTGCTGGCGCGGAGAATGGGCAAGAAAAAAGTCATCGCTGAAACAGGCGCGGGGCAGCATGGCGTCGCCACCGCAACCGTCGCGGCGCTCTTCGGCATGGAATGTAAAATATTCATGGGTGAAGAAGATATCCACCGCCAGGAACCGAACGTTTTCCGGATGAAAATATTAGGTGCGGAAGTCGTGCCGGTGAAAAGCGGAACCGCTACGCTCAAAGACGCGATGAACGAGGCCATGCGCTACTGGGTGTCAAGTGTGCGCGATACCTTTTACGTTATCGGCACCACCGCGGGACCGCATCCCTATCCTGGAATGGTTCGCGACTTTCAATCCGTCATCGGCCGGGAGACGAAGAGGCAAATTATGAAACTGGAAGGAAGAAATCCTGATGTGCTGATCGCCTGCGTAGGTGGAGGAAGTAACGCTATGGGAACCTTTTATCCATTCCGTAATGAAAAAAATATTACCATGTATGGCGTGGAAGCGGCAGGGTTGGGTTTGCAGACCTCCAAACATTCGGCCAGCATCAACGGCGGTAAGGTCGGTGTACTGCACGGAAACAAAACCTATCTTCTGCAGGATGAACACGGGCAGGTGAGCGACGCCTATTCCATTGCGGCCGGTCTGGACTATCCCGGCGTTGGCCCGGAGCATGCGTATTTTCACGCAATGAAAAAAGTAAAATATGTTACCGTAACAGATAAGGAAGCCGTTGACGCTTTTTCCTTTCTCTCCCTGAAAGAAGGCATCATTCCCGCCCTGGAGAGCGCGCACGCAATCGCCCACACAATGAAAATAGCGCCGAAAATAAAAAAAAATAAAATTATTGTTGTTTGTCTGTCGGGACGGGGCGACAAAGACGCCCAGACGATTATTGAAAAGGAGTTATAGGCTGATGAAACGCATTGATGATAAGTTTAAAGTGTTACGCGCCAAAAATGAAAAGGCGCTGATTGTTTACTTGACAGCAGGCGATCCGTCTCTCGATACTACAAAGGAATTAATCTTTGCTCTGGAAGAAGCCGGGGCTGATATTCTGGAAATAGGTGTCCCTTTCTCTGATCCCACCGCTGACGGGCCGGTGATTCAGGCTGCTTCACAACGCTCGCTTAAAGCCGGTACGACTTTGGACGGTGTACTCAAAATGATTGCCGAAGTTCGCAAATCTTCAGAAATTCCCATTGTTCTCTTCGGTTATTTCAATCCTATTTTTGCTTATGGTGTGAAAAAGTTTTCTCAAGCTTCCCGCAATGCGGGAGTGGACGGCGTTCTGGTAGTTGATTTGCCTTATGAGGAAGCAAGTGAGCTTAAAAATTATACGGACGCGGCCGGCATTGATTTCATTTCTCTCATCGCACCAACCACCGATACAAATAGATTAAAAAAGATTGTCTCGAAAGCGTCGGGATTTCTCTACTACATTTCCATCACCGGCATTACCGGCACAGCCGCTCCGAAAATCGGTAACATCAAAGCAGAGGTGAAAAAAATCAGCAAAATAACAAATCTGCCGATAGCCGTTGGTTTCGGAATATCGAAACCTTCGCAGGCAAAAGAAATTGGACGCTTTGCCGATGGTGTCGTTATCGGAAGTGCGATTGTGCGCCTGATCGATGAAAACAAGAATAAAAAGAATTTTATGAAAATAATTTCCGATTATGTAAGCGCCATTAAAAAAGAATTGCGCTGATAAAAGAAAATGTATTCTCAGCAGCAGCATCCCTTGTCTCCGGCATCAGCAGGTCCGCAGCAGCACTCTCCTTCTTTACCCAGCATCGCATTAACCACCGCGGCAGCACAGCCGACGCCTGATTCGACGGCAATGGCACCAACCGGACAGTTTCGGGAGCAGGCGCCGCATTCCATGCAGGCATCCCGATTTTTTATCAACACATGTTTCGCATTCATCCTGAATACGTCATGAGGGCACACATCCAGACACATCCCACAACCCGTGCATTTGTTTTCGTCCAGTTGCAATGTAACGACGTTTTTTAGATAAATATTATTTTTCATTTTTAATTCCTAACTGATCAGTAACGCGCCCAGCCACATAAAAATGCCCACGGCAAAGCAGGTCATCTCAAGCGGCAGGGCCCAGCGCATTTCCTTTTTTACACCCGATAAAGATGTGTAGGTAGAACAGCCGGTGAAATTCATTGCCAGATACCCGGATATCGCGGAAACGATCAACAGCCAGGCCAATGCCTCAACCCTTCCCGCCAGGACAGATAAATCCATATGACGCAGATACAGAAAAATCAGCGTAACAAAAATGCCTATCGCAAAACCTTTGATGGTAAATGCCCGCCACGGCAGATAGGGCAGCAAGAGAGGATTAAGCACTGTGCCGCCAATAAGCGCGCCGAGTAAGGCTAAAACAGCAAAAACACCGAGGCTTGTGGTGTTCTCCCAAAAGCCGGAGGGGCCAATAATCCCGCTGATTATCAAAAACGCGGCCGCCAGAAGCAAAAAGGGTTTCATCGCGCCAATCAACTCGATGGGAATGAGCACGGCTCTTTCCTTCAAATCAAAAGATTTTATCCTCATTTGTTCAGTCGCTTTACAACCGGCATCCAGATATGCTGGTAAATCCTCTGCTCGAACCGGACCATATTGAACATGAAAACCGGATAATTGTTTAACTTTGTGAGCGGTGACACCCGGCGCACCCAGTTGGGGAAGAATTAATTTCCGGTGACTGACAACTTTTTTCAGGCCGCTGAGGTCAATTCGTCTGATGAGTTCCTCAGTGCCGAACGTACCTTTACCCGCCGCGCACCAGACATTAATGCCTTTCGTGTCCAGTACCAGAATCCATCCGGAACGTCCTTTAAGTGCCTGCCTCAGATAATCAAAACTCATCTTGTAGTTTGCGGAAACAAAAACAAGGGAACTATTATCCGGATTGCCTAACGCGTAAAGGCCGGGATCAATCTGATAATCCATTCTGAAAGCAGTCAGACGCGCCTTGATTTTTTCCCATTGATCCTTCCGGCCAAGCTCTGATGATACCCGCGGCAAATTACCCGCTGACGTATCAACACAGCCGATAACAAATGGTTGATCCAAGCCGGGTAAAGTATTTTCAAGCTGAGTTGTCCCGGAACCGCAAGAGCATCCGGGCGGGTCTTTTATGATTGGAAGTTGAAATTCTTGCATGTTTAAGCATCCTTACCTAGCCGCAATCACAGCCTTTTGCGGAATATTTTATCGCCCCTATTAATCGTTTGATTGATTCCAGAACAGCGGTCGTTTTTCTTGGCGGGACATTACCTGCGTCACTCATATATTATGGTTATTCTTCCATATAAGGTTTTACAAGTAAATCCCATTCTTGTTCGGATTTACATTTCGTTTCTAAAACATTACACATAATGGTCTTACTATCTTGTTTGGACAGGAAGGTTCCGTATAGCTTATTTTCGTTGATATTCTTCAAGCTCTTCAATTGGGACCTTGAATATTTTACCAAAATAAAACATTGATTTAATTTGTTGTTGTAATGACTTTTATAACTAAACTCATCGCTGGGATACTTTTGTTTATAAGACTTGGACCATGCCTCACACCGTTTTTCACATTTATCTTGTAATGCATAATGTTCTTTTGATAATTGTATAAAATTACATCCGATTACGGATAATAATGATATTGTGAAAAAAACGTTCAGAAGGGAGAAAAAAAATCTTTTCATCTTGAACCTCCACCATTGTTGAGTATAATCATTGAACCAATAAAAAATGAATCTTCTTGCTTAAATACCAAAATCATAACATTTTACAAGGTAAATATATTTTTGTTTTTCATATTAACTAAAGGCTTGTTTTTTTGTAAAATTACCAAATGATTTTTCTCTGGATGCAGGAAATCACGATTTGAAAAATATTATTTCATTCAATAAATAAACATATGAGGACATAATGAAGATCACTTTTTTAGGAACCAACGGCTGGTTTGATACCGGTTGCGGCAATACCATTTGTACGCTGATAGAAACAAAGCAGTCGTATATTATTCTTGATGCCGGAAACGGTATTCATAAAGCAAGCAAATATATAAAAAAGGATGTGCCGGTTTATTTATTTCTCAGTCATTTCCACATTGATCATATCGAGGGTCTGCATACGCTGGCAAAATTCAATTTCAAATCATTGCAAATCATAGGACAGACCGGAGCAAAAGCAACAATTCGTGAATTCCTTGCTCCAAAATATTCACTACCCATCGGTAAACTACCTTACCCCTGCAAAGTAACCGACATCAGCGCAGGCCGGCATAGCAATCCTTTCAAATTCCTGGCTCTACCTCTGGTGCACTCTTCGACGTGTTTCGGCTACCGTTTTGAAATTGACGACAAGATTATAAGTTATTGTACAGATACGGGATACTGCAAAAACTCAGAAATGCTTTCCGCAAAAGCAGACCTTCTCATTTCGGAATGCGCTTTTCTCAGCGGACAAAGATCTGATTCCTGGCCGCATATGAATCCGCAGCTTGCCGCGAAACTGGCAGTTCAATCCAAAGCAAAAAAACTCGCCCTGACTCATTTTGATGCCGCATTATACACAACCATGAACCAAAGAAAAAAAGCGCAAGATCATGCTCAAAAGATATTCCCCAACGCATTTTCTGCTCATGATGAGTTAAAGATCGTAATTTAGGCTATATGGCCATTTCTTGCTGAACAATGGCGTCCAGTTGATTGATTGCTTCATCCATGGATGAGGTATTTAAAATATAAGCATCGGCAAGCGCAACGGGAATGGCCGTACCGTAAACAATTTCGCGCTTGTCACGTTCATCGAAATCCGCGGGAGAATCATCGGCTCTTCCTCTTGAACAAACACGGTTCAACCGCAAACCCCTTGGCGCCAAAACGGCAACCACAATACCATCGGCTTTTTCGCGGATCAGTTCAATTTCCTGCCATGACCGCATGCCTTCCAGAAAGCCCATCTCTGCGCCGGTTTTAAGAATTTCTTCCAGGGCAAGTCTGGTGACACCCATGCCATCCTCGCCCCGCATATCATCCGACACCTCGGACGTCGTTTTGGCATCCACTTCCAAGCCGCGGATTTTAACTTCAGCCCGCACAATATCGCCTGTGGAATAATAAACGATATCCCGGGCGCCCGCGTAAAGCCTTGCAACATTCTTACCCGCGGCCGGCATACCCACAATGATAAATATTTTCATTTAGCCCCCTCTAAAAAATTTATGCCTTAACGAGAATCAATTCCTGCATGGTTTGTAACGACATTAAATTCTCCCGTATAAAAACCCAGCCAATTTGATTTATTATACCACATTATTTCCATAAAGCGAATGCAACAAACTGTGAGGCTGACATTAAAAAATTCATTGTCGTGATTGTCTCTGTTTTATTTTTGTCCCCTCGCTGATGGAATCGTCAGGATAAGCAATAATCTGCTCGCTTTCTTTTAACCCGGAAAAGATCTGGGCCGCCAGGCTGCTTCTCTGGCCGATTTCCACAACACGCTTACGCGCTCTGCCATTGTCCGCAACAAACACGGCCCAATCCTTGCCCGACCGGAAAAGCGCGCTGGCAGGAATCTGTAGAATATTCTCATCTTCCCAAATAATAAAGTGCGCTTCCATGCGGAAACCATCGCCCAAAACATGCCATTTTTCTCTGGGCGACGTAATATCCGCAAGTACCAGAACCCTCTGCTCTTCCACGCCCAGACTTGATACCTTCGTGAATCCCGCCGGTTCGATCAGCCGGACTCTGCCGGTCAGCGGCTCATCGTTACCCCAGCGTTTGAACAAAACCTGCGTTCCTTTTTTAATTTTGACGGCGTCGGAAGAAAGTACTTCCACCCGGACTTCAAGATTTCCGGCATCACCCGTATCAATCAGCGGTTCGCCGATATTAACTGCGCCTTCGCTTTCCCTGTAAATCCTGAAAACGACGCCGTGAACGGGCGAGGCAACGGAAACCGTATTACCGTCTCCTTCAACCGAAGAAAAATTCCGCAATGTCACTTTAGCCCTTTCCTGTTCCGATTTGGCGACGTTCACTTCCGCCGCCGCCGAACGCTGGAGAGCCCGTGCTTTTTGGGCTTCGGAATTTATCTGATCAAGCTGATCTGTGGCAATGGAACCTTTATCGTAAAGAGCTTTTAATCTTTCCTGTCTTTGTTCAAGGTAAGCGGCATCAGCTGTGGTTACCTTCTCTCTTTCCATCGCAGCCTTGAGTGATGCTTCGGCGGATGCAACGGAAGCTTCCGCCGCTGCGCGGCTGCGGGGATCAAGAGCCTGTGACCGCAACGGCTCCAGTACAGCAACAACCTGACCCTTCTTGACCGTATCTCCAACTTTAACGTGAATACGCCGCATATAACCGGCTGTCGGAGCGGAGATGGTGAAACGATCTTTCAGGCGGGTGCGTCCTTCTTCTTCAATCGTGATCTGGAGAGGTCCCCGTGTGACCGAAACGATGTCAACCTCCCTCGTCTTGGGAAGAAAACCATAAACGAGCAGAGCGATAACTATCAAAACGATACTGATGATAAATATTCTTCTGCGCCAGATATGATTCATTTTTTTATTCCCCGTCGATTCCTTATTTTTTTTACTTTATTCTCTTGTTTTTAATACCGCCACAAGATCAAGGTTGTTAAGTTTATGCCGGACAATCACGCCCGAAACAATGGCCGAAAAAATAACAACCGCCGCGGCCAGCGTATAGGTTCTCAGCTCAATCACCATCGGTATGCGGTATAGATCGGTCGTCAGAGCGTGAGCCACGTAGGCGCATATCCAATATCCTATAATAAAACCCAGGGGAATGGCAACAAGTGTTATAAAGCCCAATTCTCCCAGAAGAATATAGGCAATCTCGCCACGGGTATAGCCCAGCACGCGCAGAGAGGAAAGCTCCCGGCTGCGTTCAGCCAGGGAAATTCTGGCGCTGTTATAGACAACGCCGAAAGCGATGGAAGACGCCATTAAGGATGCAATAAACATAAAGAATAGCATGGCTTTGGCCATGATGTCGTAAATGCTGCGAATTTCATTTTGCCGGACAACAATTTCAGCAACCCTCGGCATTTCCACAAACGACCGGAAGAGTTTTTCCCTGTAATGTTCATCCGTCACCAGATAGGCGCCGGATATGGCATCGCCTTCGTTCATCAGGCGGTTGAGCGCGTTCAGATTCATATACCCCATGACGCCCAGATACTGTTTGGCCAGCGCGACAACCGGAACCTGGCGCACGGCTTTAGAGCCTTCCAGCGCTTCCACCGTCAGCATATCGCCTGCCTTGACGCCGAGGATTTCTCCCAGATAATCCGTTAACAAAATGCCCGACTCGGGAATGGGAATGCTCTTCAGATTTTTGTCCAGCAAAATGCTCAGACGGCTGTCCGGTTGAATGCCATTGATAACGGTTTTATAACTGCGATGGCCGAATTTCATCTTTACCGGAACGCTTCGGAAGGCTTCTCCGTCGTTGATTCCCTCCATTCTTTTTAATGCGTAGATAGCCTTATGGGAAGTCGGTTCGACAAAGCCCACGGTCATATCTTCTTTCTGCGACAGAACAAAATGAACATGAACCATATAATCAATACAGTCTTGAAAAAATCCGCTGCAGATCATCGTCGCGCAGGCCGTTGCGATGCCGATAATCGCAAGAAACGTCTTAATCGGCTTTCTTTCGATATTGCGGGCGATGATGCGAGTGGGCTGGGAAATAATACGGCCGGCGCCCGTCTTTTCAATCAGAGAAACCCTGTATTGCTCCGGAGCTTCCGGCCTCATCGCTTCCGCGGGAGTCTGCCGGGCCGCTCTCCAGAGCGAGTGCAGGGTGCCACCGAGCGCCGCGCCCACACTGATCAAAACGACCGCAACAATCACTTCCGGATGTAATGTGTAAATCAAATACGGGAATCGATACGTTGCCAAATACAGTTCTCCCAGCAATTTCCCGAACCAGATACCGCCGGCAATACCAATTATGATGCCGGCGGAAATAATCATCATGACCATCGTCGCGTAATGGATTGCGATATTAAGATGATGGTAACCGAATGCTTTAAGCGTGCCGATCTGTTCCCGTTGCGTGCTGATGGTTCTGCTCATGACAATATTCAATAGAAAAGCGGCCACGCAAATGAAAATCGTCGGATATATTTTTGAACTGGTGTTGAGTTGTTTGAATTCTTCACTAAGCAACTTGTGGGATATCTGGTCTTTGCGCCCATAGGCGCCGAAGCCGCCGTACCGTCCTAGAATATTATCCAAATCCCGCACAACATCGGTCAACTGCGTTCCCGGATGAAGGGTGAGAACGACATCATTGAACGCGCCTTCCATGTCGTAAGCCTTGCTGATGGCCTTACGGCTCATCCACAAAGCGCCATAGCGTTTGAAGTCGGGAGTCATCGCGCCCGTTTTCATCAATAAGATATATTCCGGAGAAAGAACGATGCCGGTAATCGTCAGGTTCTTCCATTTGCCGTTGATCACCGCCGCGAATTGATCGCCGAGTTTAAAACTGTGAGCTTGGGCAAAGGTTTCATTGATGACCACTTCATTGTCTCTGAAAGGATCGGGAAGCCTGCCGGCCCTGATGTACAAGCGGTTGATCAGCGGTTCGCCTTCATCGGGAACGGATGTTATCCTGCCGGTAACCGATTCCTTGAAGCCATTGATATCCAGCTTGGCCTGAGCGCAAACGCGGGTTTCCAGTTGATTAACGCCGTTGATGTTTTTTATCTTATCTTTGAGGCTTTCCGGCGCCCGCTTTAAATTGACAAAAACATCTGCAAAATTGTACTCGCGGTAAAACTTGGTTCGGGTAAAATCGAGGGAATGCATGGTGCTGATAAACATGATGAAGGTGGCCACGCCGCTCATCACCACCAGCGTTATGGCAAACACCTGGCCCTTCATCAGCCACAATTCCCGCAAGAGTTTTCGGTTCAGCGTTTTCACTTATTCACCCACAAACGAACCTAGTTTTCATTCTGTCTTCCCTCCCTTGAGGGGAGGGAGGGTGACACAATTTATTTTCCCTCTCAAGATCAGTCGAGTCTTTTGGACTCGACTGACTATTTTATTAACAGCCAAGTCAAAAAGACTTGGCTGAACAAGTGTAGGGCGCGTTCCCCTGAACGCGCCGTTTTTCGGACTGATCGGGGATCAGTCCATACAGTCTCCATGCTGTCCCCATTTTAAGTTTTGCGCCAAAATATCTATTTAAGCAGTGGTTACGTGTATCCTTCAGGTTATTTAGGGTGAAACTAATTCTTTTTGATTGTCATGTCGAGTGTAACGAGACATCTTGTTTTGTTAATCAAAGATTTCTCGTCATCCCGACTCGTCGGGATTTTTCGAAATGACAAATATTTTACAATCCCTCTATATCTCCCTTTAGAAAAGGGAGACTTACATGCTGATTCAATCTACAAGATTGAACTAGGCTAAGAAAAATACTAGTTCCCCGCCTGCGTACCCTAAAGGGCATCTGCGACAGGGACGACGCCTGGATTCCGGGTCGCGCTTCGCTTGCCCGGAATGACAATTCACTTGCTACCTGCCACTTGCCCTTCGAGCATACACCGGACTTCGACTTTGAACTTTAAACTTTGTTTTTTGTTCTTTCTCACCACACCAGTTCGCTGGCAGATTTTTTCACTTTGTTGATTTCAACGCTGGCGATATGGCCGTTGCTTAAATGAATAACGCGGTCGGCCATGCCGGCGATATCCACGTTATGGGTGATGATCGCTGTTGCCGTTCCCAGTTCGCGGTTGACGCGTTCCAGTGCCTGAAGCACGACGATGCCTGTTTGGGAATCGAGTGCTCCCGTCGGCTCGTCACACAGCAACACCGCCGGATTTTTGGAAATGGCGCGGGCGATAGCCACGCGCTGCTGTTCGCCGCCGGAAAGCTGTGCGGGGAAATGATTCAGTCTCTCAGTCAATCCGACAATTTCCAGAGCGGCCTCCGGTGCCATGGGATCGGGGGCAATTTCCGTCACCACCGAAACATTTTCCCTCGCCGTCAGGCTGGAAATCAGATTGTAGAATTGAAAAACAAATCCGACATGAAAACGGCGGTACTCCGTTAGTTCCTTTTCTGTGGCTTTGGTCAATTCTTTTCCCCGGTAGGAAACAAAGCCACCGGTGGCTGTATCAAGACCGCCCATAATGTTTAACAAGGTAGACTTGCCGCTTCCCGACGGTCCCAGCAAAACCACCAGTTCGCCGGCATAGAGTTCCATGTTCACGCCGCGCAGGGCGTGCACTTCCACTTCGCCCATGTGATAAACCTTGGTGAGATCCCTGACCTGAAAAAAGTTTTCTTTCTGCTGATTCATCCGCCTCACCGCTTATTTGATGGGCTGTGCGTTGACTTATGATGTGCAAGGATAATTAATATGTATAGCTGATGGCGGCGCCGGCGGATAATCTTTCCGCATATTGCCCTTCAACATTCAAACGAAATCCTTTGACCAGCGGTATATCCAGGCCCGCGAATCCTCCGGCGATGGACTGGTTTTCAACGGAATAATTTCCGGTTGCGTATCCCAGATCGCGAATACCGGAGGAAAGAGACATCCTGGCTTCCGAATAGTATAAATAGGGGCCTGTATATAACTTCGCACCGCAGGGAAGTGTAAACTGTAACCCGACGCCAAAAGTTGCATCCCAGAGATGATCAATCCTGACCTCTCTACTTCTGGAAACTCTATCGGTAAAATCGCTGAAATAATACGATCCATGAACAATAGCGCCGACACCCCATTTTGAACTTATCGGATAAAAAACCTTCGCTCCCAGAGTACCGGAAAATTTTTCGTTGTCTTTAAAAACGTCTTCAATTTTCAAATCGGCTATTCCAAGCCGTCCATACACTTCCCAAATATTATTTGCGCCGTAAGCCGCCTGTGAATAAATCTCGTTTTGCCTGATTTTGATCTCCGCGACATCCCGGTATGTGTCTTCATGATACCGGTATCCGATGGCGGTGTTCAATCCGCCGGCTTCCCGGGAGACGGTTTGGGGCGCGCCGAATAATCCCGCTGCCATTGCTTGTTGACCGATTACGAAAAATAATGCTGTAAGCACAAGGACTAAAAAATGTTTTTGATGTATTTGTTTTTTCATTTACTTGCCTTTATCGGGTGATTCCGGATGGACCGGTGCAGATAGCTCCGTCGGCTCAACGGCAGATGACCGTTTTGCTTTTCTGGCTTTTACTCTCTTATAACGGTACTGGACATAGGCATCGCGAAACGCAATATAGGGATCAACGGCCGCGTCTTTCAGCGCCTCATAATCGCCGATTCTCAGGGACGCGGAGTTCACCTTATCAAGAACATTCACACCTAAACGAGCGGACCAGGGATTCAAATAGGCAACAGGATCAAGGAAATAATTGCCGGCAATACTGACGGAATCACGAGGTGTTGAAGGTCCAAAAACCGGCCAGACAATATAAAATCCCTGACCGACACCCCAGACGCCCAGTGTCTGTCCCAAATCCGTGTCCTGTTCCTGCAGATTCAGTTCTTTGCCGGCAGAAGGATCAAGCAATCCCCCGATGCCCCAGATGGTGTTAATCGTAAAACGCCCCGCCTCGGTGATCGCGCCGCTCAGGTCCGCCTGGAGCAGGCAACTGATAAACCGAGCGGGAAAACCGAGATTGGAAAAGAAATTTTTCACGCTGATGCGCGCAGGTTCAGGAACGACCGCCTTATAGCCCTGAGCAACGGGTTTGACCGCCCAGAAATACAGCTTGTCATTAAATTCATGCGATACTCTGTTGACCGATTCCAGAGGGTCGGCGATTTCCACCCTTTCCTCTTTGATCGCGTTGTCGGCATACTCATCAAAGCCCTCGTCTTCCGTGTAGTCTTCGTCCAGGGGATTGGACGTATCAACGGCAGCTTTTGCTGTAACCTTATCCGACGCGGATGCCAGCAACACAGGAGGCGAGTCATTGGAAACAACCCAAGACATGCCCTCGCCGTAAGCACAGCCTGACATTACAAATATCAATAATAAAATACTAACAAAATAAGATTTCATTTTACAAAATTGAGAAAAAATATTCCGCCATTTGACGAACATTACAAAGCACTGAATATTATTTAATGTTTACTGACCTTGTTGCGAAGTATTTCCAGCAATTGTTCCGGTTTATCTTTTGACAGGATATCATTAAACTGCGTGCGGTAGTTTTGAACAAGACTGACATTCTCCACCACGACATCATAAACTTTCCATTTACCGTCTTTTAAAATGACCCGATAAAAAACGGGTATTTCTTTGGACGATGTAATAATTTTGCTTTGAACTTCGGCTTGATTTGCTGAAAGCATGGTTTCTTTATAGAATTCAACTTTTTCGTTGGTATAGCTTAAAACTTTGTCCGCGTATGATTTTTCCAATACCTGCTCAAAGAGATCAACAAATTCTTTTCGTTGCGCAGGGCTGAATTTGTTCCAGTTGCGAGTCAGGGTGCGTTTGGAAAATTCAATTTCATCAAACATTTGTTTGTAAAGCACGCGAAGCTTTTCTTTTTTTATCTCTTTGGCTGATTCGGCCTTGAGCTTGGGATCGCTTAATAAGGCAATGACCTCGTTGACACATTTCTTAACCGAATCAAGCGGGGCACCGGCATAAACCGGCAAAGCAAACATCAAAAACGCTAGTGCGATTAATAATCCTGCCAGTTGTTTTTTCATTCCTTCGTCCTCCTAATGCCATTATATCTACTGTTTTTTTACATCGCCAAAAGCATATTTGCTGATTAAACTTTCTATATCTATCGGCGCCTGTGTGTCGATGATGGTTCCATTAACTTCCAGAAGAGAACCTCCGCCACCCGGATCAATACTGATAAATTTATCGCCCATCAGACCCTCCGTCTTGATGGAGGCAATGGCGTCATCGTAAATCATTATCCCTTTTTTAATCTTGAGTTTTACAACCGCTTTCTGGTTTTCCTGATCCATGGTTATTTTTTCCACTTTTCCAACCTGAATTCCCATGACCTTCACGGGACTGTTAATTCTCAGACCGCTTACGGAAATGAATTTGGCTTCAACCGGATAAGACGCATCTTCAAGGAAAGAAACGTGACCCAGTTTGACGGTCATGTAACCGATGCAGAGAAGTCCTAAAAAGACAAAAATTCCGACGATGGTTTCTATCTCATATTTTTTCATGTGTTTACTCCTTTACGGCGCATCTCAGCCGTCCAATTTCTTTTTGATGAGATTTGGCCAATTTGATAACTGTATCTATACCGGCAACGGGTTTGCCTTCAGCGATGCCCGCTTTGATCGGAAAATCAATACATTTTTCCGCAAGCGCATTTTTCTGCTCTTCATTCCAAATATTGCTGATTTCACCCTGCTGAAACTCTTCAACAAACTCTTTTACAATACTTTCCGCCTCGTCAAGATTGGAAAAGGGCAATACCGTGACAAATTCATTAATCTTACGGCGGGTGGAAAAACCGCCGATGTCGCCAAAATGTTTATCAATATATTTTCCCATCGAATGGATTGTTTCCTGAGCCCTGTCGTAACCGATGTTGGAAACAATGGCATTCATGTCCGATAAATCAAAAACAACCACACTATAGCCTTCATCCGACTTGCGGCTTTGTAACTGAGAATGATGTAAAACTTTAAACTGCCTTCTGGAATAAAGACCGGTTAATTCTTTCTGCAAACTTTCCAGGCTCCGGATAACTTCATCGTTGAAAGGATGATCAAAACTACTCAGTTCCTCCGGCGTACCCTGAAAGACAATGGTTTTGTCATAAAGAGCAAGTATTCTATTGGAAATAAAATACACATCGGGAATTTCGTGACTGACCATGACCGCCGTAAAATTAAATTTCTTCTGGTACTGGGCGATCATGCTCAAAATTGCGTTTTTCCGTACGGGATCCTGACCGGTTGTTGGTTCATCAAATAAAACCACATGGGGATCGGTAATCAATGCCCGTGCCAGCGCCGCTCTTTTTTGCATGCCTCCGGAAAGCTCCGACGGATATTTCCGCGCGGCCTCGGTCAATTCCGTTTGTTCAATTCTGGCCATAACCCGGTCGTGTATTTCGGATTTTTTCATGTTTGTATTTTCCAAAAGCGGCAGGGCAATATTTTCATAAACCGTCATGGAACCGAATAAAGCGTTACTTTGAAACATATAACTGATTTTGGACATGGCTTCGGCCAGCTCGGTCTTTTTCATTTCGTTGATCGGTTTTCCGCGAAGAAGAATCGTTCCTTCGTCGGGTTTGAGCAATCCGATAATATGTTTGAGTAATACGCTCTTGCCCGAACCGCTCAGACCGATGATGGTCGTTACCTCTCCCTCGTAAATCTGCAAATTCACCTTATCGAGAACGGTTTGTTCCCCGAATCGTTTGGTGATATTTTTAAATTCTATAAGAGGTGTGTTCATATTGATCTAAACCATCAAAAGCGACGTCACAACGTAATCGGAAACAAGAATCAACACACAGGAAATAACAACAGCCGATGTTGTTGCCAGGCCAACCGCCTTGGCGCCTTTGCTGTCGCCGCGCATATGCACGAAATATCCCTGATAGCAGCAAACGGTGGCAACAATAACTGCAAAGACGATCGCCTTGACAAAGCCGTTGGTCAGATCTTCCATATCGACGTAGGCTTGAATGCTGTGTGAATAGACCCCCGCATTTAAACCCATGAGCGCCACACCGCTGATGTATCCGCCGATAATGCCGATGAGATCGAACACAGTGGTGAGCAGCGGAAAGCTGATAATAGAAGCTGTTATTCGGGGAGTCACCAGGTAGCGAAAAGGATCTATACGCATGGTCTCCAGAGCGTCAATCTGTTCGGAAATACGCTGAACGCCAATTTCAGCCGTTATGGCCGAACCGGCTCTGGCCGTAATCATAATGGCCGTGAGAACCGGCCCCAATTCTCTGATCAGCGAAAGCGAAACCAACGTTCCCAGGGATCCCTCCGCACCGAATTGCACGAGAGCGTGATACGACTGGAGACCCAGAACCATTCCGGTAAAAAGACTCACCAGCATGATAATCGTTATGGATCGCGCCCCAATGTAATAAATTTGCTGGATAACTTTGGAAAATTGTTTGGGATGAAAGGTTTTAAGCAGAGCCAATGCCAAAAAAACAGCCGCGGCTCCCATGCTGTTGATCCAGTTTATTACGCTTTGACCGATCATGGCGAAAGGTTTTGTAAGCGAAAAATACAAACTTTTTTTACCTTCGGAACGGTTATCGTCGCCTTCATCAAAAGACATCAAACAATTTCCTCTTGGATTATTCTTAGAATCCTGCTGTCAAAAATTTTACATATTTCTTGAAATTCGTCAATGATTTTAAAAAACGTCTGCTATAAATTCCTGTATGATTTTAGCGACTTCTTTAGGTTTTTGCATGGGAATCAAATGTCCTGTTTCAGGAACAGAAAAAAATCTGCCGTCAGCCAATAAAGAAACGGCTCTGTGCAAATCCACAAAGGCCTTATTTGCGCTTTGTTCTCCTTCCAGAACCAGAACCGGACATGTTAATTTTTGAAGCAATGGCCAGGGGTTGGTGCTCTTTCCACCCATGAATAACGCAGCTTCATTGCGTGGTGCACAGGTAAGCTTTAAATCTCCTTCTGCCTGTTTTTCCATGCCGTATTTAAGATAGAACTGGAGCATTTGTTCATCCCAACCTGCAAACAGTGACTTCGATTTTAGATATTCCAGCGCTGCGTTCTCATCTTTCCAGCCGTTTTTTCTTTTAATGGATTGAGAAGCCAGGGGATGATCCTTCAGTTTGATATCTATTTCGTAAAAGACTTCCGGCAGAAAAATCGGTTCAATCAAAATCATGCCACGAGGTTGCAGACCGAATAATGCCGACGCAATGGTCAACACCGTAGCGCCCATGGAATGCCCGACAGCCAGATTATTCCTGATGTTTTGTGAACTGCAAAAGCTGATTAAATCCCTAGCGATGATATCCCAGCCCAAACCCTTTTCCGGATCGCAATCGCGATAATTGCAGATGTAAGGCGCCCAGGCTTCTTTATGCGGTTTTAGTTCCTCGATGACAGAATGCCAGAGCCAGGGTAAAAAACCGGTAGCGTGAGCGAAAAGGATCTGCGGGGCTTCTCCTTCGTAATAAAGATAAGGGAGTTCTGCTCCACCGACATCGTGAATTTGCAGATCAGGGATGCCTCTTGTAACTTTTATCTGATCCTCTTTCGTCGACATAGACGCACACTATCCTCAAAAAAAGATTGCCGTCCTGATTTCTGGTTAAATGCCTGTTTTAAAAAATAAACACGGCTGCGGCAATGACTGTGGTGAACTGATTATCCCGGCAAATCGCCGACTGTGTGACATTAAGCGTTCGTACGATCTTGCCGCTGATTTTAAAAATTTCTTTTTTCTCATCCCAGCTTTCATCAACATTAAAATCAATCCCCAATGTGGAGGCCAGCATGGCCGCCGCCAGATCTTCCGCGTAATCTCCGGCCTGTTTTTCATTTTGACCGTAGGCGTGATGTTCACTGATATAACCGTAAGATGATTTATCGGAGGGAATAGCGCACCCGACCGAAGCCGCCAGGAGTCTTTTGGGCTCATTGGTACAGCAACGGCTCATGACACAATAGGTAATGGCGCCTGGTGTTAAATCTTTGAGTCCCTGTGTTTTGGAAATCATTTTGCAGCGCGGCGGAAATATACTGGACACCTGGACCAGGTTGCATTTTTCTATCCCCGCATCACGTAAGGCACGCTCAAAAGAATGCAGTTCATCTTTGTGCGTGCCCACTCCTTTTGTAAAAAAAATTTTCTTGGGTACAAAACTATCCATTTTTCATCTCCTTCTTCTTCCTGTGAAAGAAATATTTTTTATTTCTAACGTCACGCCCGGTCATATCGGCTCATAAAATTTAGAGCATTTATATCAGGGTTGGCTTTCTTATTCCATAAATTATTTACAAAAGAAACTAAATTTTTAACGGTTTCATCTTGCTCAAAATATAAAAAAAGCATATAAAAAAAATGCAAATGAAGAACCCTGCCGCCAGCAGCGGGGTATCCAAAGAAACTGCGCCCCAGGGGGTGGGAAATTAGACCCCCATTTATCCCGCTTGGCTTCGCCTCGGGGATAATTCGACCATCAAATTTCAGTGCACTTCGTTTCTGAAATTTGGGTCTCATTAAATCAAGGTATTTTTTCATGAAGATAAAATTTTCTTATTTCATTTTGGCGCTCTTTTTAGTCTCCTGTTGTTTAAAATCACCGGATTATCTCAAGGAAGTGAAGGATGTAACTGATTTAAGTCAGAACCATTTGTCTTATCTGCAAGACAAATACAAAGAAAAATTGCTGCTGCAGAAAGAAGCACAGGCCAAAATGAATAAAGATTATAATAAAATTTACTTTTCAGTATGGCATAATCTGAAGCCGGCACATTCGTCGCAGGAAAAATTATCTTTGATTTTCAACAATTTTTCCATGAGTCCCGGCTATGGCGAAAACAAAAGAAAACATTCCGCGTCCTGGGTAAAAAAACTTCAACAAAACGCCTCCCTGGAAAATTATCCTAACGCCATACAGTATGCCATTACAACCAGGCATACAAATTTGCGTGCGATGCCCACGAACAAGCCTCATTTTTACAAACCAGGCGGCGACAGCTCCGGCTGGCCTTTTGACAATCTGCAAATATCTTCCGTGCCGGCAAATACTCCTGTGCTATTCTGTCATCTCAGCGCCGATAAATCATGGGCGCTGGTGGAAACAAGTTTCGCTTTCGGATGGATTCCCGTTGAAGATTTTGCGCGCGTGGATGAAAATTTCATAAAAACCTGGGAATCCGGCCGTTATGCCGTGGCCATCAAGGATAGGATACCCGTTTTCGACACCGAAGGTAATTTCAGTCTCAGAACATATATCGGGCAGGTATTTCCATTAGTAAAAGACTCGACTGACAATATGGAAATATTCATTGCCAGCGCAAATGAAAAAAACAACGCTATCATAAAAAAAGGCGTCATGTCGCGGCAGGTGGTCGTGCCGAAACCGCTACCCTTTAGTTATTTGAATGCTGTAAGCGTCGCCAATGAATTCATTGACGAACCTTACGGATGGGGGGGGCTTTACGGCAACCGTGACTGTTCTGCCATGACCAGGGATTTTCTTGCTCCTTTCGGTATCTGGCTGCCCAGACATTCGGCAGATCAGGCCAAAAAAACGGGTACGTACATTGATTTGCTAAATTTGGAGCCTGAACAAAAGGAAAAAATCATTCTGCAACAGGGAATCCCCTATTTAAGTCTTCTCTGGCGCAAGGGGCATATCATGCTTTACATCGGCGAAGAAAACGGACGGGCGTTGATTTTTCATAATGTCTGGGGTCTGCGAACAATAGGCTGTGACGGCAAGGAAGGACGGAAAATCATCGGCAAGGCTGTCATTACGACCTTGCGCCCCGGAAAGGAATTAGACTATCTTGATCCGGAAGGATTATTAATAAAACATCTTTCCGCAATGACGATGTTAGCTCCGGACAAGTAACACGGCATTTGTTGCTCACTAATATGAATTCCAAATCCCGCTTCGCTGCGGGGATAATTCGCTCTAAGATTTTCCGTACACTACGTTCGGAAAATCAAGGCTCATTATGCACAAATATAAATTAATGGTCGAATACGACGGCACCAACTACCGAGGCTGGCAGTCGCAGAAAAACGCCCGCAGCGTTCAGGACACTTTAATCAAAGCGGCAGAAAATTTTCTGGGTGCGCCGGTAAAGGTCCAGGGTGCGGGTCGAACCGACGCCGGCGTGCACGCGCTGGAGCAGGTCGCCCATCTGGAATCTTCCAAAAAAGTTCATCCGGAGTCTCTGCGCATGGGCATCAACGACAACCTGCCGGCCAGCGTCAACGTCCTAAAGGTTGAAAACGCTTCCGCACTTTTCCATGCCCGCCATCACGCCGTCAGCCGCAGTTATTTGTATTTGATTTCCCGCAGGCGCACAGCCTTCGGCAAACGCTATGTCTGGTGGATCAAAGACAAACTCGATGTAAGTAAAATGAAACAGTCGCTGGATATTTTTCATGGCTTTCACGATTTTGCCTCTTTCGCCGACAAAAGAATGGACAAGGATACCTCTACAAAAGTCAACCTTGAAGGAGTATGGTTAAAAGAATTTCACGATATCATCGCCGTACGGATTGTGGGTTCGCATTTCCTCTGGAAAATGGTCAGGCGCATTGTGGGCGTGACCGTTGAGGTCGGCCGCGGCAGCCTTACCAAAAACGATGTCGAAAAGATGCTGATACCAATTCGCTTTCAAAGGATAACGCGACGGCAAGGAGGAGGCGACGAGGCGTATTGCACATACGTTGAGGAAGCCGACGACGCAGCCAACAAAGTTAGCCAAAGAAAGCAAATTGGTATGCCGGCGCAATTTACCGCCCCGCCATCGGGCCTCTTTCTGGAAAAGGTATTGTATGAGGGCGACAAACTGACGCCCATCAAACTGCCGGTTTGTTTGTTTTGATGAACAAACAAAAAGGTCATTGTACTTCTTTACAAATGTCACTTCGAACCCCGTTGTGTCGGGGTAAAAAGTCTGAAAAGCACCAGATGTCTCGCTACGCTTGACATGACAAAAATCCACCCTAACCCTCCTTTAAAAAAGGAGGGGATAACAAGGACAATGGATTATCCGGCATGCGCTGGACTTTGACTTAGGACTATTAATGTTTGTGGAAAATCTTTTGCCTTTTGTTTTCAGGCAGCAGGCAGCCTGCTACGCACATTTCCGAGCATTCGCCGTCGCAGGGTTCGATGTGAATGGTAATGACGCATTCAGAGAACTTTTTCCTGATATTCTGTTTTAATGCTCTGGTAATGTCGTGTGAATCATGCACGGACATTTGCGGATCAACCTTGATGTGAAATTCCACAAAGCGAACATGCCCCGCTTTGCGCGTGCGCAATTGATGAAAACCGCAAATAGTGTGTTCGCTGCTGATAATGTCGCGAATGAAATTTTCCTCCTCCGGCGGCAACTGAACATCCACCAAATCGCTCAGAGACTGCACGGTCAGTTCATAAGCGGCGTGAAGAATCAACACAGCAACAAAAATTGCGGCCACAGGATCAATCCAGTGAATATTAGGATCGGGGAAAAATCTGTGTCCCAGCCAGATGATCCCCAAACCCGTCATAACGCCAGCGGACGTATAGACATCCGTGCGCAAATGCCAGGCATCGGCCTGCAGGGCTATAGAATCGGCTTCCCTTCCCACCTGGAAAAGTTTCTGCGAGACAATAAAGTTCATGACAGCAGAAAATAACATAACGCCCACACCCCACTCAGCATTCTCCATGATCTGAGGGGCGTTTAATTTTTTCAGCGCTTCAAAGATGATCCAGAATGCCGCAGCGAAGATCAACAGCGCTTCCACAAAGCCGGATATGTTCTCTATTTTACCGTGACCGAAAGGATGACGTTCGTCGGCAGGCACACTGGATGTTTTGACCGAAAACATGGCGATAACCGCAGCCAGCAAATCCACTCCCGAGTGAATCGCTTCCGATATAATCGAAACAGAGCCGATGGCGATACCGACAATAACTTTGAACACAACAAGAAAAGAATTAGAAGCAACCGACAGCATGGCTACTTTTTCTTTGCGCTTCTGCAATTTTATCACGGCATCTTCCCCTGCTTTTCCTTTTCATCAGCTTATCACAGACAAAAAGATTTTTCTTGCGTAACTTTAGAGATTAACTTTGCAAGGCATTCAATTTATGGTACGACACACACCGTGAAATTTATAGGACAGCCATGAAAGAGATAAGGAAAAAATTGGATCGTTCCTGTGTTAACGACGCAACGGCCGGGGACTGGCAGGACTGGCGCTGGCAATTCAGAAACCGCATCACCAACGTTGACGCGTTGGCCGGTTTCGCGAAGAGCCGGAACAACGATAAAATCAAGGCTGTGGCGGCGGTCTATCCGGTGGCGATAACGCCTTATTATCTGTCGCTCATTCAAGAAGAAAATGAAAAGGATCCTATTTTCGTGCAATGTGTTCCGAGTTTCCTGGAAACGGATTTTCCCGACAAATTGCCGGAAGATCCCCTGGAAGAAGATAAGCACATGCCGGCGCCTAAACTGATTCATCGCTATTCCGACCGCTGTCTGACTATTGTTACAGAAACCTGTGCCGTCTATTGCCGACACTGCAACCGCAAGCGTTTCTGGTCACGGCCCAACGACATAAGTTTAAAAACCCGTTTTCGGGAAATGAGTCGCTACATTGCCGCCACACCGCAAATCCGTGAGGTCATCATTTCTGGTGGCGACCCGCTGATTCTAGATGATGATACTTTGGAAAAGTTTTGTTCTATGCTGAAGGCGATCTCACATATTGAGGTTTTACGAATCGGCAGCCGCGTTCCCGTGGTGATGCCCATGCGCATTACGAAAAACCTCTGCCGGATGCTCAAACGCTACCGGCCGCTGTGGTTCAATACCCAGTTCAATCATCCCGCGGAGATTACGCCGGAGGCCGCACGCGCCTGTAACATGCTGCAGGAAGCCGGGATACCGGTTTCCAATCAATCGGTCTTACTCAAAGGCGTCAATGATTCCCCGGCAATCATGAAGGATCTGCTGAACGGATTGCAAAAAATATCCGTCCGCCCCTACTATCTTTTTCATTGCGACCCCGCTAAAGGCTGTGGTCATTTCCGCACCGATCCGAAATCAAGCATCGCCCTGATGGAAAAAATATGGCAGCAATGTTCGGGACTTTGCCTGCCGCAGTACGTTCTGGACGTGCCCGGAAGCGCGGGCAAAATACCCCTGAATGTGATGTCCAAAGCTCTAAAAAACGACTTAAAAAAACAGCAACATTTTTTTGACAAGTTTCAATAAATAGATTAGAGAAGCGCCAGAGTAAAACACGTTTTTTGTTACACCAAACAAGGAGAAAATTTTTATGTACACTGCCAGTGATTTGAGAAAGGGACTAAGGCTGAAAATAGACAACGAACCGTACGTCATTACCGAATTTAATTTTGTCAAGCCGGGCAAGGGACAGGCTTTGTATCGCACCAAGCTCAAGAACATGATCAATGGAAATCAGTTTGAGCGGACATTTCGTTCCGTTGACACCTTTGAACAGGCGGATTTACGGGAAAAGAAAATGCAGTACCTCTACAAGGAAGGCGACAAATTCTGCTTCATGGATAATGAAAACTACGAACAGGTTTACCTGACGGAAGACCAAGTCGACGATGCCGTTCATTTCATGACCGACAATATCGAGGTGGAAATTCTTCTTTTTGAAGACCGGCCTATCGGCATCAGCCTGCCCAACTTTGTCGAGCTGTTCGTCACCGAAGCCGAGCCGTGGGCCAAAGGCGACACCGCCGCCGGCTCCACCAAACCGGTTAAGGTACAGACAGGGTACACTATTCAGGTGCCAACCTTCGTTACCGAAGGGGAAAAGATCAGAATTGACACGAGAACGGGTGAGTACCTGACTCGCGTTAAAGGTTGAAGAAGTTTTTCAAAAGACAGGGGAAATTTGATACGTAATGTATTTTGCGTGTCCCCCGCCGGCGGGGGATGAAGGGGGTGGACGTATCAAGGCAGGAGTTGTTCATCCAAGTTACAGATTAAAAATCATTTTCCACCTCCGTCCCGATTTCGCATCGGGACACCTCCGCCAGCGGAGGACAAAGAACAGTATATTTTCAAATTACTAAAACGCAATAACATATAATTCTCTGCTTCAATTTTATAGGTTCTCTGATTTTGAGTGAATTCCATTCTGATAATAATTTTTTTTTGGCGCGTAAGTCTCATACGCTACAAATACGCGCCAAAGTAATTCAAAGCATCCGTCTTTTTTTTCTCAACCATGAATTTCTGGAAGTGGATACGCCTCTGCGCATTCCTTCGCCTGCGCCGGAAGAACATATTGAAGCCATCCGCTCGGAGGATTGGTTTTTGCAGACGTCACCCGAACTCTGCATGAAGCGGCTTTTGGCTGCGGGATATCCGCGCATTTTTCAAATCAGCAAGTGTTTCCGCTCCGGCGAAAGAGGCGACAGACATCTGCCGGAATTTACCATGCTGGAGTGGTATGTGACCGGATTTGATTACCAAAAACTGATGGATCAGTGCGAAGAATTGGTTGGGACTGTGGCAAGAAACATGGGGGTTGCCGTAATCAGCAGACAAAAAAACAAAATCAATCTGGCGACACCCTGGGAAAGGATAACTGTCGCAGACGCTTTTCTAAAATACGCGCCGGTCACGCTTAAGGCAGCCCTCGAACAAAATAACTTTGATGAAATTTTAGTGGATTACATTGAACCGAAACTGGGCGCTGATCGGCCGACGTTTATTTATGACTACCCGGCCAAGCTTGCGGCACTGGCCAAACTAAAGAATGACAATTCTTCCATTAGTGAACGCTTTGAACTCTATATCGGCAGTCTGGAGATTGCCAACGGTTTTTCGGAATTGACCGACGCAACTGAACAGCGCCATCGCTTTGAGGAGGCTTTAAAAAAACGCGCAGACAAAAAATGGGCGCGCTACACCATGCCGGAAAAGTTTCTTCAATCGCTGCAAAATCTTCAGCCCTCCGCAGGTATTGCGCTGGGGATCGACCGTTTAGTCATGTTGCTGGCCGGTGCAAACCGTATTGATGATGTGGTTGCTTTTACGCCGGAAAATCTTTAATGCATCGTTATTGAAAAATTCATTCAAAAAAAACCCGCCCCAAAATTTCCGGAGCGGGTTTTTCAGTTTATCTGCTTTTCAGTTTTTAATGTGTGATGACATCCAGTGCAAAGAAAGGATTACCATCTAAAGTAATAGTTTCCACACCCACCATGAACGTACCATCAAACGCCAACTGTCCGTGGAACAGAGGAGAAAGTGGCGTTGCCTCCGTGGAAGCAGGATCTTCTATAGTCGCCTGACCGTTAGCCGTAATGTTAATCCTCTCCAGATCAATAAGACCAAGTTTTTGCAGAGGTGTATAACCGAGAGACAATTCCCAATTATAAGAGAGCATCATGTCTAAGGCAAACGTCAGCCCTAATATATCGGGCAGGAATGATGTCTCAAATCTGCTGATATTGACATCGTGATATGCCCAGGCAGGTGTTTCTCCATCGGCGACGGCAAGCAGATGATTAACTGATGTTCCAGTCATTGAACTGGCGGTCTGGTTGTCGATAAGCTGAATGACTATCATCTGCAAGTCTCCGGTTGCATCTGTAAAGTTTCCCACGATCGTTCTCTCATCAATGGAAAGGAATCCTTCAAAATTATTGGGGGCTCCGATAGCATCGGCGATGGTAACAACACCATTAACATCTACCGCGAATGTATAACCGTCGAGAGACATCGCAGCCGTGCCCAAGGGGGCTGTTGGCGTGCTTTCAGTGGCCATGGCAATTGTACTTGTGGACGTAGTTGCTCCTGCTCCATAGCGCCATTCATTCGTGCCGCCAGCTCTCAAACTATGGAAAACAAAATTCCTGCTGTTTAATTCACTGCCTATATATTGGGAAGTCTGGGCTCCTATCGGCACCTCATCTTTCTGTGCAATCACTATTTGATAACTTGTTCCGGAAGTTCCGGTTCCCGCCGCAAAATCCTTATCAGAGTTCATGGTCATGTGATTGGTTCCCGCTGCATAAGCGCCACTTTGAGTGATAACACCGTCGTTATCTCCAGTACCCATTGTCAATGTTAATTCAAAATCTGCCGGACAGGTTGTATCTCCCGCAGATACACTGGTCTCGTAAGACAAACAGGTTGCCACACCGGTTGCAGCAACTGAAATTCTGGAACGCAGCCATTGATTTTCGGTGCCTGCCCTGAGCATCTTCACTCTCCATATCCCTGTGAGGTCGGATTGACTAAATTCATCAGCTTGAGTTGCCGTAAAGTTTACACCCGCTTGATCAACCCCTGCAATGGTGAGGACCCTGTTTGCCGGCGTGAATGTATAGCTCTTCTTGACCGGCGTTATCACGAGAGTGTAATTCTCAACCAAACCTGCCGGTACTGTTATCGAATAATTTCCGCTGGAGTCCGTCAATATCCAGTTGAATAAATCACTGTTGATGGAGCCTTCCCATAAATTAACGTTCAGTAATTCCAGCTGATACATGGTTTGCATCATAACGCCGGACACCGGTGTGCCGCCCGCCGTGGTTACGGTTCCGGAAACAGTGATCCAATAATCTACAGCTGGTGCTGCATCGTCATCGTCGCCGCCGCCGCTGCTGCAACCCCCAACCAGCAAAAACATCAACATAAGAAAATACAACAAATATTGTGTTAAAATCCTTTTTCTTTTCATAGGTCCCCCTTATTAATATGATTACGTTTTTTAAAAATAATTTAAGTTGTTGTTACCTCTACTATCATTTAAAAAAAAATACAAGAAGTTTTTTTAAATTAAAAAGATATATTGACAACGCTACATTTTTCCTTTAGCTTACCAAAAAATTAAAGTCATATTATCTGGAGAAAAATAAAGTGAAAGACCTCGGATCTTTAGGCTTAAGCGGCAGTTTTAACGGCAGTCTTCTGAGCATGATTCTCGACGCCGGACTGATGGTTAAGTTTGTTTTGCTGGTGTTATTTATTTTTTCTGTCGTTTCCTGGGCGATTATTTTTATCAAATACCGCTATTACCTTAAAATTAAAAAGGAAAATGAGGCTTTCAACGAAGATTATTTGAAGAGCTCCAAGCTTTCCGATATTTTGCCGGCAGCAAAAAAATACTCTTTTTCCACCACGGCGGAAGTGTTTCGCGTGGGGTACATGGAGTTGACTCAAACAAACAAGCCCACGGGTGAACTGAAACAGGGACACGATGAAATCAGCCTCTCTTCGCTGGATAATCTGGAACGCTCCATGCACAAGGCCAGTAATACGGAAATGACAAAGCTGGAAAGCTCACTCGGTTTTCTGGCAACAACGGGTTCGGCCAGTCCGTTTATCGGCTTATTCGGCACGGTCTGGGGCATCATGGATACATTTAAGGGGATCGGGGCGCGCGGTACGGCAACCCTTGCCGTTGTCGCGCCCGGTATTTCCGAAGCGTTGATTGCCACAGCCGCCGGACTTGCCGCGGCGATACCAGCGGTTATTTTCTATAACTACTTTCTCAACCAGTCGAAAGACATGGTTCAGGAAATGGAAAATTTCGCGGCTGAGTTCCTGAACATTGTGGAACGCCATTTACGGAAGTAAGAAAAGGGGTTCAGTATAACAGTACGATGAGCGTTTTTCGCAAAAGAAGTCATTCCAATAAACCTCTGGCTGAAATCAATGTCACACCTTTAGTGGATGTTATGCTGGTGCTGTTAATCATTTTTATGGTCACGGCCCCCATGCTATCCATGGGTATTGACGTAAATCTTCCCCGGGTCAAGGCGAAAAGCGTTGATGTCGCCGAGGAAAAACTGGTTCTGACCATCAACGAGTCCAGGGAAATTTACCTGAATAAAACCAAAATGCCGCTGGGAGAATTAAATTCCAAGCTGGAAGCTATTTTTTCAAACAGAATCGATCGTGAAATTTTCCTTCGCGCCGATAAAAATGTTCCTTACGGTTTTGTGGTCGAAGTCATGTCGGAAGTGCGCAAAGCCGGCGTCGATAAGCTGGGAATGATCACCGAGCCGCCTGAGGAATCAAAATGACTTGCCTGATGCCGGTTAGCACATATCGCGGCAATAACGGCAGTTTTCATAAAGTAATCTTTCTGTCGCTTATCATTCATGTGATCCTGATTGCCATTATTCTTATTTCCATCCCAACAACGTCGCGGCACTTGACCTTTGGCACAGCCTATTCAGTCCAGTTGGTGGGTTCTGAAGCCGTTTTTGTATCCAAAAACACTTCCTCTTTTCATGATATTTTAGCATCCAAAAAAACGCCTGAATCCATCATTATAAAGCGGAAGATAAGCAGCATTTATTCGCCTCCGATAAAAACCCGATCAACAAATAAACACATCATCGAAAAAGCCGTCAGTTCTATCCGCCAGAAAGAAATGTCCGGATCGAAAACCAGGCGGACCGAGGCGGCATCAAGCAGTGCGGTGATGTCTGATACTGAAGCAAACGCACAAGTCAACGAATATATTGAAGCGGTGTGGGCAAGGGTAAAGCAAAACTGGACGATACCGCAATCCTTGCTGCCTGAAAAAAATATCACAACGATTGTGGATGTTAAAATTGCGCGCAACGGCGCTTTGCAGTATGCGGGTTTTGAAAAGCGTTCCGGCAATCATTATTTTGATGATTCAGCGCTGCGGGCTGTTAAAAAATCAAGTCCGTTTCCTCCGCTGCCCTACTGGGTCAGAGACAACAGCATTGAAATCGGCATACGTTTTCATTCCTCGGAACTGCGCTGAT
>CAYZRT010000003.1:0-46055 GCA_964480875.1 uncultured Smithella sp. | reverse complement strand
GCTGACGTTAAACAATCCGGTCCAGGCCAAAATATATGTCGATATTAATTCTCCCGCTTTTAAAATGATTCCCATTGCGGTTTGCGATTTTAACACGGCATCCATTACCGCGGCGAAGCAATTTAATTCAGGGTTTACATTGTCCGAAGGCGTCAAAAAAGATCTTTCTTTGACGGGCCTATTCAATGTTTTAAATAAAAAAAGTTTTTTAGAAGACAAAGCGTCTGGCACAGTTATCGCTGTTCAAAAAATTCGATTTGCTGATTGGACGGCCATCGGCGCTGATTATCTGTTGAAGGGCAACGTCATCCATAATGACCGGGAAATCGTGGCGGAGGCCCATCTTTTTGATGTGACCCGCGGCGAAGTGATTTTTATTAAAAAATATCGCGCCGCCGCCGACAGAATCAACGCCATTGCCCGGGCGATAGCTTCCGATATCATGCTGGCGCTTATCAATGACGCGGGAGACTTCAATACCAAAATTGCTTTTGTTTCAAAAACGGGATTGAAGTCTGACATTTATTCTGTCAACTTCGATGGCACGGGGATACAAAAAATAACGAATCACCAATCTATTTTAGTGACACCGCGCTGGTCTCCGGATGGAAACTGGCTGGCCTTTACATCTTTTAAACGCGGACGTCCGGAAATTTATCTTCGACATTTAAAAAGCGGCGCAGAAAAAAGGATCGCTTCTTTTGATGGATTGAATCTGTGCGGAGCTTTTTCTCCTGATAGTGAAAAAATATTATTGACGCTGAGCAAGGATGGAAACGAAGAAATATATGTCCTGCAAATTGACGCTCTGAAGCTCATGCGACTAACCAATAATTATTCGATAGATGTTTCACCTTCCTGGTCGCCGGACGGGAAAAAAATCGTTTTTGTTTCAAACCGGTCAGGCTCACCACAAATTTACACGATGGACGCCGGGGGTAATAATGTCAAAAGAATAACATATAAAGGCAGCTATAATTCTTCACCTTCGTGGTCGCCTCGCGGTGACCGCATCGTCTATGAAGGCTTGGCGGCAAACAATAAGTATCAAATTTTTTCCATTGATGAGGAAGGCAACAACCCTGTGCAATTAACCTTCGACGAAGCAAACAAAGAATCGCCATCGTGGTCGCCGTCAGGACGGCAAATCGTTTACGTCTCGAGAAAAAATTCAAAAAGCAGAATGGTGATAATGAATTCCAACGGATCCAATCCAAGGCTTCTGTATGAACAAAATAATAAACTGATCATGCCGGCATGGTCGGGCCGATTTCATTAACGGACAAGCAATATCGAAAAGGGTTGTTATTTTCTCACCTTTACGGTATAGAGACTCAGCATAAGCGACGTTACGTTAAAAAAAAGGGGAATTTTAGATTTTCTATTTTTTGAAATGATAAAAATTCGTGTATTTGTCTTTAGTATATTCTAAACACTGAACCGTATTTAACATAAGAAAGGAGCGTTCATAATGAAATTCAATATAAAATTAAGGGGAATTTTTGTAGTGCTGATTTTAGGTCTGATAATTTTTACCGGCTGTGCCGAAAAAAAATCTGTCGTGACCAGCGACGCCGGACAAGCCGAACAAGCCACAACAACGTCTCCAACTGAACAACAAAGCGTAACACCCTCCGGAGAAACACCCGAATCACAAGATGTGACAGCAGAAAAATCTGTTGATTTGGAAAAAATGGCCCGCATGAAATCCCCCGTCAGCGATATAAACTTTGATTTTGACAGTTCCAGTATCAATTACGAAGCTCGTGAGATCCTGAAAGCCAATGCAAATTATTTCACGAAAAACAGAGTGTCCTCTATCATTATTGAAGGGCATTGCGATGAAAGAGGAACGGCGGAATACAATATGGCCCTGGGAGAGAGGCGCGCACAGGAGACAAAAACATATCTGGTTAATTTAGGCATTAGAGCATCCATGATGAGAACGGTCAGCTTTGGCGAGGAAAATCCGCTTGATCCGTCCTCCACCGAAGAAGCGTGGGCAAAAAACAGACGGGCACATTTTGTCGTGAATCCGTAATTATTAAAGTGAGGTGACAAGCTTGAAAAGATATATTCATCTCTTTCTATCCATTATACTGCTTGTCCTTTTTGGTTGTGCATCTTCAGGAGATTTAAAAGCGCTCCGGTCGGAGCTCAATCAGAGAATGGACGAAAAAATCGCGTCTCTAGACGCCGAACTGAATGACGTGAAGAAAAACGCCGCGGCACTTGATTCCATGCGCAAAGGACAGGCCAATACCGTGGCGGATATTTCCGAACTGAGAGAAAATCTTCAGCAATTGCGCGGCCAGGTGGAAACCCTCAAAAAAGATACGTCTATCAATTCAAAAAATGATAAGCAAGTCCTCGATAACATTTTGATTAGAATCAATTTTATCGAAAAATTTCTGGAGATTGGCAGCAAAAATACTTCAGACGCTTCAGATAAAACAGGCAAATTAAATGGCAGCACAGTCGCCAAAGATACGGGGAAGAAACAGGACAAGGAAATGGCATATTCTGCCGCGTATCAGATTTTTCAGGAAGGACACTATGCTAAAGCCAGGACAGAATTTCAAAACTTTCTGGCCGCATATCCCGATAGTGAATATTCAGACAATGCTCAGTTTTGGATCGGCGAATGTTATTTTTTCGAACAAAAATACGAGTCCGCGATCCTGGAGTATGAAAAGGTCACGAAAAATTATCCCAACGGCAACAAAGTGCCCTATGCCCTGCTCAAGCAGGGCCTTTCTTTTCTAAAGCTTGGGGATAACACCTCCGCCAAATTACTTTTACAGGAAGTCATTAAAAATTATCCGAATACCAGCCAGGCGCGCATTGCGCGTTCTAACCTTCAAGGCATAAAATAACCGTCTCAGAACCACACGCTATTTATTCCAAAATAATTTCGCTGACATGATCTGGAATCGCCAAATCAAAAACCGACAAATCCTTGTGCTTTTCAATTTTAACATCCGAATATTTAATCGATAAAGAGGTGGTTTCATCGGAAAAATTTATTTTAATTTTTTCCGGGAAATTATTATTATCGTAAGTATACTCTACATGATATACATTTTCTCCGGCATCATCCTGACGAACCAGTTTGATTAATTTATTATTTTCTCCAATCCAGATAATTTGCGAAGCGCCCGATGGAGCTTTCATTTCCACACGCACAAAATGATCTTCATGGTGCATTTGATAAGAAACATGCTCTTCTTTAAGCGACGGATACGCCCCGGTAAAAATCATAATCATATCTTCAATTTCTATCTGCCAGGGAAGAAACTTGTTTAAATTGGCGACGGTTGGGAGTCCGCTGTAAAATTCTCCCTTTGAAGGAATAAATATTTTCATTATTTCAGGAGAAACCGAAAGAAAAAAATCGGGCACTCCTATAACGGGCAGTAATTCCATCCGTAAATAAGAAGGTCTTTTAATCACCAAAGCTGCTTTCACCGGATAAAAACGGTTATGATGAGATACATGGATCAGAGCTACAGCGCTGAAAATATCATCTTCATCGATCACGCGTAAGACAGAGACGTCCATGTCCCCGGCTGAAAAATCAGTTTTTACAATCGCCGGCTTATAAAAGCCGCAGGAAAACAATGTCAATAAAAATAAAAAAAACGCCAAACGAAAAGTTTTTTTTGCTTCAGGTGAGAAAAATATGCGGTGATAAAATAGCATGTGGTGTTTATTGTTTTTTTTTGAACAACTCTTCAAGTTTTTTTTGTAAAGGAAGATTCTTGGGATCAATTTTCAGGGCTTTTTCATACAGGCCACCGGCTTCTTTCATCTTGTTCTGTTTTACGTATAAATCCCCCATATGTTCGATGATTTCAACTTCATCCGGCAAAAGCTTCAAAGCCTCTTTTAAATATTTTTCCGCGTTGCCCATCTGGTTTTTTTTGAAATACACCCATCCCAGACTATCCATGAAATAAGCATTCCCGGGTTTAATTTCCAATGCTCTGAGAATCATTTTTTCCGCTTCGTCCAGATGGACGCCTCTTGCAGCATAACTATAGCCGATAAAATTAAGCGCTTCAGCATTATCCGGATCAAATTCTAAAATCTTCTGCATTGTCTCAACGCTTTCCGAAAAACGATTTGTCTTGTCATAAAGCGCGCCCAATGCGTAATGCAAATCTGTGCTTTTCGGAGCCATGTTAAGTCCCTCTTTCAATATATTCTCAGAAGCGGCGTTGTCGCCAGCCTCCTCGTACAGCACCGACACAAAAAGATAGAAAATAATCTGATCGTTTTTTTTCTTAATGGCTTTCTTGATCAAGTCAATGGCCGGGATTATTTTACCCTCATTTTTCAAAAGCATGGCAGCGCGAATTCTCGCACTCACATACAAATCGGAGGATACGGCTATGCTGCTGTATTCATCGATGGCCAATGCATTTTCTTCTTTTTGCTCATACGTCGATGCCAGTAAATAACGAACTTTATCATCCAGAACATTCCGCTTCAGAATCGCAGAAAATTCCGCCACGGCTAAATCAAGTTTCTTCATATCCAGATATAACAATCCAAGCGCTACCTTGATATCGCGATTATCCGGATCAATTTTTAGCACTTCCCGAAATTCTTGCTCGGCTTCTTCGTATTTTTTCTTCTTAATTAAAAGTTCTCCCGTCCTGACACGTAAATTCAGTCGCGTGGGATCAATCGCCAAATAACTGCGATACACTTCAATGGCTTTATCCAGTTTTTCCTGTTTTTCGTAAAGCGCTGCCAAATTAAAAAGGGCCATTTCAAAATAAGGATTGAGCGACATGGCCTTTTTAAACATTTTTTCCGCCTCTTCAAAGCGTTTCATTTTTTCCAGCACTTTACCATAATAATAAATGCCCATGATATTGTCAGAATCTATCGTCAGCATTTTTTTCAAGATGTCTTCTGCTTTATCAAATCTTTTTTCTTCCGCATAAATGATGCCCAAATAAAGATGCGCAATCAGGTTTTTGGGGGCCAGTTCAATAACTTTTTTATGTTCCCTGATCGCCTTCGAATACTCACGGATATTGAGATACAGCCCTCCCATAATTAAATGCAATTCAACATGATCAGAATGTTTAGAAAGAGCCTCTTCTCCCAGAGTAATAGCATTATTGAAATCACCCTTCTGGGCGTAAAGAGAAACTAGCTCGGTGGCCAGATAGGATGACTGGGGATCCGCCTCATATGCCTTCGTCAACGCTTCGATCGCTTGCTCCAGTTTTCCTTCATGTCGCAGGAGCACGCTCAGGAAATAATGATACGTTCCCTGTGTCTGAACGCTCTCACCTTGCCCGGCAGAAACCTGATGATGATGCAAGCCACCGCATCCGGAAAGATTGACTAATATTAAATTTATGATAACGATTAAACAGGTAACATTTTTCTTCATAGCCGTCATAATGATGATCAATGATTATTGCTTGTGTATTAATGAACGATTATTTCGTTTGGAATTTTTTTTAATGATCTGAGATGCCGGAACAATGGATATGCCTTGTTTACGCATAACTTTCGCGGCATCTTTCAGCGCTAAAATAGTCTCTGGATAAGGATGTCCTATAATAATTTGAGGGAAATCATTCTTGCTTTTGGCAATATCAATCAATTGGTTATAAATTTCATTATAATTACGATTGTTATCAATAAATACTTTTCTTTCAGCTATATTTAAGCCAATATCTTTCGCAACGGACAAGGCCCTGGTATCAGGTGCAGTGCGGGAATCAACAAAAAACAGATTTTTTCTTTTGAGTTCCTTAAAGATTAAGGATAATCTTTGATCATCCATCATGAACCGGGAGCCCATATGATTATTCACGCCAACAACATAGGGAACAGCGGTGATATTATTTCTTAATTGCATTAACAATTCCTCATTATTCATGTCTGTAAATAAAGCGCCTTCCCCCGGCTTTTCCCGAGGATAGGAGACAGGTTCCATGGGCAAATGAAGAAGCATCTCTCGTTTTACTTTATGCAGCATTTCCGATGCCTGGCGGGAATATGGCTGAAAAGGCAAAATTGCAAACGTCAAGTCCGCGTCAATTTTTAATAATTTTTTAACGGCGTTAAGATCGTAACCAATGTCATCAATAATGATCGCCACCTCCCGTAAAGGAACCGTTGTTTTGGGCACAGGCTTCGGTTTGCCGATTTTAGGAATAACTTTTTTCTTCGTTACTTTTTCCGGTTCTTTTTTTTCAGGTTTTTCTTCCTCAAACTGCAACACATAAATAATACCCGCAATGGACAATATTATTAATAACGCAATAGTTGCGGTAAAAAGTTTTTTGGATAACTTCATGGCTGATTTTAATTTTTGCCAGACGGTTAATTTATTTTCATTTTTTTCATGATATTCCAACTCTTCAGAATATCCACCGCTGTTTTCAATTGATGATCACCGGTCTCCAAAGATTCTTTGACGCTTTTGCTTGATTCATCAACTTTTGTTCCATCTTCTTTTGCCGGTTTGATATGTCCCGTCAGGTCTTTTTCTCTAATTCTCTCTTCCTTGCTGATAGCGCTTTCCGAATCTTCAACGGACTTGATGAAAGGAACAACGATGTTCGGCTTAATGCCTTCCGCCTGAATCGACCTTCCTTTCGGCGTGTAATAGCGGGCGGTCGTCAATTTCAGAGCGGACCCTCCTTCAAGAGGAATAACCGTCTGAACAGACGCTTTGCCAAAGGTCTGCGTCCCGACGATTAAAGCCCTGCCGTTGTCCTGCAAGGCCCCCGCAACAATTTCCGCGGCGCTGGCCGTGCCTTCGTTCACCAGAACAACTATCGGACAAATGATTTCATTATTGTCGTCTGTAGCCAGAGACTGTGTTTCCATTGCTTTAACGCGTCCCCGGGTTGATACAATCGTGCCGGTCTTTAAAAATATATCAGACACCTCTATGGCTTGATCCAGCAATCCGCCCGGATCATTCCTTAAATCTAAAACCAAACCCTTCATGGGATTGGTTTTTCCATCTAATTCTTTGAGCGCTTTGCGTATTTCATCGGCTGTTTTTTCCTGAAAAGCCGCGACACGAATGTATCCCATATGGTCTTCCAATTTTTTATACTTGACGCTTTTGACCTGGATAATCGCGCGCGTCAACAAAACGTCTTTGGGCTTGGTCATGTTTTCTCTCAATATCGTGATCGTAACCTTGGTGTCCTTATTACCGCGAAGCAGCTTGACAGCTTCTATAATGCTGATATCTTTCGTGGATTTACCGTCAATTTTAAGAATCTGATCACCCGGTTTAAGCCCGGCATGAAAAGCAGGCGTATCTTCAATGGGAGAAACAACAGTTAATACATCCTTGATAATCATGATTTCTATACCAACGCCTCCAAACTGACCCTGTGTTTCCACTTCGAGTTCTTTATATAAATCCGGCGTCATGAAAGAGCTGTGGGGATCAAGCGTTCTAATCATCCCGTTAATGGCTCCCTGCATTAAGCTTGTCGTATCAACCTCATCCACGTAATTTTTCCTGACCATATCCAAAACTTCGCTGAATGTTTTGACATCCTTGTAAAAATTTTTATCCTTTGCAGAAATATTGTTATGACCTGCATTCAGTCCCAAAAGAATCAAGGATCCCAGACAAATCAGTGCCAGTACATAAAATTTCTTCGATGTTTTTTTCATTATATTCCTCGCCATATTGAATATATAATTGTGATGCTTATACCACTTTCTCCTATATTTATCATTGTTTTATTAGGACTTATCAGAAAAATTTCCAATTTTTTACAGACGGGAAGAGGAATGATTTCACTCAATCATCCAGCTCGTGCCATCGGCGGAATCTTTAAGGACAATATGCAGTTCGGCCAGTTGTTTTCTGATAGCATCCGCATTTGCCCAATCTTTGCTTTCCCGGGCAGATTGTCTGCGCTTGACTAAATTTTCAATTTCTTCAATATTCAAGCCTCTTTTACGTAACTCTGTCTGCTTATCAGAAGCAAAAAAATGGCCGGGGTCGCTGTGAAAGACTCCCAAAACAGCGCCAAAATGATCAAAGACCTTTTGAGCCTCCGCCGCTACTTTGGCTTTTTCAGATGCGGGCATCGTTTTCTCTTCAACGATGACATGATTCGTCAGACGCACCATATCAAAAACATGTCCCAGCGCCTGGGCCGTGTTAAAATCGTCATCCATGGCCTCGTCAAATTTGTTTATGAGTGTTTTAAACTTGCTTACATACCCTTCTTCCTTCTCCGAACTTTTTGACGACCTCGCATGGTCATCAGACGCTGCTTTGCCCTGCATCTCTTGCATCAGCTGTAAAGCTCTATAACCTCTGACTAACCCGGCTCTGGCTTCCACCAGAGAATCATCGGAATAATCCACCGGAGAGCGGTAATGGCTTTGCAGCATGAACAGGCGCAATACTTCGGGATGATATTGCTTCAAAATTTCTTTTACGGGAAATATATTGCCCAGGGATTTGGACATTTTCTCCGAATTGATTTTTACAAAACCGTTGTGCATCCAGTAATTGGCCGGTGGCTTTCCCGTCGCCGCCTGGGATTGCGCAATTTCATTTTCATGATGCGGAAAAATCAGATCCTCTCCGCCGCCGTGAATATCGAACGTTTCTCCCAGATAACGCTGGCTCATGGCGGAACATTCAATGTGCCAGCCGGGGCGGCCTTTGCCCCAGGGGCTATCCCAGAAGGGCTCTCCCTCTTTGCTGTTTTTCCAGAGCGCAAAATCGAGGGGATCCTTTTTTTTATCGTTGACATCGACGCGGGCTCCCGCCATCATTTCTTCCAGATTACGCCCGGACAAGCCGCCGTATTGCTTGTAATGGCTGATCGAAAAATACACGTCGCCGTCAACGCAATAAGCGAAGCCCTTATCTTCAAGACTTTTAATCAAATCAATCATTTCTTTCATGTGTTCGGTGGCCCTGGGTACGATGGTGGGAGTCACAACACCCAGCGCCGCCATATCTTCATCGTGCGCTTGAATATAACGCTCAGATATCTCCGTAATGCTGACCCCTTCACTGTTGGCGCGATCGATAATCTTGTCATCAATATCGGTGAAGTTTTTGACATAAGTTACATGATAGCCGCGCGCCCGAAGATATCTCACGACCACATCGAACACGACTGCCGCGCGGGCATGACCGATGTGGCAAACGTCATAGGCGGTGATACCGCAGACGTAAATTCCGACAGTGCCTTCTTTTATGGGTTTAAAAACTTCTTTTTTTCTTGTCGCCGTGTTGAATATTTTTTGAGTCATATTTAAACCTTTATTCATCAGGGATAAAGCGGAGCGATATCCAAACCGGCGTTTTCTTCAAAACCGCAGATGATATTCATATTCTGCACGGCTTGTCCCGCGGCGCCTTTAACCAAATTATCAATGGCCGCCATGATAATAATCCGTTTCGTCCGCGGATCAACCGCCAGTCCGATATCGCAATAATTCGAGCCACAGACCGAAGAAATATTGGGATACATGCCTTGGGGACAAATGCGGACAAATTTTTCTCCTTCGTAAAAAGAATTGTAAAGTGAATGCAAATCTCCCAACGAAATATCCTTCTTCAGCTTCGCATAAATCGTGCTGAGAATTCCCCTTTTTACCGGCAATAAATGCGGCGTAAATGAAATGGCGAATTTTTTACCGGCCAGAGCATTCAATTCCTGCTCGATTTCCGGCAGATGTCGATGTTTCCCGACTTTATAGGCTTTAAATCCACCGTCCACTTCACAAAAAAGAGAACCAGTCAGCGGTTCCCTGCCCGCGCCGCTGACGCCGGAGGCCGAATCCGCGATAATGGTTGTGACATCCAACAGTTTCTTTTTTAAAGCCGGAGCCAATCCCAGGATTATACTGGTCGGATAGCAGCCGGGATTGGCTATAAGTTTCGTCTTTTTGATCTTCGCCCTATAAAGTTCCGGGATACCATAAACGGCATCCTTGATCAATTTGGAGCTGCTGTGTTTTCGATACCAGTTCTCATAGGTCTTCAAATCACGCAAACGGTAATCAGCGCTTAAATCAATGACCTTCTTTCCCGCCTTGATAAAGTCCGGTGCAATCTCCATGGACACACCATGGGGAAGAGCCAGAAAAACGACATCGCAGATGTTGCACACTTCCGCCGGTGTCGCGTTTTGATACGTTAATGATGTCAATCCCTGTAATGCAGGAAACACTGCCGACACTTTCTGTCCGGCAAATCGCCGCGATGTCGCCGCGACTAACGTTACTTCAGGATGAGCTGATAAAATTCGTGTCAGTTCCTGACCCGTATAACCGCTGGCGCCAAAGATTGCTGCTTTTATCATAAAAAATCTCCCAAAAAAAAGGGAGGCCGGAAGCCCCCCTGTTGGAATTTATCGTTTGGAGAATTGGAATCTTTTCCTTGCTCCGGGCTGACCGTATTTCTTTCGTTCTTTAACCCGGGCATCTCTGGTTAAAAAACCAGCCTTTTTCAGTACGGAGCGCAACTCGGCATCGTACTCCAGCAGGGCTTTGGAAATTCCGTGTTTCACGGCTCCCGCCTGCCCGGCCATGCCGCCGCCGCACACATTGATATACAAATCAAACTGATCTTTTTTACCCGTTATCTCCAGGGGCTGCTTGATAATCATCTTTAAACTGGGACGCGTGAAATAATCATCAAAACTTCTTTTGTTGACTACAAAATTACCATTACCCGATTTCATATAAACACGGGCGATAGCGCTTTTTCTTTTGCCTGTTGCGTAATATCTTTGTTCCGCCATGATTTCTCCAATATCTTTTTTAGAATTTTACAATTAAATGGACAATGTTTCCGGACACTGGGCTTCATGAATATGGGCATTGCCCGAATACACTTTCAGTTTTTTAAGCATTTTACGGCCTAAATTGGTTTTCGGAAGCATTCCCTGAACAGCTATTTTAATTAATTCTTCCGGTTTCTCCGCCAGCATTTTTCCGGCAGCCGTTGCTTTCATTCCCCCCGGATAACCGGAATAGGAATAATAAATCTTATCGGTCAGCTTTTTGCCTGAAAGAATAATCTTTTCGGCATTAACAACAATAATAAAATCGCCCGTATCCACGTGAGGCGTATAGGTCGCCTTATGCTTTCCTCTTAAGCGGTGCGCTATTTCACTGGCGAATCGTCCCAACACCTTACCGGAAGCGTCCGCAATATACCATTTTTTTTCGGCCGTCTGCGCCTTAGCCATATATGTCTTCATAATAAACCACCAATTTTAGTGAAAAATTTAAAGGCGAACCTTATGCAATCTCCCTTTGATTGTCAAGCAAAATGTTTATAATGTTTTTTGATTAATTATCCGGCGCCGGACGGATTTCCAGAATGCGATCCACGTTAAAAACGCGGTTTTGCCTTCTCAAGAGGCAATAAGCATACAACCCCAGATACGGATGGCCGTTATATTCCATTTCCTCCACGCGAAGCGGGCGAATCATACGCTCCGATTTTTCATCTTTCGCTTTTAAATAAACGATTTCAACAACTTGCCTTTCTTGAAACGCCGCCTCCAGCATCTCAATCTTCTGTTCGCGGGTGCAGGTTAGCCCCGCTTTGGCATACTGCAGGCCTGTCAGAAACTTCATCACCTGCCAATCCATCAAAACATGGCTTTTTTTCAATGGGTTCTTCAATACCATGCCTTCCAGCGTTGTGCAGCGGGAAAGCGCCACATACATCTGCCCGTGGGCGAATGTTCCGCGCCCCACATCAATGACCACCCTCTCAAACGTTTTTCCCTGGCTTTTATGAATCGTCACCGCAAATGCCAGCCGCACCGGATATTGGTGGAAAGAACCGACCTCTTCCGAATGCAGTTCCTCATTCTTCAGAAAATATTTGTAAATTTTCCACGTATAAGGAGAAATTTCCACCGTTGCGCCGTTGTCCAGTCTGGCAACGATGACATCCTCGCCGTCTTCATTTTTAGCGAATTTCTTTATTTTTCCGATGGTTCCGTTAATCCACTGGCCGTACGCATCGTTATTGAGTAGCATGATCTGCGCGCCCTTTTTCAGTTTCAGATCAAGGGCTGTCGGCATGGATTCCGCGCCAAAATCGCCTTCAACCCTTCCGCGCGCTTTCCAGATCTTGCCGGGCAGTTGCGCCAGCCGCTGTTCGTTGATACTGTCGGCAAGGTCGTTGGTGCTGGTCAGCGATATATAAAAATCTTTACCCGAACCCTCAAAAGAAGGATCGCAGCGCCGGTTGAACAGCGCAATATCTTCATCCGTAACCGATTTATTGCGAATGACGTTGAGCAGACGGATAAATTCGTCATCCTTCTGACGGTAAACTTTTTCCAGTTCAACAAATTCCATGTCCAGTTCTTCCATCACTTTCGCGCTGAAAAAATAAGGACTCTTATAATGCGAGCGGAAAATTTCGCGCTCCGCTGATGTGACCACCGGCGGCAGCTGATAAAGATCGCCGATGAAAATCATCTGGACACCGCCAAAAGGGCGTTTTGCATCCGGGCCGTTGAGACGCAGAAATTTATCCACACAATCGAGCAGATCGGCCCGCACCATGGAAACTTCATCGATGACGATGGTGGTCAACTTTTTATAAATGGATTTTTTTTCTTTTTCGCTCCCCTTCTTTTTTTTGATGGAAGCGGGCGTCACATTCGGTTTGAACTGGAAAAAAGAATGAATCGTCTGCCCGCCGATATTCACGGCGGCAACACCCGTCGGCGCCAGCAAAACAACGTTTTTCCCGGTATGATGATAAAAATAATTGAGCAGTGTGGACTTGCCTGTGCCGGCACGCCCTGTGATAAAGATATTCTTATCCGTCTCTTCCATTAATTCCAGCGCGCGCTGAAATTCGGGATTCAAGTCTATTTCGATTGGTTTGGATTTTTTTGTCATTGTTTTTCCCGCTATTTAATGTGTCCGACAGTAAACACTTATTACGTAATACTTCAATAATAATTCTTTGATTTTAAATAAATATTCGTGTAAAAATACACCATCCACAATGAGCAGATTTTGTTTCAAGCCTGTATATAAAAGAATACGTATATTAATTGTTACACACGAAAGGATTAAACTATCATGTCATACAGTGGTTTTGGTGGTGGAAGAACCCCGCATTATGAAAAAGTTATGGGTTTTATAGATGGGTCAAATTTTCTCATAGAACTCTCTAAAGAGCTAAAAATTGATTTCAGAGCAGACAAACCGCCATTGTCAGCACTGGAAATAGCATTACTTCTTACTAATCGTTTTTTTCATCAGGACGGGAAAATAGCAATCAGAAAATATTGGTTTGCCTCATACCAAGGTGATGAAACATATTTCAAGAATTATGCAACAAAGCTAAGAGAATTATCTTTTGAACCAGTACTTTTTAAAAAACATACTGGCAAGGAAAAAGGTGTTGATATTGCATTGGCAACAGAGATGCTTGTAAATGCATTTAATCAAAACTATGACATCGGAGTTATTGTAGCAGGTGATAAAGATTACGTGGGCTTGGTTAAGGAAGTAAAGCGCTATGGCCCAATAATTATTGGGACTTTTTTTAAGCATGGTTTATCGGAGGACTTGGCACTTGCAGTAGACAAGTTTGATGACATTATGTTTAAAATTAATTTTGATAGTGAACCATGGAAGAAATCCATTTCCAAAATAGAGGAGGTGTTAGAAACAAATAGCATGAACAAAGTGTAACAAAATCAATCCAGCCGCTCGCTACGCTCCGGGTGATTTTTTCGTTGAGCCTGTAGAAAAAGTCATTTTTAGTTCTTAAAATACTTGTATCGGTGACGGCAATTTATTATAAAGATAACCGTCTGAATTGAATCCATACCTTAAGGATCAGCCGTGGCCCGATATAAGTCATATTCCTACGCACAAGGCAAATTCATACCCGTTCACTTCGAGAAACAAATCCTTCCCGGAACCTTTGAATATTCACTTAATCATCTGATCGATCATGAACTGGATTTGACGATCTTCAATGAACGCTACCGGAATGAAGAAACGGGAGCAACAGGATACGATCCGAAGATATTGCTGAAGATCATTCTCTTTGCCTATTCCAGAGGCATTACCTCCAGAAGATGCATCGGGCGGGGCGTAACGGTACGCATCAATACCAATTCGCTGGCCTCCACGGATAACCTCCAGGCATTCAGCGGATACAGAAACCAGCGCAAACGGCTGCTTAAGATGGGCATTCAGATTTATGAATGCAAACCCAAACCGGATATCCAGCAAAAACTCATGCAAAATTTTCCGGCTGCTAAGGGCAAGGCACCCATTTTTTCACTGCATGCCAAGACGATGGTGATCGACAAAGAGATTGTCTTTATCGGAACCTTTAATTTAGACCCCCGCTCCGAGAATCTGAATACGGAAGCCGGCGCGATTATCCACAACAGCAAACTGGCGCGAAAAATTAATGACGTGATTGCAATAGACATGGCGCCGGGTAACAGTTGGGATGCCGCCAAGGACGAACCCGATCAATACAACTCGTTTGCCAAGCGCAACAAGATAAGATTGTATCAAATGATGCCGATCAAGCCGCTTCTATAATGAGAAAAGAGAACAGATTTCGTGGTGCGCAATATATTTCATTCAAAAAAATGCAGAACTTGGTACGTATAGCTGTAAGCAGCATTTGACATGCCTCGTTGAAAAGTGTAGATTCTCATCGCTAATCCTTATAGTTTTGAAAACATTTGGGAGTAAAAATGTTAGTATAATGCTCCTAGATTATGAGAGCTAATCATTTTTTTAAGTTACGTGACATGTTCCTGATTCGACTCTCTATACCAATGTAAATAAAACACTTTCCCTCCTGTAATTAGACTCTATATAGAGGGCCAACATATGGCAGTAAAACAAGAAAATAAAACAATCCCCTTAAAAGAAAAAGAAGATTACTTGCTTTCAATTCTCTCGCGTCTCAAACCAACGGGGCCTGCCGGATTTGAGGGGTTGGTTCGAGAACTGCTTGAATGTTGGACGGGGCAATTATTTCGATTGGCGCGTGCTGGAAGCCAGTCGGGCAAGGATACAACCTCCGATTCACCATCGGGCATTTTATTCGCTGCCGAAATGAAACGCTACGGTCAAGAATCGACCTTGAGCCGCCGAGAGCTTCTTGGTGAAATCTCTGAAGCAATACAAACCTTGCCGAACCTTGAACTGTGGGTCTTAGCGACAACGACAGAAATCGGTGACAGAGAGGCAGAGGGGATTAAAAAACAATCGGAACAAGCAGGTATAGAAAGCCTGCTCTTGGATTCGAGATCCGATGGTAGCGGATACTTGAAGTCATTTTGTGCAAGATATCCAGATATAATTAAGAATTTCTGCAACAAGAACATTCAAGACATTAATGTTGAAGAATTAGAGTTAAACATCAATTCTATCCAGCATCACTCAAATTATGAAAGAACTATTAAGCAACTTAGTGAAATACTGGATAACGCGGTCTTTGGTTTTAGTAATGCGCGTAACAAAGCATTTGAGTGGTTGTGCAGACATATTGATAACCACATAGAGTCAATATCCGTATTCCAACAAGACATTGGCTTGCACGATAAAAAACGCCGTGAACCAATAATCCGAACCAGCCTGAATTCGCAATTTAATTCCTGGTGGGAAAACAGAAATGCTAATTCGGCTCATGCCGTTCTTCTCGGAGAAGAGGGAACAGGAAAAACTTGGGCTGCCATAGCTTGGCTGTCAAGCCGATTCGATGGTAAAACAGGTCCCATTCTTCTGCCAGTTACATCATCTCAATTATCAGGAACTTCAAACCTTGATGAACTAATTATTGATACATTGATAAAGCGTTGCGGAAAAACAGAAACGTTCTGGAAGAAGCGTTTGATCGGATGGAAAAGCCGTTCGGAAATAGACGGGCCACTATTTCTTCTTTACTTGGACGGCTTGAACGAAAAACCTAATTTACCTTGGCGCAATTTAATTATACAAGCTAATTCCAGTGATTGGTATGGACGCGTTGCTATTTTTATGAGCAGCCGAAAGGAATTTTATAAGACAAAGATTGCTTCACTGGATTCAGCTGTTAAAGAGATTGAAACGACTGGTTATAATGACGCAGAATTAAAGCAGGAATTAGATCGTGCAAGTATTCCAAATTCAGAAGGAATTCCAGAAGAACTACGTACCTTAATCCGAAAACCTCGATATTGCGACTTAGCATTACGATATTTTGTAGATCTTTTGAATAGTGGTGATCTCACAATCGAGCGCCTACTTTATCAAGACTACAAGGAAAGAGTGGCAAAGAAGCTTAACCAGCCGGTTACGGACGACGATTTCAATCAAATACTATGTGCGCTAGCAAAAAAGCATATGAATGGGATGCAATCTTTTGCCAAAACGGATATTGCTACAATTCTTCCGAGTGCAGATGTAAGCGGTGCCATTATGCAAGAAATTATTGATGGAGGTCTCTTAGTCAAAAACGGTCAAAAATCGACCCCCTATCGTGTAGAAAGCCGAAGACTTGTGTATGGCCTTGGAATGCTGATGGCCGATCAAGTAAGCAGTGTGCAACGCGCATCTATTGATGAATACCTTGCTGTCGCAGAAACGTGGCTAGAACCACAACCGGATATGGAACTAAAAGTCGCGATTGTTGGAGCAGCTATATTTATTAGTATAATGAACAATGATTATCCGGTTAGTGCTAGACGGGCATTGCTATTGCTTTGGATAGGCTCGCGCAATATGACAGTCTTGCAGGAGAAAACGGTAAGCGCGTATTTTCCTGATTGTGCTGAGGATATAATAGCGATTACTGACATTTTTTGGAGTTCAGAAAAAGATAATGGCGTTGCACAAGAGAGACTAGCGATGGCTTTTTTAAAACATCGTGATGACTCAAAGATTAAGCCCATACTAATTGAGGCCTGTGAACGTTGGATGAGTTACATAAATATCAATGGACAGCCTTTTGAGCGATCATCAAATAATGATAATATCAGTGAGCTGCGGCAAGGTTTATTTCAACGCCTTGGTCAAGAAGTTGCCACCGGAGACCCAATTATTTTTCATGGTCGACGTTTTCTTATTATTGAAGATGATCATATACTTCGTCTAACGAGATTTGCAATGTACCTCATATCCGCTGGTGACAGGCTATCCTTTATTGAGACTTTCTTTCGATGGGCTATTTCTCGACGGCTGATGGGAAGACATTCGGAGTATGATGAGGCAGCATGGATCATACGCCTCACAGATGAAGATCTCTGGCCCGCATTTGCGCCAACATTAACGCAAATGGTTGTGTCTGATAATGAGACGTTAAAGAAAGCTGCCCTCCTTCTTTTAAATTGCATTGGAAACCAGCCTGCAAACGAATTAATTGAAAAATATCTTTCTAACCTTTATCCACTATCATCGTGGCAAATTGAATATAAAAAAGACCCTTATGCTAGTTATTTTGCCTTGTCTTCTCGTGAAGACTACGAACCTTGTATGGCAAGGGATGATCTGAAGCTGCATCATATTATGACTAAGATTAATAAATATCTCGCTGATCCGGATATAACAGCACCAGATACATTCATTTTACGATTATGCGAAGCAGTTCAATCACTCCCGATAGCGGGATATCATGCATCTTTTATGAACACCATTGAAGACCATCAAATTGAGACTTTTATACCGGTTATTGCGCGGTTTGCTTTTCAGAACTTAGGTGCGTTGATGCGAAAGACCATACACACATTAGATCAAAGAAATGAAGAGGGCATTCGTCAACTTCTGATCCATCTTCCCGAGATGGGGATTGTTCTTCATGAATCAGAGCTTGCCCTTCTCGATAAAACGCTGGCTAAGTACCATCGAAAAACGTGCATATGGCCAGAACGTGCCAATTATGGACCTATTGACCGCGATATGTTTGCCGAGGCCCTTGGAACGCTAGCGCGTCTTATGCATCTGACAGCGGATGAGATTGCGATGTTCATCCTTAACAGACCAGATAAAACACTGGATTTAGAATCTCTTGAAAATTGGTTCCAACCTTTACCGGAAAATACCGTTGGCGATTATCTTTCGCGACTTTTGACGGAATCATCTCCTGTATCTCAATATAGAATCCTGTGGTTACTACACAATTCAAAGCCCGTTATTTCCAATTCCCATAGGCGATTATTGATTGAATGGATGGAAGGTTCAAATAATATCCTTAAGTATTCTGCGATTCAGTTTGCGTGGTTATCTGCTGACCAACTCCTTATTGATCATATTCTTCAAAAAGACGTTGGACATCTTGAGCCTGAAACAAGCAAAATGGATGCTTGGATTGCAAACATATATTGCAGGTATGGCCATCGCCTACCTCTTCATACGCTTGTCCAACGTCTTCCTCTTGAATGGGTTGGTAATATTATTCATAAAAATTCATGTCGCTCTGATGATATACAACTTTTTGCCAATCTTCTCGACGCAGTTTGGCACAGTATAGCCAAAAGCGAGGTAATGGAGGATAACACCTTCATTTATCCGCAGGTAGAAAAAGATCAGAAGGCCGGTGCGACCTTTGTCCAATATAAAGAGCCTTCATATGACCGCTCAATTCGATATGTCTCGCAATTTCTTTCCTGGCATAGTGGTCGACCAAATGAGGAAAATGGCAAGCCTACTTTTTTATTGGATGAATCCGCTGAAGATTTTGCTGCGCACCAACGTATGTTCCATGAGCAAATTAAAGTTTTAATGCAACAAGAAGTAACTCGATGGCGATATTGTCAATTAAACACGGACGTCTTAAGGTGTATATGCCAAGATCATCCGAAAATAGTTGAGAAATGGATTGATGCAGCACTTGAAAGTCATTCAGGAAAGAATCTCCTCATTAGTTGCAGTGGGTTTTATCAATCTTTGTGTTCTGCACTTGTCAAGATTGGAAACCAGCGTGGGTTTATTCTTTGGAAAAAAATCTATGAGAATCCGAATCGAGTTAACTTTATCAATAAGTGTGCGGATACTGACTGGATGACTTGTCTTCCCTTTTCAGCAATACCCGCCGAAGATGCAAATAATGCAGCGCTTGAATTGCTGGAAAACTGCCACAGCGATATTGGACTTTTGGAACTGGCAAATGCTGCCTGCTCATATGGACAACAAACATGGATTTTGGAAAAAACTCAGAACTTCATTAGCAGACTGCCACTATGGTTCCGTGCAAAAGGCATTATGTTTATTTCTCTGGCTGATATGGAAGGTGAAATTGATAGTCTGATACAATCTTCAGATATTGGCGGTACTTGGGTGGAAAAACTTCTTCCCCAGATGAAATATTTACATGACAGAAATCGATGGGCGCGCCATTGGTATAATCGTTTTTTGACGGTTTCCGATAACGATGAAGCTTTTGCCTATTTCCAACTATTCCTAAAATCTATAGATAGGAGATGTCATCTATGGATGGATAGCCTTGATGAAAGAGCACAGAACGATAGCGACGTTACTGGAACGCGGATGAAATTTCGACTCATAAATAATGATGCGATAAAGAGAGCAATTAAAGAAAATGAAAAAGAATTAGACAATTGTTTTTTGACACTGAAATTTGAAAAGGGTCAGATACTACCATTTATATGAGGCTTTTATAAATATATTGATGAGTATACATTTGATAAATAAAAGTCTAAATATTGCAAAAAAACAATTCATTGGATTAAGCTAAATAGACCCGACACTTATTTTTGTTACTACTCTCTTTCGACTAGTAATACTCTATTCAGATGACTGTCAAATGTTAATGAGTGGTAGGTAAATAATTCGTTTTGTATTTCATTTCCCGAAAATCAGGTATGTGTAAGTGCCGCCGAAGGAAATGCCGGCTAGTGCCGCGTTATCAATGGCCAGTTCCTTCTTTTCTTGGGTAACAAACGCCAGTGGCAGCAGCGGATTGGTCAGTCCTGCTGTCGGGGGCAGAATATTTTTCTCCAGGGAAAGCGCCAGAGTGCAGGCTCTGATGCCGCCGCTGGAAAAACTTTCTCCCGTGGCGCCTTTAATCGACGTGATGAAGGCCTTATTCTCTGCGGTGCCGAAAATTTCGGCATACGCTTCAGCTTCGACAGCGTCCAGCACCATATCTCCGTTGGCGGCCGCAAAGATGGCCTGAATATTGTCTATTGAAGTGTCTGCATTTTTCAGCGCGCAGTTGAATGTCTTCTTCATGCCTTCCGGGTCTTTCGGCCACTGGTTCGGTTTGGTGGGTGATGATCCCATATCCACGCCTTTGATTTCGCAGTAGGGCTTTCTTCCCCTTGCTATGGCCGATTGCAGACTTTCCAGGCAAATGATTCCACAGCCTTCTCCAACAACGATTCCGTTTCGTTTTTTATCGAATGGACGACAGCATTCCTGATCTTTGTTTTGAGGAGAAAGGGCATTAAATTTTGTCAGCGACTTGTAATAAAATTCAGATAGAATATCCGCCCCGCCCGCAAAAATAAAATCGGCGGTGCCTCGTCTGATTTCTGCCGCCGCGTAAGCCATGGCGTTTTCGGCGGAAACGGCATAATGCGTTACGGTAGTGTTCACGCCGCGAAATCCCAATTCGATGGATGTGTGACCGGCAGCGGCGTTCATCACCGTGTTGGGTACCAGTATCGGATTGACAGAAGCAGGTCCGCCCGAAAAAAGTGTTTGAAGAAATTGAGCTGTTATATCCGTCGCGCCAAAGGCTGTTCCCAGAACAATGCCGACGCGGTCGCGGTTCTCCGTTGTGATTTGAAATTCTGCGTCTTCCAGCGCAAGGCGCGCCGAAGCCGCCGTCATTAGCGATATTTTGTCCATCCGCCGCATGTTTTTTACGGAAATAAAATCGCGCGGCTTGAAATTTTTCACTTCCGCTCCCAGATGCGAGAGAAGCGTGCTTGTGTCAAAGGACGTGATTTCGGCGATGCCGGTTTCACCGGTAAATAGTTTTTGGCCGAATTCCTCCCTGCCGATTCCCAGAGGCGTAACCATGCCGATACCGGTTACAACGACGCGCTGAGCGTTATCTGTTTGTCTGTCATTATTCACAGGCAACACCTCTTCCGGAATATCTGCCGAAAATCAACGTAGTGTTGTTTCCTCCGAAGGCGAAGGAATTGGAAAGCACGGCGCGCAAATCGGCTTTTCTCGACCCGGTGGTAACGTAATCCAAATCGCACAGAGGATCGGCTGCCCGATGATTAACAGTTGGAGGAATAAAACCATGACGCATCGCCAGAACAGAAACAATACCCTCGAGAGCGCCGGAAGCCCCCAGCGTGTGCGCGTGCATGGATTTGGTGGAACTCACCGGAATGGCGTATGCGCGCTTGCCGAAAACGTCCTTGATGGCTTTTGTTTCCGTAACATCATTAACCGGCGTCGCTGTGCCGTGCGCGTTGATGTAATCGATGTCCTCTACGGAAAGGCCGCTGTCTTTGAGCGCCGCCTGCATGGAACGAATCGCCCCGGATGCCTGTTCATCGGGAGCGGTCATATGAAAAGAATCGCAGGTAATGCCATAACCCAAAACTTCGCCGTAAATTTTTGCTCCTCTTTCCAGCGCCGAATCGAGTGATTCCAGAATCAAAATGGCCGCCGCCTCTCCCAGGGAGAGACCGGCGCGGTCTTTGTCAAAGGGACGGCAGGTTTCGGGATCGACGGATTTTAAAGCGTTGAATGCGGCAAAGGTAAGCCGGCTCATGGGCTCGACACCGCCGGCAATCATCATGGAGGCATGGCCATTGATGATTAAATCCCGGGCATAGCCGATGGCCGTAGCGCCCGCGGAACAGGCTGTCATAAACGTTGATTTCGGTCCAGTCAATCCGAAAGCAGAAGCAATGCGGTCGGTCGAAGATGCGCAAAATAAAGAGGAGAGGGTGGAAAACTTCGCGTTTCTGCCATTGTTCTTTAAATAATCTTTATAAAAACTTTCGCCTTCCAAAAGGCCGCCCGCGCCGCCGCCGATGGACACACCCGTTTCTTCTTTTAATGCGTCCGGCAGTGGATAAAGACCTGCATCACGCAGAGCTTCAAAAGTCGCAGCAAGAGCAAGCTTGTCCGCGCGCGACATTCTTTCAATAGAAAATTCTTGAGGAATATGATCGCGGGGGGAAAAATATTTTACCTGCCCGCCCGTCTGACTGCGAAATCCGGCAGTGTCAAAAAGGTCGATCTTCTCGATACCGCGAACACCATCTTGCAGTGCTTTTGTGAAACCGGATACATTATGGGCAATCGCGTTTAATGTCCCCATTCCTGTAATAACAATTCGTTTTTTCAAATCAAAACCTGATCGATATGGAAAGATAATGGTTTACAAAAATTAATAAAACTTAATTTGGCGAGTCATAAAAGTCAAACAAATATTAACAGGCAGGAAACCCTCGTGAAAATGTTTTTAGGCTCCCCCTTAGTCACCCCCTAGTCAATACTTGACATATTTAAAAATTAAGTTAATGATGCAAAAAAATCAGGTGTAAGAGGTCGGCTCGATGGAGGATCAATCGCTTCGTGTTTTGATGGTTGATGATTCACCGGATGATGTGTTTCTTCTAACACGTCATCTAAAGAAGGGTGGATACAATCCTGTACACGAACGGGTTGAAAACTCAGACTTGATGAAACAGGCTCTGCAAAATAAGCAGTGGGATATCATTCTTTGCGATTATACCATGCCTCAATTCAGTGTCTCTTCCGCCATTGCCTTATTAGAAGAATCAAAAGTTGAAGCACCCATCGTTATTGTATCTGAAATTTCCGATGAGAAAATTATTGAAGAATGTATGCGACTGGGAGCGAGGGATTATGTTCTGAAGAATAATTTGTCGCGTCTTTGCCCGGTAATAAAAAGAGAATTAGAAGCTGCGGAAGTTAGAGACAAGTGCAAATGGTTGGAAAATGAACTCAAGCGTACCATTGAAAGTTTTCAAAATGTGTTTAGCGCCACCATGCAATTTATTATTTCCGCCATTGAGGCCAGAGACCCGTATAAAAGAGGTCATCAGCTCCGCACCGCGAATCTTGCCTATGCAATTGCCTCAGAAATGGGATTACATCAAGAAATAATGGATGGAATACACATGGCAAGTTCGATACATGATATTGGAAAATTGGCAATCCCTGCAGAGATATTAGCAAAGCCCTCCAAGTTGACCGATATTGAGTTTTCCATAATTAAAGAACACTGTCAAAACGGCTATGAAATGCTTAAAAATATAGAAACAGCCTGGCCATTGGCACAAGTCATATACCAGCATCACGAGCGCATAGATGGCTCCGGTTATCCCCTTAATCTGAAAAATGATGAGATTATCATGGAAGCCCGCATTCTCGCCGTATCGGATGTTGTGGAATCCATGGCATCCGATCGCACGTATCGGCCGGCATTGGGAATTGAGTCCGCTCTTCATGAGATAAAGGAAAACAGGGGGATTCTTTATGATAATATTGTAGCGGATACCTGCCTGAAATTGTTTCGAGAAAAAGGGTATCAGCTATCCAGCCAACTCAGAGCCGGTTCATTCTAAATTAGTTTCAAAACTTTAAATGATTGCGGCGACACTTTTTTTTATTATTAAATAATAATCTTCTTTGACTTGGCGTATGAATTTCAACCCATAATAAACAATTTAAAAAATACTTGTTTTTTAAATAACCTATTGAGATAATGTTAATTAAATAGATTCAGAGCTTGAATGAATTGGAGAGAACTATGAAGAAAAAAGAGCCTGAAGAAAAAAATGATGAACGGGTCTTTGTGAAAGACAGAATCATCGCTAAACGACTTAAGGATAACGAACCGGATGAAACCGATGAGGTGATGAAGTCCGCCAGGAAGGCCGAACGGCTCGATGAAGAAAACGAGATTGTCATAACTATTCTTTCTGAAATAAAAAATCTTCCCAAAGAAAAAATCATCTATAACTATAGCGAAGATATTTCCATGACCGGCACCAGAATTCAGGGCAATGTTCTTCTGCCCATTGATACAGTTTTAAAGATCGATCTGATATTAAAAAATTTGAAACAAAAGATTACCGTTTTTGGAAAAGTAAAAAGGAACAAGGTCCTCGTTGAAGGGGAATCTTATGAAGCCGGTGTGGAATTTGTCGACACACCCAGTGAAGCCATCAAAAAACTTGAAGACTACATTTTGTCGATAAATCAGTATAAAAACCTTAATCCGGTTGGAGTTCCTTACTGGATTTTTGCAAAATTCAACAAACCGCGCAAATAGAAAACAGGATTTGGAACCGGCTGGCTTATACGATTTTCTTCTCCCTCTTTTCTTTCCATTATGCGTTATTGACGCAAAAAGTCATTTTTTCATATTTCATTCAACGGTTTTAATATTTCATTAAAATAAATTTTAAAAAGCAAGCAGCTGTGCTCCTAACCTTAAACAATACTTTCAAAAATATTCCATAATTTCATTAACTTAAAAATATTTTACAACTTGCGGAGAAGATGGCACGATAATTTCAATAATACAAAGGCAAATAAACTACCCCAAAAGGAGGTAACAGATCATGAAAAAGACATTAAGAACAATAGTAGTAGCAGCGGCGGTTATTCTTTTTACTGCAACTTTTGGTTTCGCCGAATATGCGGCAACGGGAGCGGCTAACTTCCCGTATTTTCAGTTTGGCTGCCTGATTGTCGGTGGATTGATTTTGATGGCGATGAAAAGAAAATATGAAAAGATGTATGTGACGGAAATGGTCGGTGCATTTGCTCTGTACACAATTTTGATGGCACTTTTCACCAATCCCGTGATTGAAACAGTTAAAAATATGGTCATGTAGTAAACAGGCGGAAAAATTTAAAGCTTGAAACAATAGGTCAAGTAACCGCTGAACATAAAATTCATGATCTGTTTTTATAGCGGTCGCCCCCCTTGAGGTAAAAACTTCAAGGGGGGTTTTTATTATTCCTCTTTAAAGGAAAAAGAAATTATGTTACTTGATTCACAGTTTTATGAAAGAAATGATCATTTATGAAAATACCTTTTTACCAGGTGGATGCGTTTTCAGGAAAAGTATTCGGTGGAAACCCCGCTGCGGTGTGCATCATGGACGAATGGCCGGAAAACGATATTCTTCAGTCCATTGCCGCCGAGAACAACTTATCAGAAACAGCTTTTCTTGTTCCAAAATCAAGAGGGACATATTTGCTCAGGTGGTTCACTCCGACTATTGAGGTTGATCTTTGCGGTCATGCCACACTTGCCAGTGCGTTTGTTATCTTTTCGTTTATTGACAATAGCCTGTCTTCCATTGCCTTTGAAACCGCAAGCGGTCCTTTGTCAGTAACCAGATCTGATGATTTACTTTCCATGGATTTTCCCGCCAGAAAGCCGCTGCCGACACATAAAAATCCATTGCTTACTGAAGCTCTGGGAGCAGAGCCGCTGGAACTATTGAAATCAAGAGATTTGCTTGCTGTTTTTGATGATGAGTCTGTCATAAGAAACATGCATCCTGATTTCGATACATTAAAACAAATGGAAGACGCATTTGCGGTTATTGTGACCGCACCGGGTAAAAAATCTGACTTTGTTTCAAGGTTCTTTGCCCCCCGAGCGGGTATTTCAGAAGATCCTGTAACCGGTTCGGCACATTGCACATTAATTCCCTATTGGGCTGAGCGTCTCGGCAAAAGCAGGCTGCACGCCTTGCAGCTTTCGAAACGCGGAGGCGAGTTATTTTGTGAAAATGGCGGGGATCGTGTCCGAATTTCCGGGCACGCCGTTCTTTATGCCAGGGGAGAATTGTATTTATAAAGGTAAAAGGAAGCCGATATCATTAGTTTATCATGAATTTTCTTGCACTGGATTTCGAAACAGCAAATTATTACCGGGACAGCGCCTGCGCTCTCGGTCTGGCTCGCGTTGAAGACAATAGAATTGTTGATCAGGCATCTTTCCTAATAAGACCCCCTTACAAATACTTTGTGTTTACCTACATCCACGGAATCACCTGGGAGGATGTTGAAGATAAACCGACTTTTGAACAACACTGGAAATCCATAAAGCCTTTTTTCGAAGATATTGATTTTGCTGTAGCGCATAACGCTGTTTTTGACAGAAACGTCTTGTACGCCTGCTGCGAAAGACACGGAATTATAAAACCACCTGTCGATTTTCAATGTACGATGAAACTTTCCCGTAAGGTTTTTGGACTCTATCCCACTAATCTGCCCACCGTTTGCAGAAACTTTAATATTGATCTAAGGCATCATGATGCTCTTTCGGATACCCTCGCCTGCGCGAAAATTATGATTGAAATACTAAAGAAAACAACAACATAATAAAAAATGAGCTATTCCTCAAACGAAACTGAGCATTTCCTCATTTTTTTGTTGACATATAGAGCCAACCTTGCTATTAAGTATCAAAAGAAAATTTTTGTTTAGTTGGAGTTAGGCGAGATAATTATCAAAGTTATTATTTCTATCGCTAAGAGAGAAAGGATAACTCTCGCCTCGGGAGTTTTACGTAAAATAAATCTCATTTATATTGATCTCTTGATTTGAGACGCCGAACTGTTTTCGAAAATTCGGCAGGGGATGTTTTTTTTAAAATCAAGATAATAAAACGGGGCGTTACCAATGGATAATAAAATCAGAGTTGTCATTACCGGCGTCGGACTCACTGCCCCCAATGCTAATAATCTCAAAGATTTTCGTGAGGCTTTACTATCCCAAAAGTCCGGAATCACAGAAATGGAAGTCCGCTATATGGGTAAGGTCGCTGCAGGTAATTGCAATTTTGATGAATATCTCTATCAAAAGAAGAAAATGCGTCGCCGTGGAACACGGGCGGGTTCGATTTCTATTTATTGCGCACATGAAGCATTAAAAGACAGCGGATTATCCCTGGAAGCACTGGTAAAAAACAGAACCGGCATATATCTGGGTATTACCGAGCACGGTAATGTCGAGACAGAAAACGAAATATATGAACTCCATAAAAACAATCTCGATGCCAGTTTGTGGTCGCATCATCATAACCCGAGAACGGTGGCCAACACACCTGCCGGTGAAGTCAGCCTGAATATGGGCATTACAGGACCCGCTTATACGATCGGGGCAGCCTGTGCCGCAGGAAATATTGGAATTATTCACGGCATGCAAATGCTGCAACTGGGCGAAGTAGATCTTGCGCTGGCCGGAGGTGTTTCGGAAAGTACAGGTACTTTTGGTATCTTTGCCGGGTTTAAAAGCCAGGGTGCGCTGGGTTCCCATGAAGATCCCACACTGGCCAGCCGACCATTGGATATCAGCCGTAATGGTATTGTCGTTTCCGAAGGAGGGGCTGTTTTTATATTGGAAAGACTGGAAGATGCCTTGAAACGCGGAGCAAAGATTTACGGTGAAATAGCCGGCTATCATGTCAATTCCGATGCCGTTGATTTTGTATTACCCGATACGCAAAGACAGATTGAGTGCATGAATACGGCTATGGCCAAGGCAAAAATTTCAGCCAATGATATTGATATCGTTAATCTTCACGCTACAGGCACTATGTCGGGAGATGAAAATGAAAGTGAAGCCGTCAGGGCCGTCTTTGGACAATCAGAAAATACTTACATTAATTGCACAAAAGGATTTATCGGCCACGCGATGGGCGCTGCCGGCGCTCTGGAACTGGCAGGAAATCTGCCCGGTTTTACCGATAATAAGATTCATTCGTGTAAGTATATTGAAAACGTTGATCCCAAGTGCGCAATGAAAAATCTGGTAAATGGCAATCCCGAAGAAAAGGACGTAAATTTTATTTTGAGCAATTCTTTCGGGATGCTGGGAATAAATTCCGTCTTAATCGTAAAAAAATTTAAACAATAAGTTTTTACAAGGAGGTAAGATTATGGACTATCAAACCATAAGAAAAAAAATCGTTGATATCATCGCTGAAATTGCGATTGATGAAGATCTCTCTAACCTTGATGATAATATAAGATTAAGGGAACAGTTGGATATGGACTCCATGGACTTTCTGGATGTGGTCATGGAATTGAAAAAGCGATATAAGATTGAAGTGCCCACCGAAGATTACATGAAGCTGGCCACATTGAAAAGCTGCATTGAATATCTCGGACCCAAGCTTGCTGTTAGTCCGGCATAATGACATATTATGATACTGTTATAATTGGCGCGGGCATGTCCGGCCTTGCGGCCGGAATCAGGCTCGCGATGTTTGATCAAAAGGTTTGCATTCTGGAACGGCACAAAGCACCTGGCGGACTTAATTCATACTATGAACGCCAGGGAAGGAAGCTGGATGTAGGGCTTCATGCCATGACCAATTTCGCGTGCAAGGGCGAAAGAGGGCGACCGCTAACAAAACTGCTTAAACAATTAAGAATCCCCTACGAAAAGCTGGAGCTATCACAACAAAATTTTTCACGCATTTATTTTCCCGAATATAACATTTCTTTCTCCAATGATCAGCAACTACTGACAGAGGAAATAGGAAAAAACTTCCCTCACGAGAAGAATAATTTTGCCCGTCTTCTGGAACTTGTCAGAAATTTTGACGATGTTAATTTAGACAACAAACCTCAAAGCGCCAAAGAAAAAGTCAGAGAAATTATTACCGATGAGAACCTGCTTGAAATGCTTTTTTGTCCTTTACTGATTTACGGCAGTGCGTGGGAAAACGATATGGATTTTTCCCAGTTTGTCATCATGTTTAAAAGCATTTATCTGGAAGGTTTCAGCCGTCCTAAAAACGGTGTACGTACGGTTATTAATTTACTACTCGAAAAATATAAACAACTGGGCGGCGAATTGCGCCTGGGAACCGGAATCAAAAAAATAGATATCGAAAATGGCTCTGTCCAAGGCGTCACCCTCGACTCCGGAGAAAAAATTCAGGCGAATAAAGTCATGTCATCCATCGGTCTGCCGGAAACGATGAACATTGTTTCTGAAAAAAGCGAAGTATCCCCTCCTGGCAATATGAGCTTTACAGAAACCATTTTATTTTTTGATAAGAAGCCTGTTGATTTCGGCATTAAAGAAACTATTGTTTTCTATAACAACCATGAAAAATATGATTATAAAAAATCTGAGGACTTCTGTGATTATCGCAGCGCCGTAATTTGTTTTCCCAATAACTTTGGCTCTGATGATTATGATGAAGGAGTAATTCGCGTTACCTTTATCGCCAATTTTGAAAAATGGAATGAATTGGACAGACCAACATATCTTCAAAAGAAAAAAGTGGCATGTGATGAAGCACAAGCGTTAATAGCAAAATTATTCCCGCAGTTTCAGGCCAATCTTCTTTATCATGACGTTTTTACGCCCAAAACTATCACACGCTACACCGGACATTTTAAGGGTGCGGTTTACGGTACCACCCGGAAAGTCCGGGACGGTCGCACCGGCATCAAGAACCTGTTCATTTGCGGTACCGATCAGGGTTTCCTGGGAATAGTCGGGGCAATGCTCAGCGGCATTTCCATGGCCAATCTTCATTGTCTGATGAACGGAGAAAAAGCATGAAATTTAAAAATGTCGTTATTTCTTCGTTTGCCTATCATCTTCCCGAACAAATCATGACGTCTGAAGAAATCGAGCAGAGGCTCGCACCTCTTTATGAGCGGCTCAAACTCCCCGCGGGACGGATCGAACTGATGACCGGTATAAAAGAGAGGCGTTTCTGGCCGCCCGGAACCATGCCCAGCGATTTGTCCACGCAGGCCGCCCGAAATCTGTTTGAGAAAAATATTGTCAAGCCGGAGCAGATTGATTTATTGATTCATGCTTCCGTCTGCCGTGATTTTCTAGAACCGTCAACGTCTTCGATTGTCCATCACAATCTAGGTCTAAAAACGGAAATCATGTTTTTTGATTTGTCCAATGCCTGCCTCGGCGTAATGAGTTCCATTGTAGTTGCTGCCAATATGATCGATAACGGTTTAATTAAACACGCTCTCATTGTTTCCGGTGAAAACGGTGGGCCTCTGCTGTTTCAAACGATTGAGCATTTACTAAAGGATGAAGGCATTACCAGAAAAAGTATCAAAAAATATATTGCCAATTTAACCATCGGTGCAGCCGCTGTTGCCTACACCGTTTCGCACAAGGATTATGTGAATGAAGGACATTTGCTGTTGGGAGGCGTTTCTCTTGTAGATTCATCAGCCAATGTTCTTTGCCGCGGTGGTGGAGATACACACTCATTGATGATGGAAACCGATTCCGAAGAACTGATGAAATCCGGCGTCGCTCTAGCCGAAAAAACATGGGAAGAAACAAAACGGGAACTGGGATGGACGAATGATGACGTTGACTGCTTTGTCGGTCATCAGGTCGGCGTGGCCCATGAAACCCTTTTAAAACAGATATTAAAGCTTGAGAGCTGTCCCACCTTTACCACGTATCAATATCTGGGAAACACCGGCGCATCTGCACTGCCGGTAACACTTAGTATTTATGAAGAGCAGAAAAAAATTCCCAAAAACAGCAATGTGGGTTTATTGGGCATCGGATCGGGTCTTAATTCCATTATGCTGGGGGTAAAGTGGTAAGACCCGATTGGTTGAATAACCTATATCCATTCAAGTCAAATTTTTTCAAACTCCAAAATGATCTCTCCCTGCATTATCTTGATGAAGGAAAGGGACATCCGATACTGATGTTGCACGGCAATCCTACCTGGTCGTTTTATTATAGAAATCTGGTAAACGAGTTTTCCAAGTCCCACAGAATTATTGTTCCGGATCATATCGGCTGCGGTTTTTCGGACAAGCCCCAACATTACGAATATACATTGAAACAGCATATCGATAATCTCGAAAAACTCGTCTCATTTCTCAAATTAAAAGATTTTATTCTAGTTGTTCATGACTGGGGTGGCGCGATTGGTTTTGGACTTCTGGAGCGACATCCTGATCTGGTCAACAAAATTGTTATTCTGAATACCGCCGCTTATACGTCGGAAGTGATCGCCTTTCAAATTAACATGTGCCGGATTCCGTTTCTGGCCGAACAGGTCATTCGCCGCCTTAACGGGTTCGCGCTGGCGGCCACCTATATGGCGGTGGATAAGAAAATGTCGCCGGAAATAAGAAAGGGATATCTTTTCCCTTATGACAGTTACGAAAACCGGATTGCCATTGCGAGATTTGTCGCCGATATTCCTATGAATCCCAAACATCGCAGCTACCAGACATTAAGAAATATTGAATTATCGCTTCCCCGGCATCATTGCCCGATGCTCATTCTCTGGGGCAAGAAGGATTTCTGCTTCCATGATTATTTTCTTAATCGCTGGCGGGAAATTTATCCCCATGCCATTGTAAAAACCTTTGAAAATGCCGGACATTATGTGCTGGAAGACGCCAAAGACGAAATAATTCAGGAACTGAAACAGTTCTTGTAATTTTTTATTAATTACCATAAAAATCTTCCAATCATGAATATTGCTGATCGTTTTACCGAAATAGCAAAAACTCACCATGACAAAATTGCGGTGAAATACCCTCGTCGCATGGGCAAACATTATCGCTATGATACGATTACGTTTGGAGAACTGGAATCGCTGTCCAATCAATACGCCAACGGCCTTTATAAAATCGGTTTTCGCCGCGGTACCAAAACCCTTCTTTTTGTCCGGCCTTCTTTGCAATTCCCCGCTCTGGTTTTTGCCCTCTTTAAAATAGGAGTCATTCCCGTATTGATTGATCCCGGTATGGGCAGAAAAAATCTTCTCACGGCTATTGAAGAAATTGCCCCGGAGGGACTTATTGCCGAACCGGAAGTTCATCTATTGAGAATATTTTTCAGCAAGTCCTTTAAATCGGTTAATTTCAAAGTAACAACCAAAGGCCCGAAAGTGGGAAATTGCGTTCCCCTGTCCATGCTGGAAAATTCCAAAACCGATTTTGACAGCGTGCAATTGCATCCGGATGAAATGGCGGCGATTCTGTTTACTTCGGGCGGGACAGGTCGTCCAAAAGGAGTGGTCTATACGCATAAAATTTACACGGAGCAAACCCGTCTGCTTCAGCAACTGTTTAATCTTACCGATAGCGAGATTGATTTGCCGTGTTTTCCGCTCTTTTCTCTTTTTACCCTCTGCATGGGCATGACGTCCTGCATTCCGGATATGAATCCGTCCCAGCCGGCAACAGCCGATCCGCATAAATTATTGCAGAACATCATAGACAATAAAATAACTTTTATGGCTGGTTCGCCGGCGATCTGGGAGGTGCTGGGGAGATACTGCGAAAAAAATAACATCACATTGCCTTCGGTAAAATATCTGGTCATGTTCGGCGCGCCCGTCAGAAACAAACTTCATAAAAAATTTAGCGGAATTTTGCCCAACGGCACAACCTATACACCTTACGGCGCGACGGAGAGTCTTCCGGTGGCCAATATTTCCGGAAAAATCATTCTGGAACAGACAGCCGCTCTAACCGAGCAGGGGAAGGGAACCTGTGTCGGAACTCCGGTGCCCGGCATCGAAGTAGCGATTATTGCAATCCGTGATGACGTCATTGAAAACATGGCAAAAGCAAAAGTTTTAAAACCCTACGAGATTGGCGAAATTATTGTTAAAGGCGATATCGTAACGGCCAGCTATTACCAGTCGCCGATGGAAACCGCTCTGGCAAAAATTAAAGACAATGAATCTTTCTGGCATCGAATTGGTGATCTGGGTTATAAGGATGATCAGGACAGAATCTGGTTCTGCGGTCGCAAAACTCACCGGGTAGAAACGCCATCCGGCTTATTATGCTCGGTCATGTGCGAGGCTATTTTTAATGCCCATTACGGGGTCCGGCGATCAGCGCTCATTGGTATCGGGGAAAAGGGGAACCAAACAGCCGCTATCGTTATTGAAAGAAATACAGCCGGTAAAAAAATTTCCAGGAATCGTTTGGTTGAAGAACTTTTGAAGGTAGCAAAAAATTATGACCTGACAGCGCAAATAAAATCAGTTCATTTTTGCGATCATTTTCCTGTTGATGTAAGACATAACATTAAAATTGATCGATTGAAACTGGCGCAAGATGTTGCACGGGGGAAAATATGAATATTATCGTTACCGGGGCGGGTGGATTTTTGGGAAGAAATCTGGCGGCCGCCTTATTGTCCAAAGGGCACAAGGTCTGGAATTTCAGTCGCAAGAATCATCCACAGTTGCAGGCGATGGGCATTGAGACCATTTGCGGCAATTTGCAGAATGCAGCCGATGTCATGGCGGCATTCAACGGAATGGATGTTGTTTTTCATGTTGCTTCCCGTGTGGGCATTTGGGGTGATTATGACGAGTATTACCAGACAAATGTCATCGGCACGGAAAATGTCATCAAGGCATGCCGGGTAAACTCCATAAAGAAATTAATATATACAAGCACGCCCAGCGTTGTTTTTGACTGGGGAGATTTCTGCGGGGTTGACGAAACAACACCTTATTCCAAAAATTTTCATGGTCATTATGCCAAAACCAAGGCGATTGCCGAACAATTGGTCCTACAGGCCAACGATGATACATTGTGCACCGTTGCCATAAGACCGCATCTGATTATTGGACCGGATGATCCGCATCTTGTGCCGCGCCTAATTGACGCCGCAAAAAAAGGAAGATTAAAAATAGTCGGTTCGGGGAAAAACCTTGTTGATGTTACCTATATTCAGAATGTGGTGGACGCTCATGTCCTGGCCTTTGAAACACTATCTCCTCAATCTGCGTTGGCCGGACAGGCTTACTTTATCGGTCAGGAGCGGCCGGTCGTCCTTTGGGATTTTATCAACGAGATTCTGGCACGCTATGATCTTCCACCCATCACCAAAACAGTCCCTGAAAGAGTTGCTTTTAATATTGGATTATTTTTTGAATGTTGGTATAAGTTTTTCAGGATTAATGGGGAACCGCCCATGACACGTTTTGTGGCGCTGCAATTTTCACGCTCCCATTACTTTTCCCATCAGAAGGCAAAAAATGATTTCGGCTATGAACCGAAAATATCCATAGAACAGGCGCTTGATCTGATAGTGAGGAAGTAAATGCTTTTAAACAAGAATGATAAAATTACACAAAAATACGATGTCATCATCATTGGTGGCGGATTGGGAGGATTGACCGCCGCCAACAAACTCGCCAGGAACGACCGTAAGGTTCTTCTCCTGGAGTCTCACGACAAGCTGGGAGGATTTGCCACCTGGTTTTATCGCAAGAAACATATTTTTGATGTTTCATTGCATGGATTTCCGGTTGGGATGGTCAAAACCTGTCGTAAATACTGGAGTAAGGCAATCGCCGATAAAATAATTCAGCTTAAAAGAATGCGTTTTATAAATCCTATGTATCAGATGGAAACGGATTATACGGTGGAAGATTTCACCAGCAAGCTCGTTAATTATTTCAAAGTTCCTAAAGAACAGGTCGATAATTTTTTCAACCTGGTTATGAATATGAATTACTACGACAACAAGGCAATGACCAACGGCGAATTGCTGGAGAGTTTCTTTCCGGGCAGGAAAGACGTTCACCGCTTTTTGATTGAACCCATTGTTTACGCCAACGGGTCAACGCTGGAAGATCCGGCCATTACCTATGGCATCGTCTTTTCCAATTTTATGAGCAAGGGCGTTTATACATTTCAGGGTGGGACTGACCTGGTTATCCAGATGATGCAGGAAGAGCTTTTAAAAAACAATGTCGATATTTGTCTGAAATCAAAAGTCGACAAGATTGTCGTAGAGAATAATGTCTGTCAGGGTGTCATGGTTGACGGCAAGGTTGTTGCTTCCAAATCGGTTCTCTCCAACGGTAATCTCATTGGCACCATTTTTAATCTGGTGGGAGAGGACAAGTTTAAACCGGAATTTATTGAAAAGGTCAAAAAGGTCAGACTCAACACCAGTTCCTGTCAGGTTTATATGGGAATCAGGCAGGGAGAAACGATTGAAGATATCGGCGATCTGATATTTTACTCGGAATCTGAAGAATTCAATACGGAGGAGCTTCTGTCCACAAAGACAACCAGCCGGACATTTTCGTTTTATTATCCACGACTAAGGCCGCAATTGGAAAATGCCGGATATACAATCGTTGCATCGACCAACGCTCGCTACGAAGACTGGGTGAATTTAAGCAAGGAAGAGTACAAGGTAAAAAAACAGGAGCTCATTGAGGCAACGCTGGTGTGTCTGGAAAAAATTATTCCCGGAATCAGAAAGAAGATTGACTATGTCGAGGCGGCAACGCCTCTGACTATCAAGAGGTATACGCAGCATGAAAGAGGTTCTTCGTTCGGAACCAAACATGAAGGCTTGGATATTTCCATGAAACTGCATCATGAAATCAGCGGTTTGTTTCATACCGGTTCCGTCGGCATAATCATGTCCGGTTGGCTGGGCGCCGCCAATTACGGTGTTATTCAGTCCTATGAAGTAGATGGTTATTTAGACAAATTAGGGTGAGGTACTTTATGTTTGATTTCAGCAATCAGAGAGTTATTGTCACTGGGGGAACCCGTGGGATCGGTGCGGGAATTGCCGAGGCCTTTCTGCAGGCAGGAGCGACGGTCATTGCGGTTTATTCCTCCAATGATTCTGCCTCCAATGAATTTAAAAATAAAAACGAACAATATGCTTCAAGGCTTGATATTCAAAAATATGATGTATCATCTTCTCAAGCAGTTAAAGACCTTTTTAAATATTTAGATGAAAAATATCCGTCACTGGAAGTATTGGTAAATAATTCAGGCATCCGGCAGGACGCGGTTGCGGCTTTGATGACGGACGAACAATGGAAAAAAGTTCTGGAAGTCAACCTGACCGGATCTTTTTATATGTCGCGTGAAATTATTCCCCGTTTTATGTCCGGTCGTTTCGGACGAATTATCAGTATCAGTTCACTGGGCGGAGAAATCGGATTTCAGGGACAGGCCAATTACGCGGCTTCCAAGGCCGGGCAGTTGGCCATGACCAAATCCTTGTCCAAGGAAGTCGCCAAGAAAGGTATTACCGTCAACTGCGTTTCTCCAGGATTTATCGATACGGAACTCATCGGCGATCTTCCGGAAGAACAGCGCAAGGAATACCTCAAAATGATTCCGCTGAAACGTTTCGGCAAGGTTCAGGAAGTGGCACACGCGGTTTTGTTTTTAGCCAGTAAAGAAGCCTCTTACATTACCGGAACAACCATTACTGTTGCGGGAGGCTTGTAATGGAAGAAGTTCTCGCAGCCATTCCGCAGCGGCCGCCTTTTCTTTTTGTCGATAAGATTATTTCCAGAGATGATAATTCCATCACGACACAAAGAACATTGAGGGAGGACGAATATTTTTTCCAGGGACATTTTCCGGGAAACCCCATCATGCCCGGAGTACTGTTGTGCGAAGCCTGTTTCCAGACAGGGGCTATTCTTATGGGAGGAAGCAACCAGCCGGGACTGGGTGTTGTCACCCGCATCAAAGACACTAAGTTTAAAAATTTTGCTCGCCCGGGTGATACGCTGACCATGAAGGTTACCCTTGATGATCAAGTGGATAACGCTTATTATATGAGCGGCACCATTCATATTGGTGACAAATTAATTCTAAAAATTATCTTTCAGGCGGCACTTCTTCCGCCTGAAAATTAAGAGGTTCGTATGGACTTTTTACAAGTTTCAGAAAAAACATTTCTGGTGACCGGTGTCGCTAATAAAAAGAGCGTTGCTTTCTTTGTCGCAAAGGGCCTGATCGACAATGGCGCAAAGGTTATTTTTTCCGTTCAAAATGAAGAGAATCAAAGCAAAACGCAAAAACTATTTCCTGATAGCACCGTTTTAATCTGTGACGTTGAGAATACTGAAAGCATCAATCAATTGGGTGATTATTTTAAAAACAATAGCATCAAACTTTCCGGTTTTCTCCATTCCATCGCCTTTGCCAATTACAGTGAAGGACTCAAACCTTTTCATGAAACGAAAGTTGAAGATTATCTTCAGGCAACCAATATTTCCTGTTTTTCACTGGTGACCATTGCCAATGCTGTCAAAGATTTTTTTGAAGAAAATGCTGCTATCGTCACCATTTCCATCAGCAGCACACGCGCAACCGCCTACGGGTACATGGGACCGATCAAGGCCGCGCTAGACGCCACGGTAGCTTTTCTGGCAAAGTCTTTATCGGAAATATCCAAAGTCCGTGTCAACGCGGTTTGCGCTGGACCGCTAAAGACATCGGCTTCCGCGGGAATTCCAGGATACGTGAATAATTATCTTTTTGCCGAACAATTGACGCTGCGTAAAGCGGCGCTCAAAACAGAAGAAGTTTCCAATACCGTTTTATTTCTGCTTTCGCCGGTTTCCAGCGGCGTCAATGCCACCGGCATTGTGGTGGATGCCGGAATGTCGTGCAATTATTTCGACCAGGATGTCGTCAATAAGGCGATGCGTTAATTCAAAGGACAACATTGAACATGCCTACGCCGATCATTTCCATTGTCGGTAAATCCAATTCCGGCAAAACAACCTTGGTGGAAAAACTGATTCCCGAGTTGGTCAAAAGGGGATATCGCGTTGCTACGATCAAGCACAACAAGCACGGATTCGATATCGACCATGAAGGCAAGGACAGTTGGCGGCACAAAAAAGCCGGTGCCTGCGCGACCGTAATTGCCTGCCCGTCAAGGATTGCTTTGATAGAAGATATTAACCGCGATTACTCACTGGGTGAAATTAGAGACAAGTACATCAAGGATGCGGATGTAATTCTTGCCGAAGGTTTCAAGGGCAATCCCTTCCCTAAAATCGAAGTTTTCCGTGCGGAACTTAAGCGTGAATTACTCTGTAACAAAGAAGATAACCTGCTGGCCATTGCTTCCGATACAAAACTGGATGTCGGCGTGCTCTGTTTTGATATCAATGATATAAGAAGTATCACTGACTTAATTGAAAACAAATGTCTAAAACCAAACATTGTTTAGTTCTTTTATCTCTAAACACAGCTTGTAACCAATTAAATCTTCTTGAGTCTTCATTAAATGGATTTTACTCATTTATGACCTAAAATCATAATATCGCTGTTTTTTTCTGTTTCCAGGCTTATCTTTTGAACGCCAATGCCTTCCATAAGCGGAACATCGCGCGTACAAGCCAAGGCAATAATATGCGTATCTGTAGCAAATAATGCGATAGCTGCGTGACCGGAAACACCGTAATTTTTACCTGGAATCACTACGCCATCGGCTTCTGGCCGGCGTATGCATAACACGTAGCCGGGTTTTATGACGCTCTGCACCGTTGTTGGCGTCCGCACAGGAGTGAACACAGAATTAAGCCAACCATATTCACGAGTCTTGGCGTAATTTTTATCACTTATTCTGATTCCGGTTTTAATTCTAAAAAACTGCGTGATATTATAAGAAGTAACCGAATATTTGGCGTTTAATATCCGGTGAAATACCCAGGACGAACAATCTTCAGGATTAGACATGCCCTTATGCGGGTTTCGGGCATGATGACCGTCTGGAAAGTATCCACTGTGGGGGAAACCCATCTCCCCCTGCGGGGGGCTGGCCGCATTCTTGTAATAATAAGTGAAAGACTCAAAATTTGGATGAATCGACAATTGATTAATTTTCTTAGGCAAAGGAATTGTATGAAACACGACACTGTAATCCACCCACGTCCTATTACGTTCTTTTGGCAAATCCAGCGTTGACGCATTTGCGTTGTCACCGTTAAGAGCGACCAACATGGTTATTATGGCCCCTTTAAAACGAGTAGCCATGAATGACCCGCTAACAATTTTGTCCTCTTTATTGCGTTCCAATGTCGTCATCTTGGCAAGAGATTTTTTAAATTCTTCAGGTAAAATCCCCTTGACCATATCTTCTGTATATTCTTTCACTATAGCTTCAGAACCGCTGATAATTTCCATTAGCCTGTTATGTTTGCATAATTTATAGCCGTCATCTTTTTCGTGGTCTTTCGCGTCTTCCAGTCTTTTGTTAAACGCATTAATAATTTCAAGATCGCGGTGCATCCGTTTCAGCACCCGATCTTCAAGGTCACCGACCGACAAGCCGCTTTTTTTAAATCTATCACTCAAAATACCCATTAACATTTTGGTTTCTTTTAGCGTCATCCTCCTATGATGCTCTTCAACATCAAAAGCCTTCTTTAAAATACCTGTTGAATTCATTTTGATTTCTTCAACACGTTTCATATCCTCATCATTTATAATATCTGGGTTAACAATAATTTCTGAATCCTGATCAATGATAATATCCGTCTTAACGGCACATGCGTACAACAATAACGAGCAGCTTATCAACAATATATGTAAAATCATTTTCATGTTTAAATATTTATCTCTCTTTCCAGTATCATGCTGCGCCCATACGACAGAATAAATGGCTTGAATTAATACAATCTTTTTATGCGATAAAGAATAGGAGACACTATATTATGTGTCAAGTAAATATTAACCGCAAAATGCGTTGCGGGGATTGAGTTGTAATGGATGAAAAGATTCCATTTTCATCGAGACTGACGATGTATTGCTTACAGGGAGTGATTGATTACCTTGACAGTCATGGTCAAAATATATCGAAAGACTCTTGGGACACCGATATTCCCTAATCTTCAAATTTTTCGACGGATAATTTTTTAAATCTTCTTGTGAATAGTGAATAAAAAATTCAGCCCTCACACGCATATAAAAGCGAATGAGGGCTGAATTAGCTGATTATTAATCTATATCAAATGGTTTTGCCGACGTTTTCAGTGGATGATCATGCACATTCAGAATGTCTTTTTCCATGCCACGGCTGTAAGCTTTTGTGTAAAAATGCAAAAGATTAAACTTTATGAAATTGGTTTTTAAATTCAGCCAACCTTCTTTAAAATTATAGCCGATACCCGGAAGTTCTCCCTTAACATCTTCGCTATCTTCGACAGCATTCGCATCATCCTTAAAATACAGATAAGGTTTTACAGGAGACGCCGGCGGCGTTATGCATCGCGACCAGAACGCGAATTTATCATTGGTAAGAACACTCCATTTCCACGGCGATAGATTCAGCAATTTATCCGATTCATCCATCTTGCCGTCAATAACATGTCCCGCCATATTGGTAGAAGAATAAAATTTCCATCCTATGCTGTTTCTAAAATCATCGACAATAATCGCATGAAACCTGGATGGCTTAATCGGAAATTTAACGGCGAAAGGAAATTCTGCGTATGTATAATAATAAATAATATCCTGTTCTGTTGAGCTGGCTGGGATACCAAATACCAAGGGCGTTGTGTTTTTGGTATGAACAATTACGCGCACCGGTCCGTCAATGTAGCCGTATTCTTTTACTGTAATATCATCCTCGGTGCGATTTAAGGGAACCCCCATAGATGCCATGGAAATTCTGACTTTTACCCTATCTAAAAAATTTACGCCGTCGCCGCCAAGTCCTTTCCCAAAGGCATAATGAGAAGCTCCTACCGGATGATCCTTGCTGAATGCCGCAGTGTAATTTGCCGCGGTTATTTTAAGCTTGCCGGCATCATAATCCACATAATCGACGGTTGATTTTTGAGAAGCTGTTTTGTACAAAACCAAATATACCCAGGCCTTGTCCGATGTTTCAGGATCTGTCACTTCCATCTCGGCACACGATACAGCATCTTTAAATTTATAATCTTTAATTTTAGCGCCGGCATCTTTTGCCATAAAAACAAGCTCATCGTCCTTATCAAAATTGTTATTAGAGATTTTGGCTTTATATTTTCCCGCTGTCAGCACATACTTCCCATTAACGATCTTGTCTATCTGAAACGGAATCGCATTGAGCTTGTTATCTTGATACGAATATAAATTGTAATTATTAATGGGATTGCCGAGAATGAATTCGCAATTTTTACCCTTAACGATCACAGGATCAATCGTACGTTTTAGAGTAGCCCCGGCATCGCTGATAGCAATACCCTGAACAAAAATAAGCGTAATGACTAAGAAGAACATAACAGATTTTTTTAACATACCTTCACCTCATTCTTTTTGGAGTTCATTAACCATAAAGCATGAAAAATAATTTTCGTGTTTAATTTGTTTGGCGTGGATGACAAATATAGCGTTTCCATTTATATGTCAATTATTATTTAGCAATCATTATCCGTTGCAATATGGCACGAATGGGCAAAACAAAAAACTCAGGTTCTCGCTGGAAATGAAGATAAGGGATAGAAAAAATGCAAATCCACCTATTGTCTTTTTATGAGGTTGCCTTGCTTTTAAGCCAAGCTCTGGCCGCATCAGTATCGGTAAACCATCTGAATGATTGATTCGTATTGATTGTTGTTATCTCACGAAACGGTTGATAGTCAGTATTTGCCAGAAGGTCTACAATGGCAATATGCCTTTGGGGTTTATCGAGCGTATAATTTCTTATCCGATGCTCGAATTCAGAATTACTGAAACGTCCCTTAATGGCACGGATATCGATCAAAACATTTTCGTAGCCATTTGTTTTTATGATATCAATAATTTCATTCGCCAGGGTTCTAATCGTTCTTTCTATTACTTCACCCATCTGAATAATTTCCAGGATTCCGTCATTTACAGATACGGAAATTTGATATTTTGCTCCCTCTTTCATTTTTGTGTCCCTATCATCAAAAAAGCCTCGTCAACGCCTGATTTTAACTTTTCCCGGATCTTGCCCAGTCGTATCCGTTGGCCTTTTAGCCTATTTTGGTTATTTCGGTACTTAATGTTTTTTGTAGAAACAATATTTGTGCACATTTTAAAATAGCGGTAACTTATACAAAATATACAAAATATAATCAATCCCTCCAAAGAGGGATTTTTTGACATTTTTCAGGGGAAGGATTGTATGTTTTAAAAGCTTGTCGATTTGCAAAATACAGGAAATTGTCAAAGGCGAGTGAGGCCTGTAAATATCTGCACAATATTTCAATTGCAGAGCCTTCTCGCTGATGAATATTTTTCATGATTTTCTGTAAGAGCGGATTGATGCCGGACAGATTCTGAATCTCTTCGGAGAATTTTGCCGGATGGGCGGTTCCAAACTAAGGGCCAGTTTTTGTTTCGGCGTAGCGCTAACTAGATAAAACGATTGCTTTATTTCAATAGGAACACGAGGGTTCCAACGGGGATAGATTTTCTTTCTATTTCATCGCCGCTTAAGATACGTCCGCTGGGCAGACGGTAGAATGTCGACGGATAATTCCATTTTTTACCGGCAATCCGGGAAACAGACCGTCTTTTTTGAACATAACCACCGTATATATAACCAACAAGCAAACGCGTTCCATTAGGCGGATTATTCAGGAGTTTGCGTAAAGATGCTGATCTCTTCATTTCTGCGCCTGTGCGAATAAGTCCGTCGGGAAAGAAATATATGGTTGTTGCATCGGCGTAGAGATCGCCTGCCAGATCGCGAACCCTGTTTCCGTCCTTGCCAATTTCCAGAAAGCCTTCAAATTCCTGCTCACGTTCTTCATCTAAGAATGAAACACGCGTACCCACGGGGATATTGTCCCATTCGCGGATTTCATCACCTCGCAACTTTTTCCCGTTGGGGTAAGTATAAATCGTCGAAGAATCATTGTATTTATCCCGAGCTATGCGCCAGGCATTGTTCCCTTTTGCAATCACCATGGAAATACCGCCGGATCGATCCACAAGCTTGTTCAATGCTGCCAGTACTTTTGGTGGTTTATATAAAAAACGGTGCAATTCAGGATCTCCAACAGCGAGCCGGTGGGCGGCAACATCAGGATCTCTTGTCGGACCGGCCGAAAGTCCCAAACGACGTCTCACATCGGGATGCGCAAAGATCATTCCACATTTTTTCCTGCCTCTATGTTTATAGGGATGAAAAATGTTCGGACGTCCATAAGCGACCATGGAATGCGTCAGGATATTTCTATCTTTAATGTGATAAATTTTTTTCAGCTGACGCAACAACTCGCGGAGCGCAACATACTGGGCGCTGGTAATATCTTGATCATGAAATCCAACGACCTCAATGCCGATGGAAACATTATCAAGTGTAGTTCTCCCTTTCCACATGCTTCTTCCCGCGTGCGTTGCAATTTTTCGTCGGTCAATTATTCGATGCACTTTTCCGGTGGGAGTAACAAAATAATGGGCTTCACCAAAACGGCGAACCTTGCGAAGGGACCCATCAAGAGCGCCTTCAGTGGTATGTAAAATAATGTAGCGCGTTTGGGACCGGTACGGACGTTTTTTGTTAAGGGGGCTGTGAAGGTTGCTGATTTTAAGTGCGTGCGCTTCCGATGCTAGAAAAGCGCAAACAAGCAAAGCAAGAAGAAAAAATAATGTATAGTTGAATCTGTGCAATTCTTTCTGTTTAAAAGAAATTTTTTTTGCTGCCATCGTGACCCAGTTCATCGTCGGAACACTTTCCGAAAAGAAATATCATCAATAAATTATAATATTCTCATTCCTCTAAATCTCCGCTTAGTTCTATCAAGGCCATAGGATCGATCCTTGCGCCGGTAATTCTCACTCCCCAGTGGAGATGAGGACCTGTAGCGCGTCCCGTTGCACCCACACGTCCTATAACATCACCCTTTTTGACCATAGCACCTTTCTTGACTAATATTTCATCCAAATGAAAATACATGCTGATGATACCTCCGCCGTGATCCAGATAAAGAGATCTGCCGCTGAAAAAGTGATCTGCGGAAACAATGACTTGCCCATGATTGATTGCCCTGACAGGGTCCCCTTTATCGCCTTTCAAATCAACACCTGAATGCGGTGATCTTTGTAAATTGTTTATAATACTTTTCTTCCCGAAAGTTTCAACGATGTCCCCGTTGAGAGGCACGATAAAATGTCCTTTCCATTTCGGCGTCGTGTTATCAACCGCCCATAATGCCTTTATAGTTGCAGCCTCATATTTCGCTCTTTCCAATGAACGAGCATCCAAAATTACTTTTGCTCGAGGCAGTATCAGTTTGCGAACGCCATAATTTTTTCTTTTGACCCGAATAGCATATCTTTTTTTAAAGCCGGAAAAAGTTGAGCGCACGATACATGGATATAAACCTGCCTTCTGTTTCAGATCGGCGCCAATGAATCCCATCCATAAAGCTTTTGTACGATCGTAAAGAAGCGGCACGTTTTTTTTCATCCAAATAAGTTGAGGTTTTTCTTGCTCTCCGGCATCGATGGACACAAGAATAATTCCGCCACAATCAATTTCTTTCGATGAAAATAAAATATCTGCATTAGACAAGGATTCAGCGCGTGTTGTAATTGTTAAAAGGCTGATCATTATAAAGCTAAAGCACCTTGCTCTGATCCAAATGTTATGGAATGCTTTCTCTTCAAAGATAAAAAATGCATTATAAATTAAGGACGCGATAAATTTTTTTAGATCAATCATTCTACGCTCATAAATTTTCATCATTATTTTTTGATGGAATCTTTTTATTTATTTTCCCTCCCGTTTCTCCTGATGGAGTTAAGACATTAAAAAGGCCGCACATCCGGCATCATGCCAGATGGCGACCCAACCATCAAAATCTCTCCATAAGTGTTTTTTCTACTTCATGGACCCTTTTCTTATCTATTCATGCGCTTTTAAAAATCAAATTCGTTGAAATTTTAATAGTGTCTCAATAAAAAAATACCTCATTGGTTATGTTTGTTCATTTTTTTAAAAAGCTGCATTTGCCTTGTCAATCGCATGCAGGATACGAACCATCCGGCTGATGAACCTCCGTTCCTGTAACCGGGGGATTAAAAACGCAAATCAGACGCATATCTTTTTTTGCCCGCAGATAATGCTCGTCATGGTTGTTCAGGGCGTACAACGTTCCCGGTGTAATGCGGTGGATTTTTCCGTCTGCAACCGTTTCGACCTCGCCATCTCCCTCCACGCAAAAAACCGCTTCCAGATGATGCTTGTACCAGATGTGCGTTTCGGTGCCGGCAAAGATGATCGTTTCATGAAACGAAAATCCCATTCCGTCACTTTTGAGAAGCAACCTGCGGCTGACCCAGTTTTTGTTTTCGGCGAACACCTCCCGGCGGGTTCCCCTGATGTCGTCAATTTTTCTTACGAGCATGAGAAATCCTTTCCGTGTTTTTTCATAACGTTGCCGATGCTGCGCTCCAGAATATCCAGGCCTTCTTCCAGCACTTCATCGGTGATCGTCAGAGGGGCAAGAAATTTAATGACGTTGTTTCTGGCACCGGCCGATTCCAAAATCAGTTTGTTGTGGAAACATTCGGTCAGAATCTCCTTGGCTATCTCGCCGGTGGACAGGCCCATTCCGTAGACAAAACCCCGCCCGCGCACCTCCGCATTGAGCTGAGGATGTTTCGCGCTGATTTTATTGAGACGCTTGTGCAGTAGCTTCCCCTTACGGAAGATCTCTTTGGAGAAGCGGTCGTCTTTCCAGTAATCCAGCGCCACGGACGCGCAGATAAAGCCAAGATTGTTTCCGCGGAACGTTCCGGTATGCTGGCCGGGTTTCCAGATATCGAGATCGCGGCGGAACAGCACAACGGACATCGGCAGACCGAAGCCGCTGAACGATTTGGAAAGCGTGATAATGTCCGGTTTAATGCCGGACTTTTCAAAGCTGAAAAAATTGCCCGTCCGTCCGTTGCCGACCTGGATGTCGTCCACGATCAGCAGAATATCGAAGTCCCGGCAGATTTTTTCCACCTCGCGCAACCATTCATCAGAAGCCACGCGGATGCCGCCTTCACCCTGAACCGTTTCCAGAATGATGGCGGAAGGGGTATCGACCCCGCTGCTATTGTCTTCCAGAAACCGCCGGAGATATTTAGTGGTGTTGACGTGTTTTCCCAGATACCCGTCGTAGGGCATAAAGGAAACATCGGAACGGTTGATGAACGCCTCGTCGCGGTAGTAGGCGTTGGCGGTCACGGACATCGAGCCCATCGTCAGACCGTGATACCCGTTGGTAAAGGAGATAATGTTGGAGCGTTTCTTTACCATACGGGCCAGTTTGAGCGCGGCCTCCACGGCGTTCGTTCCCGTGGGAC
>CAYZRT010000002.1:71691-78646 GCA_964480875.1 uncultured Smithella sp. | reverse complement strand
TCAAGTCCCATCGGCCCCGCCAGGAATCTAAAAGGAGTCAGCTACGTATAGCGGCTCCTTTTTTTTTATTGAACTAAAAGGTTGTTTTTTTGACTTACAATTTACGCCAGAGTTTCCGTTCGATATAGAAACTCTTATGATTATTTTTCAGGAAAACACATGGAAGGGGGCTACTTAATCAGTTGGTTTGTTTAAACTTGCATTTGTTTTAATTAGCTTGTGCCGCCTTTCATAACTTTAAATTTTTTTCCTGTTACGGTAAATTTTTTTATTTTTAATTGCTTAAGCCTGACTTCTTTGTTTTTCAATAATTTTTCGTAGAATGTTATAGCTTCTTTGTCTTTTTTTATAAATCCCTCAATGATATTGATGTACCACTCAGAAAGATTGTTAGCTTTAAATTGTTTTAATGTATCTTTATTCTTTTTAAGTGATTTCTTATATTTCTTTATTAATTCTTTATTGCTTTTGATTCTTTCTTCATAATCAGCAATGCAAGACTCAATATGATTTATTTTATCAAACATAAGTTTCTTATGCCTTCGCTTCCAAATGTAGTTTAACCATGTTCGAATTTTCGACCTACACAATTTAGCATATTCTGTGAGGCAAATACAAGTTGATAGAGATGCAAGGAATCATCTGCTTTTTTATTGTGAAATTCAAAACTAAAAAGTGTAGCGCATTGAAATTTGTAAGTCGAATCCCGACCTTGTCGGGACACCGCGGAGGGTATTATACCCCGCCCCATGGATCGGAATTAGGCTCCAGTCCCGATAGCAATCGGGATTGCCATGATGGGGTTCATATCCGTGATTTTCTATCCGCTCCAAGCATTTAAACCGCGTTATTTATGTCAGTTCCTGATAGATAATGCATGTTTAAATTTTTTATAATTTTGTAGATTTATCATTTACTTTTGTGTTTTTATTATATATATGAAAAAACGTTAAGGAGCATGAATAATATTTTTCTTGAAAGGAGAATTTCTTATGAAAAGATCTTCCTTGTTTTTCATGAAATTAATTTTAGCAGCATTTTTTCTTGTAATGTTTTCATCGTATTCGTTAGCAGAGCCGATCTACGCAACGCAAGAACCCGTGGAGATTTATCATCCGTTCTATGCGGGTGGTTTTGGCGGATTTATTGTACCGGATAACCTCGTTGTGCATGGTGGGACTGACTTTCAGCTGGACGACAGTTGGACCCTCGGAGCCAAAGCCGGTTATATTTTACCGTTCAAATGGTTGGCTGCCGAGTTAGAATATGCCTATCTGGCAGATCATGATATCGATGAACCTGGAACCGGTTATTTTAGAGCACATAACCTGATGGGCAATCTTTTGTTCAGGTATCCGCTGGGAATGATTCGTCCTTATATCGGAGCCGGTATTGGTTGGTCGAGGAGCGAACTGGATTCTTCCATCTGGGGGGATGAAGATGCGAATGCTTTCGGATGGCAGGGATTAGCCGGGATCAACCTGGAAATCATCCCCAACCTGTCGGTAGATTTTGGATATCGCTACTTCAGCAGTAAGTATGGATTAGATCATGCAGACACCGAAATCAGAGACCACATTATTTCGGTCGGCTTTAATTACCATTTTGGCGGTAAAGCGCCAGCTCCGCCTCCGCCTCCGCCCCCGCCTGAGCCGACGAAGAAGAAATGTCCCGATACGCCTTCGTGCTGTATCGTTGATCATGAAGGTTGCCCCATCGATTCCGATAAGGATGGCGTTTGCGATGGTTGTGATAAATGTCCCGATACGCCCGAGTGTTGTGTCGTAGATGAAAATGGCTGTCCGAAAGATTCCGATAAGGATGGTGTATGCGACGGTTGCGACAAGTGTCCCGATACGCCGACATGTTGTGTTGTTGATGAAAATGGCTGTCCGAAAGATTCCGATAAGGATGGTGTATGCGACGGTTGCGACAAGTGTCCCGATACGCCGGAAATTGCCAAAGTGGACAAAGACGGCTGTCCCTATATGGCTATTATCCGTCTGACAGTTCAATTTGATTACGATAAGGCAGTCGTTAAACCGCAGTATTATGCCAACATCAAGGAACTGGCTGATTTCCTGAAGAAATATCCGAACCTGAATGCGACGATTGAAGGACATACGTGTAATATAGCATCGGCAGAATATAACCTTAAGCTTTCCCAGAGACGTGCCGACGCAGTCAAAAAGGTTCTGATCGAAAGGGAAAATATTGATCCGAAACGTCTTAAATCGATTGGATACGGCCTCACCAAACCCATTGCTTCCAATGATACAGAAGAAGGAAGGGTGAAGAATCGCCGTGTTCAGGCACTGTTGGAAGCTATGGAATTGAAGAAGTAATGGTTTGAACAATTCATAATAACATTAACAAAAAGGGCGTCTATCAGGACGCCCTTTTTAATGACTCTCGCTGAGAACGAGCAAAGCGAAGCTAGAAGCGTAAGTGGAATTATCCCCGAAGCGAAGCGGAGTGGGATCTCGGACTTGAAATTCAGAAATCCGGGATAATAACTTTACCTTTACTGAATCGGCTTTGACTGATCAATAATATATCCCTGAATGGCATCGATATTGAGTTCTCTTAAAAGCTGTATTTGATTTTCCGTCTCGACGCCTTCAGCGATAACAATAACGTCAATGCTGTGGGCGACGCTGCAAATGGAACTGATGAAGAAACGGCTGTCACTTTCTTCGTCTTTTAACTCACTGGTATATGCCCGATCGATTTTTACATAATCCGGCCGCAGGGACTGAAGGTATTTCAGATTCCCGCAGCTCTGACCATAGTGATCCAGTCCCAGCTTGTGCCCGTATGCACGAACAATCGCGGCAAATGATTTGATGAGATTTTCATTTTGGACCGCGCCGAATTCCGAAAATTCAAAAATAATCTTCGGAGCATTTTCCGGCAATTTCATCAAATGATCACTCATCCATTCCATGAAAGATTCATCCTGCAGGGAGGAGGACGATAGATTGACTGCAATCGTATCAGCGCCCAGCACACCGCGATCAAGTTTTACAACTTCTTCGATAATGAGACGATCCAGAGAAGAAGTCAGTTTCAATCGCTCGGCGATGGGAATAAATACGCCGGCATTGATGATTTCACCTTCGTCAACAATGATTCTGGTGAAAATCTCTTGATGCAGCAGACTGGTTCTGTCTTCGGCTTTTACCACGGGCTGACTGTAAAGAACGATTCGGCGTTCTTGAAGAACCTTTTCCAGCGCCTCTCTCCATTGTCGTTGACCAAATGTTTTGGCGGTGCTTTCGATCATCGTGCGAATGTGCCATTTGTTGGCTCCGGTCTGGATGGCAGCGGCCAGGGCCATGTCGGCTTCCGCGAGAAGTTGGCCAAGTGTAACGGATTGGTCAAAAGCACAGGTTCCAATGCTGGAAACATTTTCCGACGCCGTAATATTTGCGGCGGCCAGCCCGCTAAGCGAGTTAGCGACTTCGCCGGAGATCCGGTCTGCCTCGGATGACGGATAGTTGGGCAGGAATAAAACAAAATCGCTTCCGGAAAGCCTGGAAAGAACTGAACCGGCCAGCTTTACCGACATGTCCTGCAATGACGCGGCAACCCTTTTCAATAACTCATCGGCAACCTGAAAACCTCGCTGCTCGTTGAGTATTTCCAGACCATGAATACGAATAAGCAACAAGATTCCTTTGATGTCGATGTCTTTGTTATCGAGATAGGCTGTGACCTGGCTTTCAAAGTAGCGGCGATTACCAATGCCTGTTAATGTATCGTTATAAGCTCGCACACGAAGAGCTTCCGCTTGGATAACCTGTTCGGAAAACATTTCTTTTACTTTTTCGGTCATACGATTCATCACGTGAACGACACGACGCAGTTCTCTCGTTCTGGGTATCTTCGTTTGGATTTCGTACTCTTTTCTGCATAAAGCCTCTGCCTGTTGTTCAACAAGAACAAGCGGGCGCAAAAGCATCCGCAGTCCAAAGCCACCCGCGATCAATATAACAATTCCGCTTACGATAAAAAGTAAAGTCGTATGTTTGATATCCCGCCAGAGACTGTTGTAGGCGTATCCTGCGTGGCTTTTAACATAAATTGTTCCCGCCTGACGCCAACCGGCAGTGACATAGGCATTTGCCTCCGGTACTTTTAAAGGAACAAGATTGATGAACCATGAAGGAACGCCTTCAATGACGACTTTCAGGTTTCTTTCCAGTAAGGTTTTCCCATGGGGATCAATAAATCTGATCGTTTCATAATATCCCCTGTCGAAAATCGCGTTGATCATGGTTTCGACGCTGACCATATCGTCCGGATATTGTGAAATAGCAAGGCCCAGAGAACTGGCCGTGTCCTGCGCGTGCGATTCAAGCTGATCAGTCAGGAATGACCGCGTGCTTTCAAACTTGGCGAACCATGTTCCCACGAAAAGAATTAAAAACAATGATACCGTAAAAATAACAAGTTGCCTGTAAAGAGTCATTTGGTGCCTCCTATGACTATTAAATTCCTGTTTCTGCCATTCTTTGCATAAGATCATTCCATGCTGTCAAACGGCTGCTTTTCCCGGCCAGTTTACCCTGTCCACGGTCATGCGCCAGCCATAGTCCGGCGCCGTTAAAAGTAAATATCGGCAACAGATCGCGTCTCTCCGATGCCGGTGTGATGGAATCAACGAGATTGTCGAGGATTAAAGGTTCCGCTGCGGGGTTGCTGTAGTATAACATCACCATGTGAAAAATATTGTATTGCAGGGCCTTGACATAGGCTATACGTATCTTATCTTCGGAAATGCCCATGATCTTAAGACTGAAATATTTGGCAATGGCAAAATCCTCACAATCGCCGGCTCCTCTCGAGAGAAATTCAACCGGTGTTGCCCAATAATCTTTTTCTCCGTAAAGATCCATATCATTTACAAAAACAATTTTTTTATTGAAAAAGGAATTTATTTTTTCGAGTTTTTCTCTATCGGTTGCGCCATCGTTGTTGAGCAGATTTTCCCATGAAACCAGACGGCTCCAGGCTTCCTGTCCATATTTTTCCTGTGCCTTTTGCAGGACTTTTTCATCGATATGAAATTTTCGTCCCGTAAAAACCGATCCTGTGATGACCAACTCTATGCCAATAACGACTAAAAACAGTATAATTTTGATTGTATTTGAATTTACAGTGGATTTAAGAGGCGCCAAAATTCGTAATTCCTTTTAAAAAATAACGAGACAGGCTTATTATTTCCAGTTAATTGACAAACAATGCTATGAAATCATTGATGTTTTAATAATCATAGATTGCATATCTTGTCAAGATAATTGATTTTTATTGTGAAACTCCCATCCCGAAAGAGTATATCCCAAAGATTGTTTTGGGGTTCATACCTGTGATTGTGATTCAAACCAGTACTCGCTATAAGAAACAAAAAAGGGGGAAATTTGTGAATTATATTTCTGCAATATTGTACCAAGGTACAATAGATTAACCAGTAAGAATATGTAAGATAAAATCAAGTTAAAATATAAACATAATAATAAATTAAAACAAATTTAGGAGAATATTTAAAATGGCCGAGATCAAAAAGTCATCCACGAATGAAACGGGACATCAAGTAATAGGGAAGGTTGCGATTCTATACGGAAACGTAAAAGCCATATCACCTGATGGAACAGTGAGGGTTCTAAAATTAAACAGTCCGGTTTATGCGGACGATCGTATCATCACAGGAGATGATGGAAGCCTCTCAATTGTTTTTAATACCTATCCTCCGACTCAATTGGATCTCGGCCGGGTGTCCGATATAGTCATCGATGAAGATGTGTACGGGGCAGTTTCTCCTGATGTTACCGCTGACGCCTCAGCCGAGCAGCAAGCGATTCAGAAGGCACTGCTGGCGGGCGATCAGCCGATAGAACTGGATGCAACGGCTGCCGGTGTAGAACAAAGTTCCGGCGGAGGTCATCCTGTTTTTGTTGTAACACCTGACTGGGTGCATGTCACTCCCGATAGCGGCGCTGAGACAACCGGCATAACATGGGGCTACCCGGAAATTCAGGACTATTCTGCTGTTCAGGAAAATTTGGCTCCGGCAATCAGTGTTAATACAGGCAATCCGGACGGTGGTCCTGATACGGTTTATGAATCCGGTCTTTCTCCCGACGGTTCCAATGCTGCTGCCAGTAACGAGTTTGCCACCGGCAACTTCACCGTTTCGGATCCGGACGGATTGAGCGATATCCAGATCGTCACAATCAATGGCGTCAACATTCCAATTTCAAGTTTGGCTGGTGCAGAAATCAACACAGCCGTAGGCACCATGACAATTATAAGTTATAATCCTGAAACAGGCGTAGCTAATTATAGATATGAACTTAAATCTCCGACTGCCGATAATCCGGGCCCGGAGACGGAAGTCTTTACCTTGACCGTATCAGACGGTTCGAGTACTTCCACTCCCGTGACAATCACTATCAATATATCTGATGATATACCGACCGCGGTGATTGACAACAACGAAATCCCGGAACACGCCACGAGTCCAATTACGGGTGATGTTTTGATGAATGATCAGTCGGGTGCAGATGAGCCAAAGAGTTTTGTCAGCTGGGAAAGCACAGGCGCTGCCCACGGCACGTTTACCGATACCGGTAACGGGACATACAGCTATACCTTGAATCCTTCTGATGAGGAGGTTCAGGCTTTGGATGAAGGTGAGACCCTGACCGAGACCTTCACCTACACGATGAAAGATGCGGACGGCGATACTGATACTTCCACATTAAAAATAACCATCACAGGCACGAATGATGTACCACACATTACCACGGATCCTGGCAATATTGAAGGAGGCGACGATGTGGTGTATGAAGCCGGACTTAGCCCGGATGGTTCCCATGCCGGAGATGGGTCCGTTTATGCCTCCGGGACGTTTACGGTATCGGATCCGGACGGTTTGGACGACATCCAGAGC
>CAYZRT010000002.1:26724-71591 GCA_964480875.1 uncultured Smithella sp. | reverse complement strand
TCTTCACCTTAACCACCTCTGACGGAACGAGCACCTCCGCTCCGGCGACGATCACCATTAATATCGCCGATGATATGCCGAATGCGGTAGCGGACACGAACAGCATTGCGGAAGACGTCACGACAGCGATCACGGGCGACGTATTAACGAACGACCTTCATCCGAATGACCAGCCGGGCGCGGACGTTCCGACGAGTTTTGTGAGCTGGGACAGCACCGTTGCGACGTACGGCACCTTTACGGACACGGGCAACGGGACCTACAGTTATGTTCTGGACAACACCAATCCATTGGTTCAGGGACTGGATGCAGGCGAGACATTAACCGAGACCTTTGATTATACCATGCAGGATGCGGATGGCGACACCGACACCGCGACCTTAACGATCACCATCAACGGCACGAATGATGGACCGCACATCACGACCGATCCGGGGAACGTGGAAGGGACTCCGGACACCGTATACGAATCCGGTTTGGCGGCGGGTTCCGATGCCGCAGCCGCGAGCGAGTTTGCCTCCGGGACGTTTACGGTATCGGATCCGGACGGTTTGGACGACATCCAGAGCGTGACGATCAACGGCATGACGATCCCGATTGCAAGTTTGGGCACAGCCAATCCCATCAACGTCATCAATGGGGCGAACGGCACCTTGACCGTGACGGCTTATGATCCGGCGACAGGCATAGCGACCTACACCTATGAATTAACGACGCCGACGACGGACCTGGCGGGCGACGAGACAAACGTCTTCACCTTAACCACCTCTGACGGAACGAGCACCTCCGCTCCGGCGACGATCACGATCAACATCGCCGATGATATGCCGAACGCGGTAGCGGACGGACCATTCACGGTAACGGTAGACACATTATCGGTTACGGGCAACGTTCTGACGGATGGACCAGTGGATGACAGCTATGGTGCAGATGGTCCGGCGGCTGTAGATCCGGTTGTATGGCTGGGCCCATCAGCAGATGATCCGGGTTCTGAGTACGGTACACTAACCACCACCGGAGCAGGTTATACCTATGATCTTAATACGAGTAATGAAGCGGTCAAGAATCTGGATACAGGTGAGTCCATAGACGTTCATTATAATTACATGATCAAGGATGCGGACGGCGATATAAGCCAGGCAACATTAACGATTAGAATTACAGGTACGAATGACGGACCTACAATCAGCCTTAATCCGACAGACGACACGGTATATGAATCCGGTCTTCCGACTGGTTCCGATGCGGGCGCGAACACCGAATTTGCCTACGGGACATTCACCATATCCGATTCAGACGGTTTGAGCGATGTTCAGAGCGTGACGATCAACGGGACGACCGTATTAATTAGTGTCTTGGATGCTGCGACGGCAGGATCTCCGGTTATCATTCATGGGACAAACGGTGATTTAAGTATAACGGACTACGACAACACGACGGGAGTTGCGCAATATACCTATGAGTTAAAAACTCCGGCGACGGACGGAGCTGGAGATGAGACGGACGTTTTCAGTCTGACAGTAACAGATGGAACAGCAACCTCCGCACCAGCGACGCTCACGATCGGAATTATTGATGATATTCCGACAGCATATGCAGATACGAACTCGGCAGGCGAGGGCGCAATAGTGACGGGCAATGTCCTCACTGATGGTACGGATGATGTGTTTGGAGCAGATGGCCCGACAGCGACAACGCCCGCAGGCGGTGTGGTTGGTGTAAGAGCGGCAGCAGGAGATACAACGACGCCGGTAGTTACAGGTACCGGGACAATCATCGACGGTTTGTATGGAAAACTGACGCTGCAGGCGGACGGCAGTTATAGTTATGACGGCAATCCTGATGCTATTACTTCGGCACAATCCGACGTATTTGTTTATACCATCAAGGATGCGGACGGCGACCTCTCGACAACGACCTTGACGATTAATCTTACAGACAGTGGTTTGATGGCGCCGGCGGACAACGACGTACTCGTCCATGAAAGTGCTTTGGATACGGCTTTGACGGGTGATGACGACTCCGGCGATCTGGCGGTTGGGACGGCCACCGGCAGTCTGCCAAACACACTTCTGGAGACGGACGCAGATAACCAACTCAATGCCAGCGGCGGAACAGGTCCGTACACATATGAACTGGTCGGTTCTGCGACAGGCAGTTACGGCACGATTCAAATCAATTCAGACGGCAGCTACACTTACACGCTGACAAAACCTTACGATACAACGCCGGATGCCGATAATGGCATGCACACGGAAGAGAACATGGAAAGCTTCACCTACAAGGTGACCGACGCCAACGGCAATACGGCGCAGGGCACCATTACGGTGGATATCGTTGATGATATTCCGACAGCACTTCCCGCAGAGTATACCCTTGACGTTTTGACTCCGGCAACGACCGCTGTAATTAACAATCTGGCCGCGGGCTGGGTTGAACCGTTTGATCCTAATGTAGATAACAAAATCGATACGGATACGGATGACTACTATGAACAAATTGAATGGGGAGGAAACCTGGATGGTAAATACGTAACCTCCAATTACATTTACACCGATAATGCTTCCTTGACCAATGTTAATGTAGGCGAAACATTTAACCTAGGCACATTCACGCACAACAATTTCCCGATTCCGGGCGGTTCCGGTATTTCAACGGCCTACCTGAAAGTGACATTCGATGTTTTGATTGATGGTCAGACGATCCATGTGGATCATGTGGTTGAGTTCCAGCATGAAGAGACACCCAACGATGGATCGCATCCGGACGACATCGTGACGATTGTCAATGGAACGGATGAAGCGGCCGTGGTCACGCCTGAAGGATTTAAGTACACCCTGAAAATCGGGTTCCAGGATGCCGAAGGCAACACCGTTGTGACGGTCGATACCAAGGAAAACGCGTCCAACACATTTAATATGAATGCCATTCTGACGGCTGATGCCGATCAGTATGTGCCTCCCGTGACGGGAACGATTGACGCGAACTTTGGGGCTGACGGTCCCGCTGACGTGCAGGTCGTTTCTTTCTCGCATGATCTAGATGGCAACGGAAGTATTGACAGTACTGAAGTTTACACCAAGCCATCCGATAGTGACACTCTCTCCATCACAACCCACGAGGGTGGCACGTTCTCAATGAATTTCTTAACAGGGGAATACACCTACACGGCGTCAACCGGTTTGGCAACGGGAACAAGCGAAGTCTTTTCTTATACGGTAAAGGATGCCGACGGAGACACGGCTTCATCCACCTTGACGTTTAATCTGCCGGTGGAAAATGTGCTTGTTGTCGGTACCAATGTCAATGACCAGACCGGTCAAACCACCGACCATTATATCGATCATTATGCGCCCTTGGATGGGCCGATTACCGGCGGTGCCGGCAGCGATGTTCTGGTCGGTGATATAGGTGGCGCAAACAGTATTGTTCAACCCGGTCAAAATTACAATATTTCGCTGATTGTTGACAGCTCCGGCAGTATGGATAAAGATTCAGGCACTGCGGGATACACGCGCATGGCACTGGCTCAATCTGCCCTGAAGAATCTTGCCGATCAACTGGTTGGTCATGACGGCATCATCAATCTGCAGATTATCGATTTTGACAGTAACGTGGTGGCGAATATCAGTTGGTCTCAGATTACAAGCGCTAATTTAAGTGCCATATATGCAGCGATAGATAATATGGTAGCGGAAGGTGCCACGAATTATGAGGCTGGTTTTAACGCGTCCAGAGCGTGGCTCAGTTCCCAGACCAACGGTTACGAAAATATTACCTTCTTCCTGACGGACGGTAACCCGACATATTACATTAATTCTTACGGAAACGTAGCAGGACCTGGAAACGTGACAGACTATAGCACAATGTTAAACTCGGTGCAGGCGTTTGCTCTGTTGTCACCGATCAGCCATGTAGAGGCTATCGGTATAGGCTCGGATATCAACGAGAATTATCTGAAGTTCTTCGATAATACCGATGTTACTGGCACGGGCAGTGTAAGTTTTTGGAATGGGACAGTAACAGGGCCGGTGGGTGAAGTGGAAATTGTCAATACTGCTGAAGAATTGTCCGCTGCTTTACAGCACGGATCGTCGGAATACACGCTCCTTGGAGCCGGTGACGATCATCTTGTCAGTGGAGACGGTGACGATGTCATTTTCGGTGATTCGGTCCATACGGATGCTCTTGCGGACGCTAATTCTCTTACGACTGCAGACGGCGCCGGTTGGGAAGTGTTCGAGAAACTGGGCTGGACGGAAGACCAAATTGTTAATTACATTAACGAACATCACGCAGCTCTTTCTGCCGAAAGCGGACGCACCGGCGGTAATGATATCATCGACGGCGGTGCCGGTAATGACATTATTTATGGTCAGGAAGGCAATGACATCCTCAGCGGTGGAACCGGCGATAATATCATCAAGGGTGGTTCGGGTGCCGACACCTTTGTTGTCTCCGAAGGCGGGAATGATACTATTCTGGATTACAACAAGACTGTAGATGGAGATAAGGTTGATATCTCTTCCATTGTCAAAGTTGATGATGAAGCAGTTGCAAAGACGTATCTCAATGTTCGTGAAGTTAATGGAAAAGCGGTATTGGATATTTATGATGGTGCAGACCACTCTGCCGGTCATTTAAAGGCCAGCGTGACATTTGATAATATTAATTATTCAGATCTGGGTTCTACTGATCAATTGGATAATTTGCTGGGTCAAGTGGATATCGATCATCATTCATAATGAGGAATAGTAATTATTGCACTAAGGTACAATAGATTAACAAATAAAAATGTATAAATTATAATTAAAGTCAGTTTAATAAGGAGAATTTACCATGGCCAAGATCAATAATACCTCAACTGGTGAAATGGGGCATCAGGCAATAGGGAAGGTTGCGATCCTGTATGGGAGCGTAAAAGCCATATCACCTGACGGTACTGTACGGATCCTTAAAGTAAATAGCCTGGTTTTTGCAGACGACCGTATTATCACAGGGGATGATGGAAGCTTATCCATCGTTATGAATACATTTCCTCCGACTCAATTAGATCTTGGTCGGGTCTCTGATATCGTCATCGATGAGGATGTTTACGGAGCCATTTCTCCTGCTGTTACCGCTGAAGCAGCAGCCGAACAGAAAGCGATTCAGGAAGCTCTGCTGGCAGGCGACCAGCCCGTCGAATTGGATGCGACAGCCGCCGGTGTGGAACAAAACGCTGGTGGCGGCCATCCCGTTTATGTTGTAAATCCTGACTGGGTACATGTGACCCCTGATAGTGGCGCTGAGACGATGGGAATAACCTGGGGAGTCCCGGAACCTGTTGAATATGCTGCTGTTCAGGAGGAGCCAGTACCTGCTGTAACGGTCAATCCGGATGCTTTCCCCGATGTCAACGCAACACAAGAAGGTTTGGAAGGCAGCGGTACCGCGACGGAAGGTAATGTTCTGATCAATGATCTCTCCGGCGATGCAAGTATTACCGTTACGGCTGTAAACGGCAGCGCTGCCAATGTTGGTGTGGTTATGGCGACACCCTTGGGCGGTACGATCGTTATCAATGCAAACGGCTCATACAGTTATACGCCCCCTCCGCAAGCTGATCACAGTAATGGACCAATTTATGAAGTGTTCGACTATACCATCACCAACAGCGACGGCAATAGTGCCTCCACTACCCTGACCATCGAAGTGCTCGATACGATTCCGACGGCAGTGGATGATGTCAACACAGCAACAGAGGGTGGAACACTTGATGTTGCCCTGCTTAGTGGCGTTCTATCTAATGATGTGATGAGCGCCGACATACCGGGAAAGGTACTGGGTGTAACGGCTGGTACAGTAACGGTAAATCCGGGCACGGCGATTGCCGGTCAGTATGGGACATTGGTAATTGCCGAAGATGGCAGTTACACTTATCAGGCGAACAGTTCGGTCCCTGCCGGCAGCCAGGATGTATTCATTTACAAAATGAAGGATTCTGATGGCGATACGTCAGAGGCGAAATTAACAATCACCTTCGAGGGTGACAACAATGTTCCGACAGCCCAGGATTCAGCCATGGATATCTATGAATCCGGCCTGCGGGCGGATGGTATCGAGACAGTCGGTGGCACGGTGACATTTGATCCCGGTCTGGATACACCACCCACCTTGACTTACGACACCAGCACACTGGTTTACGGGACGGCGACCTTCAATACAGCAACAGGGGCATGGACTTATACCTTGACGAATCCGGTGACGGATGCGGTAGGTCCGGAGAAAGATTTCTTTACATATACAGTGACGGACAGTGACGGATCTTCAAGCACAGGCACAATAACAATTACGATTATTGACGACACGCCCAAAGCTTTTGGAGACAGCGGCACCGCGACGGAGGGTGGGACACTTACCGTTCCTAAAGTCAGCGGTGTTCTGGCAAACGACATCGTTGGTGCGGATGTCCCCGGCTCAGTGGTGACGACTGGCACATTCAATGGCACCTATGGCAAGCTAACGTTAAACGCGGACGGCAGCTACACCTATGTGGCGAACGCTTCAGTACCGGCAGGCAGCCAGGATGTATTCATTTACAAAATGAAGGATTCTGATGGCGATACGTCAGAGGCGAAATTAACAATCACCTTCGAGGGAGACAACAATGTTCCGACGGCCCAGGATGGTGCAGCGCTCCAGAGCGATGATGCTCTGTATGCAGGAACACAGGTGGCATCCGAAGGCACTTTAGCCTTCAGCATGGGCGGCGATGTGCCGGGTACCGTATCTATGGTTTATGATGGTGGTTTGGGTGCGGCGGCGAAGTCCAGTGCGGCAGGTGTAACTACTTTTACAGCTTCGAACTGGACGTTGACGATCAATGAAAGTACGGGTGCCTACAAGTTTACGCAGACAGGCGCCTACACTCATGATGTAGCTACAGACAGCGACAGCGGCAAGGTAACCGTGACACTTACCGACAGTGATGGCAGTACACATAACGCAGTACTGAATCTGACGATTATGGATGATGTGCCGGTGGCAGTAGCTGACAGCGGCGGGCCGATGCAGTCTGGAGCATCATTAGTGGTTAATGCGGCTGCTGGTATGTTGGCCAATGATATCCCGGGTGCGGATGGCGCCAAGGTTACAGCTGTGGATACCACGGGGACGCAAGGTACGCTGGTGTGGAATGCCGATGGCAGCTACACTTATACGGCAGTTACAGATGCCACCTACACGGATGTGTACAAATACACCCTTGCCGATGGCGATGGCGACATCAGTCAGGCGACATTGACCATTACAGTCAAAGACGGCTCGCCGACGGCTCCGGATTCCAACGCGGTGGTCAACGAAGCAGCCCTTGATCTTAGTCAGGACGGTTTGGATTTGGCAGCGGGCATTGTGACCGGTAGCAATCCAGGCAGCACAGCGGAGACAGTGAAAGGTAATTTGGCGGCAACTGATCCCAACGGTGACGCCTTGACATATACGGCGGGAACAGCAAACGGCGCTTATGGCAAAATTCAGATCAACGCGGACGGCAGCTATACCTATACACTGACCAAACCCTTTAATACCACACCGCATGCAAATGATGGCGTAACGACCATCGATAATGCGGAAACCTTCACTTATACAGTGACCGATGCTTACGGCAACAGCAGCCAGGGTCACATCACCATCGACATTGTTGACGACGTGCCGGCTTTGAAAGTTGCAACAGATTCACTGGTGGTTGACGAAGATGGTTTGGCGGGTCATGCTCAGGATGGCACTCCTCTCAACCCCGGCGAGGTTACAGGTACCGGTTCAGCCGTTGCGACTGGCAATCTGGCAGACAACTTCAACTTTGGCGCTGACGGTGCAGCCGCTCAAGCCATTTACAGTGTGAATGGTCAAACGGCAAATCTGGCTGGTCACATCATAATTACAGAGATAGGCTATACGCTGGATGTGACCGCCGCTACGGGCGCATATACCTTTACCTTAACCGATAATCTGATTCATGATCCGGTTCAGGGCGAGAATATTCAGGCACTTTTGGCAGAGGGCATTGAGCTTAACGTCGTGGCTGAAGATGCTGATGGCGACCGGGTCAGCGGCATAGTCACTCTTGACGTGAATGTATTGGATGACATTCCGATCTTGAGTATTGCGGCAGATTCCCTGACGGTTGATGAAGACGGTTTATTGGGAGCGAATGCGGATGACGGACGTCCGGGTGAAGAGACAGGGACCGGTTCGGCTAGCGCAACAGGGAACCTGGCGGACAACTTCAGCTTTGGAGCTGACGGAGCAGCCGCTCAGGCCATTTACAGTGTGAACGGAGTAACAGCAGATGGAAGCGGTCATATACTGATTCATACATCTGCATACGATCTGGATGTAACAGCAGCTACGGGCGCATACACCTTTACTTTAAACGACAACATAATGCATACCAACGATCCAGCGAATATTGAGAACCTGCAAGCCCTTATACAAGACGGCATTAGTCTTGCTGTTGTGGCACAGGATGCGGATGGTGATCAGGTCAGCGGTGCAGTCATACTCAACGTGAATGTGCTGGATGACATCCCTGTTGTATCTGTGGGTTTGGTGGAAGAGCCGCGACCAGTGACCTTGGTCACCCAGGATGCAGACACTATTGGGACCGCCTTCGATATGGACAGCGGTTCATTTGCAGATCTGTTTACCTTGGGTTATGCTATGGGTGCAGACGATGGTGGCACCATACCGACCTTGAGTTACAGTTTGTCAGTAGCGACAGCGGCCACCGCTCTGACCAGTGATGGTTTGGCCATTACCGTGGCGAAGGTTGGCGACGACATTATCGGCAGCACCACATCCGGTGATATTTTCAAGATCAGCGTGGATGGAACGGGAACAGTTACCCTGACGCAGTATGCGGAGATCGACCATCTGCCGGAGGATGTGGATGGTGTAAATGACAATACCAATCTGGCTTTGGCGGCAGGTAACGTCAGATTGACGGCATCAGCGACGATTATAGACGGTGATAATGACAGCGCGACGAGTTCGCAGTATGTTGACATCGGCACCTCATTCAGCTTCGACGACGATGTGCCGACCGTCACGGTAGGTTTGGCAGGTCAGCCGGAAGTGGACAACCTGGTAACACAGGATGCGGACACCATTGGTGCCGCTTTCGATACGGACAGCGGTTCATTTGCGAACCTGTTCACTCTAACCTCTAACATGGGTGCGGACGATGACGGCACCATACCGACCTTGAGTTACAGCCTGTCGGTAGCGACAGCAGCCACCGCTCTGACCAGTGATGGTCTGGCCATTACCGTGGCGAAGGTTGGCGACGACATCATTGGCAGCACCACATCCGGTGATATTTTCAAGATCAGCGTGAATGGAACGGGAACAGTTACCCTGACGCAGTACGCGGAGATCGACCATCTGCCGGAGGATGTGGATGGTGTAAATGACAATGCCAATCTGGCTTTGGCGGCAGGTAACGTCAGATTGACGGCATCAGCGACGATTATAGACGGTGATAATGACAGCGCGACCAGTTCGCAGTATGTTGACATTGGCACACACTTCAGCTTCGATGATGATGTCCCGACGGTATCTGCGAACAGCTTGGTACAACTTGACGACGACGCTCTCGCGGGCGGTATTGCGGGCGGTACGGGTGATGATGCGGATGCGCTAAACACCACGGGCACGCTGGCTCACAGTTACGGAGCCGACGGAGCGGGCACGACCCTGCTGACAGCGGCCGGTGCGGTTTTACCGGCAGGTTTTACGGCAGCGGTTAACCCAGCGGGTACGATTCTGACGATTACCCAGGGCACCACGGACGTGTTGCAGGTGGCGCTGACGGATACGACATCCGGCGCCTACACGGTGACGCAGCTTCATGCGATTGACCATCCGGCAGGTAGCGATGAAAACAACGTGGAATTTACGATCAATTACGTGACGACCGATCATGACAATGACACGGCGACCGGTTCGTTGATGATTAATGTAGACGACGACACGCCAATGTTTATCTCTGCACAACACGGCGGAATGACGAATGAGGTTGGTAATTCTTTAACAGGGGCATTTAATTTCGGCTACGGCGCGGATGGCCCGGGAAGCATTTCGGTTACCATGACGTCACCCCTCATTGCAACAAACGGCTTGCCAATCAATTTGCATGATAACCTGGATGGCACATGGACCGGTTATACAGGCACTTATGGAGGCGCTGATCCGACCGACATCAACATTTTTACATTGTCCCTGGACACCACTGCCCAGACCTATACAGTTACTCTGCTTGGTCCGGAGTTGATCGCGGCTCAAGAATGGAAGACGGCTGGAGAAGGTTCATCTTTTGGTTCCGGACCCAGTAGTTACTACATCATTGGTGACGCCGCCTACGAAGCTTACAAAGACAAAAATGACCCCAATGACCAGTATGATCAACATGATTTGGTTCTTATCAGTGGCTATTATGATGCTGGTAATCATTTTGACCCAACTGCTGATTTTGGTAGCTTCTCAGGCTTCCTGACTGAAGCAGAAGTAAACCTCAACAATAATGCGTATGGCATTGCCAATCCTCTTGTAAACGATAACGAACTCCTCATGCTCGATTTTACGAGTGATAATTTTGGCAAAATAATCACCCCCAATGACGGATCCGCTGCTGCTTTATTTAGCGCTCCGCTCGTGAACGGTGTGACGATTCAGGCGGATCATAATGGTTCTGAAATAACCTGGGTGGCTTACAATGATGCGGGAAATCCGATTGGGACCGATACACTTACTACGGTAAAAGATGCTCCTATAGAAATTACAGGCGACAACAATGAGCTGATTTCATATGTTGCGGTTTATGGTGTAGACTCTAACACTGGAATTGTTGTGACGTCGGTTTCAACACTGTCCAATACCGGACAAGCCGATATCGTTTTCGAGGTTATCGGCACTGATGTAGACGGTGATGTCTCCGCTCCAGGTACCATTACTGTGACGGTTGATGGAAGCGGCAACCTGACCGGAACTGCCTCAGATGACGTCTTGTCAGGAGGCACGGGCGACAACCTCATCAGTGGAGGTGAGGGCAACGATATTCTTGTAGGCGGCACGGGTGCAGATATCTTCAAGACTGGCCAAGGGGACGACACTATCATAGACTATGACAAGTTGATTGATGGTGATAAGGTTGATATTACCGCCGTTCTAAATTCGGCAGAGGCTGACCACTCCAATCTGGGCTTCCATACCACAACCGGCGACTCCAGTGGTAAGGCTGTTCTGGATGTATATACCGACAACACGCATACAAGTTTGGTCGGCAGCGTAACGTTCGATAACATCACGGGCATCGATCCCAGTGATCCTACTGCAGCATTGAACGTACTACTCAGTCAGGTCGATGTTGATCACACAATATAAGTAAAATAGCAGCAAAACGCCGCGGAAGAGAAATTTTCCGCGGCGTTTATATTTCACAAAGGATGATAAAAATTGTAGTGCGAACCTTCAGGTTCGCTTATCTCTCGGTTCAGCCAAGTCTTTTTGACTTGGCTATTTGAACTGTCGAGTCAAAAAGACTCGACCGAACTTAGGGGGTTCGCTTATCTTCGCGGGTCTGAAGACCCGCACTACGTGTTCAATACCAGATAAAAACAGGAATGAAATTTCAGGGACAAACGAAATGTCGGGCGCTCAGCCCTGCGGGCTTTTGCCCAGATTAATCAGGAGGGCCAGGTTCAATCTGTTGCCGGTTTTTGTTTTTTCATAAATGGACGTCAGATGGGCCTTGACAGTCCTTTCCGTTATTTTGAGATCCGCCGCGATTTCCAGGTTGGTTTGCCCGCGGGCGATCAGTTCGGCAATTTTGCGTTCTGACCTGGTCAGCTTTTCCAAAGCAGACATCGCGATGTCCTTATTGTTGTCCGTTTTCGCGTTACTTATATTATCGGTAATCAGACGCTGGATGACCTTCTGTCCGAGCCAGACTCCTCCGTTGGTGACGACGCGCAGGGCTTCATTCAGACGTGGCGAAGAAATATAGGTATTGCTGTATCCGACGATTCCCAGTTTAAGAAATAACAGGGCCTCCTCTTCATCAGGGCGATCAGAAAGAAGAAAAAATCTGGCGGTTGCCAACAATTTGGATAACCCCTGAAAGGTAGGCACGTCGATGAGCATTCTGTGCAGAAGAATCGCATCAAATTTTTTACTGGCAGACATTTTTTTCAGTTCTTCAAGAGATTGGGCAATTTCGGTTTCATAACGTCCATGCAAATGCTCTGCCCATCTCATGACAACTGTATTGTTGGCACTGCTTAACAGGATAGCCATATGATTTTTCCCTTATGTGATATGAGAACAAGGCAATGCTGATCAAATGACATACTTTTTTTAACGCTCTCTCAAGGCCATGCTACGCGCTTTCAGTACAGGTTTCAGGATGTAAGAAAGGACGGTTTTCTTGCCGGTGAGAATCTCCACGGTTGTAATCATGCCTGGCATGATAGGCAGCGGACGCTCCTGGGTGCCTAAATAACTTCTATCTGTCACTAACCTGACGAGAAAGTAACTATTCCCTTCTTCGTCGGTGATGCTGTCCGCGCCCACATGTTCCAATTTTGCTTTCAGTGATCCATAGATCGTGTAATCATAGGCTGTAAATTTTATCGTCGCTTTTTGGCCCGGCCGGAGAAAGGCAATATCAGCCGGTTTGATTTTTGCTTCAATCACCAGAATGCCTATCTGCGGTACGATTTCGACAATATCCATGCCCGGCTGGACGACACCGCCCACAGTTCTCACCATTAAACGGTTGACGATTCCATCCACGGGAGAACGTACATCCGTTCTATCCAGTCTGTCCTTCAAGGCCAGAGAAGAGCTGGCGCTTTCATCAAGTTCTTTCAGCACTTCACTGGATTCCGTGCTGGATTTGCTCCGATAACTAAGGTTCAACTCCCGAAGCGCAACCTGGCTTTCCTGCAGTTTAGCCTGGGCCGCGGGTATTGCGTGTTTGACTCGATCGATTTCGCCCTCCAGTTGGCTTGCCTGACGTTCAAGCTGAAGAACTTCCACATCGGAAGCGGCACCTTTGCCGACGAGGGGTTTAATCATGCTGATCTCTTTTTGCAGAAGCGCGTATGTTCTATTGAGTTCGACCAGTTTTGCTTCCATTTCTTTTAACTCCTGGCCGCGTTGGCTGATCTGCTGGCGCTTGATTTCAGAGCTCGACCCCAGTTCCATCCTTCGGGTTTCAAACAGTTGGCGTTCACGGGCGGCAATATCCGGCCGTTCTTTCAAGACATCTTCGGGAATGACCAAGCCAGCTCCGGTGGCCTCGGCTTTCAGACGGGCAGCCTTTGCCTTATCGGAAAGATACTTGGCGCGATTTTCTTCAAACGATGAAGAGAATCGGGTTGGATCCAGTTTCAAAAGCAGTTGATCCTTTTTAACCTTATCGCCGACATTAACGAGAATTTCTTTGACTATTCCACCTTCAAGATTTTGAATAACTTGAACATGACCGGACGGAACAACTTTACCATCGCCACGGGTGACTTCTTCCAATTCCGAGAAAGATGCCCAGATTAAAAAGATCAACAGCAGGATCAGGGTTGTCCAAATGATCATTCTACCACCCTGAGGTGTCTGGGAGAGCATTGTTGTCCGGATATCCGTGGTAAAGTCTACATCCTCTTCAGGCAGCCGGCGGAAAAGCTGATTGATCTTAAAATTTTTCTTCATTTGCTTAAAATCAATCTTATCCGTATCGGGTAAATCCCTGAACGCTTTGCAAACTTCACTATTTTTAAAAGACTCAAAAAGTTTTTTCAAGCTAAGCTCTCCCTGCTACAAATTCAGTTGTCCTTTTCTCATGGCTTCCAGGACAAAATCTTTCGGACCATCAGCAATAATAGTTCCGTTATCAATCACAATCAATCGATTGACCATGTCTAAAAGAGATGCCCGATGCGTAATCAAGATCACGGTTTTTTCTTTTACGGCCTGTGCGAGATAGTTTTTTAATCTGAGTTCAGACCGATTGTCCATATTACTGGTCGGTTCATCCAGCACCAGCACGGGCGGATCAAGTAAAAGAGCGCGAGCCATGGCGACGCTTTGTCTTTGTCCTCCCGAAAGTCCGCGGCCGAATTCCTCCACCATCATATCGAATCCGGAGGGATGTTTCTGTACAAATTCATTTACACCGGCCATTTCTGCCGCCTGCATAACGTTTTGATCGTCAATTTCAGGGACGCCCATTGTTATATTGTCCCGCACTGTGCCCCGAAAAAGTGTAATGTCCTGAGGGACGTATCCCAGAAAGTGTCGCAATTCCGCGGGATCAATTTGTCTGATATCGGTACCATCCATGGTGACCATACCGCTGATGGGTTCATATAAACCCAGTATCAATTTGCCCAGGGTTGTTTTTCCCGAACCCACCGGTCCGATAACGCCCACTTTCTCACCCGCTTTGATTTGCAGCGTAATGTTGTTGAGGACTTTGGTGGCCTGGTCGGGATAGGAAAACACGAGATTTTTCACGCCGATGACGCCATCAAAACGTTTCCTGGGCAAGAATGTTTTGCCGGCGGGCCGCTCGACGGGAAGTTTCATGATTTCATCGAGTGTTTTTAAAGCTTCCCTGGCATGATGATATCGCGTGGCGAGGTTTACAACCTGTGCCATGGGGGCAATGACCTGCCGCGATAAAATGACCAGGGCAATCAGTCCCCCTGACGTAAGATCGCCCGCGGTGATCATATAGACACCGACAATAACGACAGCCACGGTCATAAGGTTGGAAACGAAATAGGTAACATCCTGTACTGAAGATGAAAGGATACGTGATTTGTTGCCCCATTTTGAGATGTAGCTGACGGCCTCTTCCCAGGCTCTTTGAACCTGACCTTCGGCTCCCAGCATCTTTATTGTTTCAAGGCCGGCTACGCCTTCGATGAGAATGGCGTTTTTCTGCGCGGAAGCTTTAATGGTTTTTTCAACAACCCTTTGCAGCGGAGCCTGTATGAAATATGCATAGGTAATCAGTATCGCAATCGTTATCAGGTGAACCAAAACCATATAACCACCGATCCACCATACCACGAACAGACCGATCAGCGTGAAAGGCAGGTCAATGACGGCGGTAATGGAGAATGATGTGATAAAATCACGGATACCTTCAAATTCCTGCAGATTTTTCGTAAAAGAGCCTATGGATTGCGGGCGTGCTTCCATTTTCAGGTCGAGAACCTTTTGAAGCAGCATGGCGGAAATTTTCAGATTGGTTTTCTTGGCCGCTTCGTCAATAAAATAACTTCTCAATGCTCTCATGATAACGGCAAAAAGATATATGACCATCACGCCGATGGACAAAACCCAGAGCGTTTCAGTGGCATTATTGGGGATAACCCGGTCGTAGACATTCAGCACATAAAATATGCCGACCAGACCGAAGACATTGATGAGAAATGCGGCTAATAAGACATCCCGATAAACGCGCCATGATTCCAGGAGGGTTCCCCAAAACCAGTGTTTTGATTTACCCGTGGGATGTATATCGACAACGGCTTGCTTGTCAGCCAGATATTTTGGACGGACAAAAATTGCATATCCCGTGTAAATATTTGCCAACTCACTCTTGGTAATGGCTCTTTCTCCCGTGCCGCTTTGAGGCACAATAATCCTGTATTCGTTGAGCGCAACGTTGTGTTTAACGACAATGCATGCCTGTCTGTCATGCAGTAGTAATATGGCGGGCAGTTGTAAGGGATTGATCTCGTCAAGCGGTTTTAAAAGTGTCCGTGAAGAAAGATCGGCCCGATTAGCAGCACGGCTGAATAGTTCCACGGTGAGGCGATTCTGGACCAGAGGTAATCCGGCGCTTAAACTTGCTCTTGAAATATTGCGGCCATACAATTTGGCCAGCGTGACCAGGCAATCCAGAAGAGGATCTTCATGCATGCCTTTGCTATCCGTAATATTCCAATCATTAACAATGTTTGTATCTTTGCTGGTCGGCATAAGTTACTCTTATAATATGAAACCTTTGCATAATGGTCAAAGTGTCATTTCGACCGAAGGCTATAGTCCAGCTCCGCTGGGGAGAAATCTTGTACCACTTGTCATTTCGAATCCCGATTTATCGGGATGAGAAATCTTTAAGATTTCTCGTCGCTTTGCTCCTCGAAATGACATAATGAGGAGTTATGCAAAACTCTCATTGTGTGAATTGTCTTTTAAATTAAAAATACTTTATCATAATTACATAATTTTAAAAAAAAATATATAAATTTTTCAATAAAATTTTACTAAATATCTAATATAAAAAAGATTTGTAAAAAAAAGCGATCAGTGATAGTTTAAACAATAATTAAGATAGAATGAAACCTTTGCATAATGATCGAATTGTCATTTCGACCGAAGGCTATAGTCCAGCTCTAACCTGAAGGTCACACGTGCTGGGGAGAAATCTTGTACCACTTGTCATTTCGAATCCCGATTTATCGGGATGAGAAATCTTTAAGATTTCTCGTCGCTTGCGCTTCTCGAAATGACACAGCAGGTATTATGTAAAGCTTTCAGAATAATGTAGTTCTGCGGTGCGTGAAGAAGCAAGTTTTTCGAAAGATAGATCAACGGTTTCATAAATTCAGTCTTTCAGGATGATATGACATGCCTTACATTGAACGAAATGCTAATGGGAAAATTATTGGATTGCGGACGATTGCCGGACCCAATTCAACAGAACAAAAATCCATTAATGATGAAGAGGTCCTTGACTTCCTGAAGGATAATCTTGACAACAAATTTCTGAAAAGTCTGCTGGCTCATTCCGATGCCGGTTTAATCAGGCTTCTTGAAGATTTGATTGACCTGCTGACGAAGAAAAACCTTATTCTTTTTACGGAGCTTCCGGAAAAAGCGCAGCAAAAAATAATTGAGCGTGAACAAATAAGGGAAAAAATATCTAAAGACAATATCATTGTCGAAGATATTCTATGAGAGGGAATGATATTTCGAAGCCTTTGCATAATAATCAAATTGTCATTTCGACCGAAGGCTATAAGTCCAGCTCTAACCTGAAGGTCACACGTGCCGGGGAGAAATCTTGCCCCACCTGTCATTTCGAACCTATGTGAGAAATCTTAAAGATTTCTCGTCGCTTGCGCTTCTCGAAATGACACAGCGGGTATTATGCAAAACTTTCATTTCTTTATGTCAGGCGTCAAAATTTATTGTTGACGGTTAATAAATGTCTTGAAAAATATTCTTGACAATAGTTAAAATGTTAATTAAATCTTTATATTATTTTTTTGCGAGGAGCAGAAATCCAAAGCCCATCTAAATATAGTTCCAATGTGATTGATTAAATTTGTGAACTATACTTACCTAAATGTGGATTTTTAATTAATTTAACCTGATAATTTAATATGTAAAGCATTTTTAATTTTAATGAATGTTTTATCTTTATTAGTTTCAATTCTCATTATTTAGGGAGGATCATATGAAACATGGCATGAAAGTATTTTTAATGTTTATTTTTATTGTCGTGGGTGTGGTCGACGTCAGCGCGGAAACACTTCAGGAAGCTGTTCAAGCGGTACTGCAGAGAAATCCGGAAATAACCGCTGTAGCGTATAATCGCCTGGCGAGAGAACAGGAAGTGCGTCAGGCCATGGCGGACTTTTTTCCCAAAATAGACACCGCTGTGTCAACCGGCTGGGTTGATCAGCATCATCCCTACTGGACGGAGGATGAATTCCAGCCCAGGTCGGCAACCGTAAGACTCCGACAGAATTTATTCCGGGGAGGCGCTACATTTTCAGAAATGAATCGTCAAAAGTCGCGCGTCGCTTCTCAGGCCTATCTTTTACAGGGCACCGCGGAAAATACAGCATTACTCACAAGCAAGGTTTATCTGAACTATCTGCGTGCAGTCGAACAACACGCCCTGGCGAAAGAAAACCTTCTCATTCATCAGCGATTTTTTGATCAGATAAAATTAAGAAGTCAGGCCGGCGTTGATCGCGGCGTTGATCTTGAACAGATTACCGCCCGTCTGGCATTGGCACAATCCAATATTATCGTTACCCTGGCGAATGTAGAAAATGCCAGGACGGATTATCAGGCCGTCATCGGATATTTGCCGGTAGGACCGGTCAGACCTGATCCGGTCGACGCGGAGATTCCCGCAACCTTGCAGGACGCGGAAAGAATTGCGTTGGAAAACCACCCCACCTTAAAGTCGGCAAAGGCGGATATCGACGCAAGAATCTATCAGCTTAAAACAGCCCGAGCACTGGCCTATCCCAGCGTGGATGTGGGAGCAGACTATACATGGGGAGAAGATTTAAACAGACCCGCAGCGTCCTATGATTACGAGGATTATTTCCAGGTCAATGCAACCCTTACGTTCAATATATTTAACGGATTTATTAATCAGGCGAGAATAAAAGAAACAACATATTTGATCAATGAAGCGGAAGAAATAGCGAGACACACGGAGCTGCAAACCATTCAATCCATTCGCCTGTCCTATGAATCGTATATGGCGGATAAAAACAGAGTCCGGGAGCTTGAACAATATGTTCTTTCTACGAGAAAGACAGCGGACGCGTACGTTTCACAATGGTCCATCGGCAGACGCACCCTGTTTGACGTGCTGGATTCATCCGCTGAAATGATCACGGCTAAAAGAGATTTGATTAATGCGCAATATGACAAAATGTACAGTTCTTATCGAATATTGACTGGCATGGGTAAAATAGTCCATACCCTGGGATTGCAGTGGCCGGAGGAAAGCCGCACGGATAAAGGTGTGAATGTCATTGATTTGAGTTTCCTCAAAAAACAAAGATAGAATTAAAAAATAAACTTATAGACATAATATGAGCGCTCTGATGTCATTCAGGGCGCTCATATTTTAAGGAACGGACAACTGAGGGATTGAAACCTTTGTATAATGATCGAATTGTCATTTCGACCGAAGGCTATAGTCCAACTCTAACCTGAAGGTCACACGTGCCGGGGAGAAATCTTGCACCACCTGTCATTTCGAATCCCGATTTATCGGGATGAGAAATCTTTAAGATTTCTCGTCGCTTGCGCTTCTCGAAATGACACAGCAGGTATTATGCAAAGTTTTCGGATGAACATTTCATTGACAGATAAAATCGTTCTTCTTATAATTAAAAGAAACAAATGATCATGAAGAAATAGAATATGAGTGATTCAGATAAAAAAGAAAATCAGACTGAAGCCCCGACATCATCACCTGAAAATTATTCATCGGATGCCTCAGGAACAAATCGTCCTCAGAAAAAATCTTCGCCGAAGTGGGGCAAACCTGTTGTTGTATATGCTCCTAAAAAAAAGTCGGCTAAAAAATTTAATCCCAAATGGGGTAAGCCTGTTATTACCTACGCTCCTAAAAAAGAATCCAAGCAGGAATTGAATCGTACGACAGAAAAATCTATATCCGTAAAAATTCCTCTACCAGAAACAAAAATATCCAAAATTACGTCTGACGCTGCTCCAAGGCCTGAAAATCAAATGGATGGCATCAATCGGCGGGTTGCTGCAGAGGTGCCTGCGTCTGACAAACAGGCACAGGCAACGATACCTTCTGCGTCTCCGATGAAGAAATATGAAAATATTGAACTGGTCGAAGGAAGCAATAACAAAAAATTTCTTGGCGTTGTGATTGCAGGAGCCGTTCTGTTTTGCGCCATCATGGGTTATTGGGTTTATAACATGCAAAAGTCGGAAAAAACCGCGGAAGAGATTGCTCCTCCTCCGGCAGTTGTTGCCGTCGCCGTTGACCCCAAAGAAGATGTCCGGAATTTTATCAATAAATGGTTAGCCAGTTGGAAATCAGGTGATATGCAAACGTACAGCAGTCTTTATGCGTCGGATTTTCAGTCAAAAGGAAAGAACCTGGATGCCTGGCTATCTCATAAAACCAATGTTTTCAGGAAAAGTAAAAATATTAATATAACGATTGAGAATCTGCAAATCTCCGCGGATGAAAATAAAGCGACGGCCGTGTTTACCCAACATTACAGTTCTTCCATTACCAAAGATTCAGGCAAGAAAACATTGGAACTCAGAAAAATCAACAAAGAATGGAAGATATATGGAGAAATGATGTAACCCGTTTGGTGTAAAAAAATTAATTACAGACAAGATTTCATCCCGGCCTCTTACATGACGCAATAATCTTTACAAAAGAATAATATGAAAATAAATGGGATATGGGTACTTGTAATATTGTTGACCGCCGTTGCCGCATTAGCACGGGCAGAAGTTACGGAACCCGGACGTGAGCAAACCGTTGCTCCGGCGCAAAGTGTTACTGATCCCGAAGCTGAAAATCCTGTTGTTCAAACCGACGTCGTTCCTGCACCTGTCACACCTCCTGTCATAAGAGACTGTGTCGTAATTAATTTATGCTTTATCGTCGAAAAAAAAGGCTCATTAAAATTGCTTACAACAAACTTTTTTGAAATTTTAATGGTTCAACCACTCCTAAAAGTGAGTTTTTTTTCTTTTTTTCCTAATTGCGACACAGTCTCTCAAGGGGGAGGTATCTAAGCGGTGACCCCGTAACCAGCTATGGGGAATTGCAAGTTAAATGGGTTGGAATATTAACAATGATGTTGGATAAGATTTTATTTTATATTGCAAAATATGTTTACATGTAAGTTACAAACACAAGAAACCTTTCCTGCAAACAATTCTGTTCAGGCTTATCACTTGCTTTTTTCTTATGCTTTGATATAAAAAAATGAACTTTCGCTCAGCAAGCTTGGCGATATCGTATTCCCTCCTTTTTTAAAGGAGGGTTGGGGAGGATTTACCGAGACTTACGCTTCAAACTTCGCTTAGCTCGTTTTCAGCTTGTCTCATTAAAATCCCCCTCTTATCCCCCTTTTTCAAAGGGGGAAGTTAAGGTAAGCACCCCGCAACAGGGCGGAAGGGTCCAGTTCACGCTGTTAGAATAATTTTATTGAGTGTGTAATGATCATTGGAATCTGGAATGGTGCCGAGTGTCACAATAAATTTAAATATGGATGATGGGGAGAATTTTTTTGAATATAAAAAAATATATTTTCAATCTTTTCTTTTGGCGTGACCCGAAATATATCAAAAACAAAATTGATACCGTACTGAATGGGGCGCAAAAAAATGGGTTGGTAGACGCTTCATCCCGGGAAATGATTGAAAATATTCTGGAATTTACTCATACGCTGGTTCGCGAGATCATGATTCCCCGGACTGACATTGTCGCCGTGAGCACGGAGGCGCCAATCGACGAAATTATCAGTGAAGTCATCGCGTCAGGACACACACGCATTCCCGTTTACAGGGATACCATCGATAACATTATGGGTATTTTAAATGTCAAGGATGTTCTGAAATTCTGGCCAAAACCGATTACCAAGGAAGATATCTTGTCTTGTTTGAGTACGCCTTATTATATTCCCGAAACAAAAAATACCCATCTGTTATTTTACGAATTAAAAGAGAATAAAAAACACATGGCGATAGTCATTGACGAATATGGCGGGACGGCCGGCTTGGTTACGCTGGAAGACATGCTGGAAGAGATTGTCGGCGAAATCCGTGATGAACATGAGGTGAATGTCGCGGATGATGGAGTCCTCAAGTCGCCGGATGGCTCTTTGATTTTCGACGGGCGGATGGAAATTGAAAAAATCGAAGAACACCTCGATATTGAATTAAAAAAAGGCAGGTATGAAACGCTGGGCGGTCTTATTCTGGATTCAATAAAAAGAATTCCTCTATCCGGAGAAAAATTTCAAATAGAAGGCATGGAAGTTATGATTGAACATGCTGATGAACGAAGCATAAAGAAAGTGAAAATTAAAAAGATTAAAACTGATGAAATTCATGAAAAACAATCAGGCAACAACCCATAATCTGAAAAACTATTCAAAAAAATACTTTGCGATTAATTATATTTTCCCGGCATGCTTGAGCGGTTTTTTATTGTTCTTATCTTTTCCAAAATACGGGTCGGGCGTGTTTGCCTGGATAGCTTTCATTCCTCTTTTCTTCGCCCTGCGGAAGAATGTCACGATATCCCAGGGATTGCTTTTAGGCTTTATTACAGGAATCGTCAGTTATATCGGAATTATTTACTGGATTGCCTATGTCATTGTAAATTACGGTTATCTGCCTTTGTATGTAGGCGTCGGTCTGATGTTGCTTCTCGCCTGCTATCTGAGTATTTATATATCGTTGTTTGCCGGTGGTCTTGTTTACTTCAGGGATAAAATACCGTTCTATCTAAGCGCTCCTGTTCTATGGGTATGTTTAGAGTATGGGAAATCCTTCATCATGACCGGTTTTCCCTGGGAGAATCTCGGCTATTCCCAGTATCTTAATACTTATCTCATTCAGTTTGCGGACGTATTCGGTGTTTCCGGTTTATCTTTTTTAATCGTTTTGGTGAATGCGACCGTTTTTGAAATGATCGTTAAACGATCCCCTAAACAATATATCCTGGCCGGCATTGTTTTTTTGTTGGTTGTCGCAATTTATATTTATGGTTTTATACGCTTGGAGCATATTCATAAAGAAGTGCGAAATGCACCGGAGATAGAGGTATCTCTGATACAGGGCAATATTGATCAGTCTATAAAATGGGATAAAAATTTAAGAAGAGAAACTCTAAACATATACGAGAACCTTACATTAAAAAATTCACCGGGAGAAGGCAGTTTAATTATATGGCCGGAAACAGCGGTTCCGTTTAAATTTCAAAATATAAACAGTCTGCACGATCAAATTATCCATTTAGCCACTAAAACAAAAAGCTGGCTGATATTCGGGTCTGTAAGTTCGTCACCGCGAATGGACGGTATGGATGTTTTCAATAGCGCGTACCTTCTTTCTCCCTCCGGTGAAATCAGGGGCAGGTATGACAAGGTCCATCTCGTGCCCTATGGTGAATATGTGCCTCTCAGGAATTTGATGCCGTTTGTCGAGGGTTTTACTGAAGGCATCGGTGATTTCAGCAGGGGAGCAGGATTTTATCCGCTGTCCATGAATGACAAAAAAATAGGAATTTTAATTTGTTACGAAGGCATTCTGCCTTTTGCCGCCAGAGAATATAAAAATAATTCGGCGGAATTGCTGGTGAGTATTACCAATGATGCGTGGTTTGGTGCAACATCGGCTCCCTTTCAGCATTTTTCCATGACGGTTTTCAGGGCGGTGGAAACAAGGCTCTATGTGGTGCGGTCTGCCAATACCGGTATTTCAGGTATTATTGATCCCACCGGTAGAATAATGGTCCAGACAAATATCTTTATGGAGGATGCTTTAAAAGGTAAAGTAAAGTTTGTAAAAATACCGACAATATATGATAAGTGTGGTGATATTCTTGTTCTGATTTGTTTTATTTTGATGGCGTGTTATGTTGTAACAATAATTATATGGAGGAAACGATGCCGATAGAAAATATACCGGAGTCAGTCAGCGATTTGAAAAAAAGAATAAAGCACATAGGGGACTGTCTTTGACGTTCCTGAAATGAGATTAAAAATTAAAGATCTTGAGGAATTGTCTTTAAAAAAAGATTTCTGGAATGATCAGGATAAAGCCCGTGATATTTTACAGAAGAAAACAAAGTTAACGGAATCTTTGGAAAGATGGGAAAACTTTGACAAGGAAATAAATGACATTGAGAGCCTCGCGGATATGGCTCTTAAGGAAAAGGATGAGCAGGTACTCAACGATGTTTCCCTGGAATTGGAAAAACTGAATCTGTCCGTTGAGCAGGAAGAACTTAAAATGATGCTCAGCAGCGAGCAGGATTCGATGAATGCCATTGTTTCCATTCACGCAGGAGCAGGTGGAACAGAAGCGCAGGATTGGACTGAAATGCTGTTGCGCATGTATTTACGCTGGGCGGAAAAGAAGAAATTTGTTACCAAAGTCATCGATTACCTTCCGGGGGATGAAGCCGGCGTTAAAAGCGTTTCTTTCACACTGGAGGGCGAGTATGCGTACGGTTACGCGAAAGCGGAAATCGGCATTCATCGATTGGTTCGCATATCTCCTTTTGATGCCGGCGCGCGCCGCCATACATCGTTTGCCTCCGTGTTTGTTTATCCGGAAGTGGAAGATGATATAAAAATTGAAATCGATGAAGACGATTTGCGTATTGATACGTTTCGCGCAGGAGGCAAGGGGGGGCAGCATGTGAATAAAACCGATTCCGCCGTCCGCATCACCCACCTGCCTACCGGTATCGTTGTTCAGTGTCAAAATGAACGGTCTCAATTTCAAAATAAAGCAATGGCTATGAAATTTTTAAAGTCACGGATGTATGAACGGGAGCTCCAGCTGAAAAATGAAAAAATTGATGCGGAAAACAAATTGAAAAAAGACATTGCCTGGGGAAGCCAGATACGATCCTATGTCCTCCATCCCTACAAGATGGTTAAAGATCACCGGACAAATCTGGAAAATGGCAATGCCGCAAAAGTGCTTGATGGTGAGATTGATGAATTTATTCAAGCGTATCTCATGAGCACGACGACCCATTAGAAATGTGGCTGAGGAATCTAAAAATAATTAATATTATAATTGTTTAACTAGTGTAATGCGTCTAACGCTTCTTTACAGTACTGTCATTTCGAGCGAAGCGAGAAATCTAAGATTCCTCACCCGCAAGCGGGATTCGGAATGACAATCGTGGCTAAGATTTCTCCCCAGCACGTGTGACCTTCAGGTTATCGCTGGACTATAGCCTTCGGTCGAAATGACAATTTGGCCATCATGCAAAGTTTTTATATTATCGTGGAGTCATATCCCGCAGAGTATTTATTTTTGGGAAAAATGAGAATCTGTGCTATATAAACACATGTTTTAATTTTCAATATAAGATATAGCAAAAAAAGTCTTTTGCACGTTTTTAAAAAAGGGGTTTTTAATGGTTAGAATAAAAAAGAGTTGCATGGCCTATGTCATGATATTCAGCTTTATTTTTCTTTTGCCTTTGATCAGTTTTTCTCAAAGTGCAAAAGATTCAGATGATAGTGAAGAAAACAGCTTGTTTGATTTTGCATCAGAAAATAATGCTTCACAAGAAAGTGAAGATAATGAAGAAAAACAGGAAATGATGGAAAATGCGTTAGAATTACTCGAAGAAGCCGATAAGCTTTGGGCAAAAGGAGAATTGGAAGAAACACTGGATACGCTTGATGAAGCTTATTCCTTAATTCTTGACGCCAATGGTGATTCTGCCATTGCTCAAGAAAAAGATGACGTGCGACTCTTAATTGCCCAGAGAATTTTATCCGTTTATTCATCCAAAAGGGCGGTTATTAAGGGTAAGAATAGTGAAATACAACTAACAATTAATTCTGATGTTCAGAAAGAAATATATTCTTTCCAGGGCCCGGAGAGAGATAGTTTTATCGCTGCTTATCAGCGTTCCAATATGTATCGACCCGAAATCATCAAAGAAATTAAAAAAGCGGGAATTCCTGAGGAGTTTTTTTGGCTTCCACTCGTGGAAAGTCTTTTCAAAATCAATGCATATTCTCCCGCCAGGGCGCTGGGATTATGGCAATTTATTCCTTCCACCGGATATAAATATGGCCTGAGCCGCGATGAATGGATCGATGACCGTATGGATGTGCAAAAGTCCACAAAAGCCGCTATAGCTTATTTGAAGGATTTGCATAACATGTTCGGAGACTGGCTTACAGCTCTGGCCGCTTATAATTGCGGAGAGGGCAGGGTCCTAAGGGTCATCTCCAGACAGCATATCAATTATTTGGATAGCTTCTGGGATTTATATAGGCAGTTGCCTAATGAAACAGCCCGCTATGTTCCACGATTTATTGCAACGCTTCTTATCGTAAACAATCCTCAGAAATACGGATTCGATTTGAGCCATACGGCAAAACCGATTGCTTATGGAGAAGTCAAAGTAAATAAGGTTATGAAGATAAAGGACATTGCGGAAAAAATTGAAATATCGGAAGAAGTGCTGAACTTACTTAATCCGGCGTTAAGATATAAGATGACTCCTGATCGGGAATATAGTTTAAAATTGCCGGAAGGATATTTGGAAAAATTTAACGTGGTGTATAATGATATTCCTGCAAGTGAAAAGCCCAGTTTGGCTTTTGTTCAGAATGGAAATTATGCCGGCAATCATAGAGTCAGCAGACATCGGAGCGCTTATGTAAAACATCGCGTGAAGAGGGGAGAAACAGTTTATTCCATCGCCAAGAAATATGGCGTTTCTGTCTCTAACATCAGATCCCTCAACAGGTTAGGTTCCAAGAAAAAATTAGTGCAGGGAAGAATACTCACAATTCCCGCAACAAGAAAAAGTTATGCGGCGGAAAAAGCTGATAAAAATTATCAATCAGAAATTACCTCGTCAGGGCGATACAAGGTCAAGAAAGGCGATACCCTTTTAAAAGTATCCAGACATTTCAACATTCCTTTAAGTAAATTGAAAGAAATGAATAATCTCAACAGTGAGGAAATATTTGTTGGTCAGACATTAATCATTAAAAAACAAAAATCCAAAAAATCAAAAATAAGAAAGAAGATTTTATCAACGAAAGACGTAGATAAATTGGGAACGGATAAATATATTGTCACAAAAAATGATAGCCTGCACAGTATCGCGAAGAAGCACAACACAAATTTATCAAAATTAATGGAGTTGAATCAAATATCCATGAATGAAAAAATCGTCCCCGGACAGATTTTAATAGTCAAATAATACAATAAAAACAAATATTTGCTCTCAATGGAAGCAGGAATAAATATTTACTTGACAAGAAAAGTGTAATTTTGTAAGAAAAATTAATTCGCTTGGATCCGAAAGGACTGGGACGAAAGGGAAATTCGGAAGAAATTGTAAGCCTTTCGTCTAAAAGACGAAAGGCTTTTTTATTGTAAAATGAAAATTATTAAAACAATAAAAAAAATGCAATTATTTTCCGAGAATTTACGCTTACGGGGAAAAACGATCGCCTTTGTTCCGACCATGGGATATTTTCATGAAGGCCATCTCTCGCTCATGAAAAAAGCTAAAAGTGTGGCTGATTGTGTCGTTGTCAGCATTTATGTGAATCCTACCCAATTTAGTCCCCAAGAAGATTTTTCAAAGTATCCACGAGATTTAGACCGTGATTTAAAAATGGCTAAAAGTGTCAATGTCGATGTGATTTTTTATCCGCAGGATAGAGAAATGTATCCTGAAAATTATCAGACCTATGTTGATGTGGAAAAGGTAACACAAAATTTGTGCGGAGTTTCACGTCCTGCACATTTCCGTGGAGTAACCACGGTGTGTAATAAACTGTTTAATATTGTTAAACCGCATGTCGCGGTTTTCGGGAAAAAGGACTTTCAGCAATATGTTGCCATCCAACGCATGGTTGAGGATCTCAATATGGATCTTCAAATTATCGGTTTCCCGACCGTGCGGGAAAAAGACGGACTGGCGATGAGTTCCCGTAATAAATATTTATCTGAAGAAGAAAGATTATCAGCGTTGTCTTTATTTGATTCTTTACAACTGGCAAAAGAGCTCTATTCAAAAGGGGAAAGACAATCATCTGTTATGATTAAAAAAATTAAAAAAAAGATTAATAACGTTCCTTTTACAATCATTGATTACGTTAAAATATGTGATACGAAAACGCTCACAGATGTAAGTCAGATTAATAAAAAGTCCGTTCTGGCCCTGGCTGTAAAAGTAGGTAAAACAAGACTTATTGATAATCACGTTTTTGGCGAAAAGCTGAAAATTTAAATATTTATTTCCTAAGGAGAAGTGATTTATTATGCAAAGATTCATGTTAAAATCAAAAATTCATCGTGCCACGGTTACGGATGCCGATCTGCATTATGAAGGCAGTATTTCCATTGACGAAAAATTGCTGGAAGAAGCTGATATAGCGCCTTACGAAAAGGTTGCGATATACGACGTGGACAATGGCGAAAGATTTACGACTTACGCCATCAAAGGAAAGCGCAATTCTGGTACGATTTGCCTCAACGGGGCCGCGGCCCGTAAAGTTGCCAAAGGAGATTTAATCATTATTGCGACATATGTGCTTGTGGACGATAAAGCTTCAAAAAATTGGAAACCGAAGTGTGTTTTCGTTGACGGTAAAAATAAGATTAAAAAGTTACATTGAACAACAGTAGATTTTTAGTTTTTTTGATACATGATATTTTTCTGCAACAAGTAGACGTTGAACCTGTTTTTCCCTTTATTTTGACTTCATTTATGTTTGATATCATAAAAGTATTAGACTCATATATCCAGATATGTTAGTCATGCACATCGAAAGTAATTATTGTTTATTGGAGGAGAAATGGCTTTTTTAGAAATTGATCCGGTTTTGAAATATAAGGTTGCTGATATTTCACTCGCGTCCTGGGGAAGAAAAGAAATTAAATTGGCTGAAAATGAAATGCCCGGACTGATGGCCGTGCGCAAGAAATATGGCAAGAGAAAGCCATTGAAAGGTTTAAAGATCATGGGCAGTCTGCATATGACTATCCAGACGGCAATGCTTATCGAAACGCTCAAGGAGTTGGGAGCTGACATTCGCTGGGCATCGTGCAACATTTTTTCCACGCAAGACCATGCCGCGGCCGCTATAGCGATGAATGGATCAGCCGCTGTTTTTGCGTGGAAGGGTGAATCGCTTGAAGAATACTGGTGGTGTACGGAGCAGGCTCTGACCTGGCCGGACGGCTCCGGTCCCAATTTGATTGTCGATGATGGCGGTGATGCGACACTTTTTGTTCATCAGGGTGCAAAAATAGAGAAAAATCCAAAATTGCTCAAACAGAAGATTGATAACAAGGAATTTAAAATCATCATGGATCGCCTGGAAAAATCATTCAGGCGAAATCCTAAAAAATGGCAGAAAATAGCCTCAAACATAAAAGGCGTTTCTGAAGAAACGACCACAGGTGTAAATCGTCTGTATCAGATGCAGGCGGGAGGTGAACTATTATTTCCGGCATTTAATGTTAACGATTCGGTAACCAAATCTAAATTTGACAACCTTTATGGGTGCCGCGAGTCGCTGGCTGATGGAATCAAAAGAGCCACTGACATAATGGTTGCAGGTAAAATTGCTGTTATTTGCGGCTATGGAGATGTTGGCAAAGGTTGCGCTCAGTCGATGCGGGGATTTGGAGCGCGAGTTATTATTACAGAAATCGATCCTATTTGTGCTCTTCAGGCGGCCATGGAAGGATATGAAGTCAAGACGATGGAAGAGGTGGTTCGGACGGGAGATATTTTTGTTTCGGCAACCGGTTGTTGTGATGTCATTACCGGCAAACATATGGAAATGATGAAAGATGAAGCCATTGTTTGTAACATCGGACATTTCGACAGCGAAATCGATATGCATTATCTGGAGACCAGCAAATTCTGCAGGAAAGAAAGCATCAAACCGCAGGTGGACAAGTGGACACTGAAATCGGGACGTTCCATATTAGTGCTGGCAGAAGGACGTCTTGTCAATCTGGGCTGCGCGACCGGTCATCCCAGCTTTGTCATGAGCAACAGCTTCACCAATCAATGTTTGGCGCAAATAGAATTGGCCACTAAAAAACATAAGATAGGGGTTTATACGCTTCCCAAGAGACTGGATGAGGAAGTGGCGCGTCTGCATCTGGAGAAATTGGATGCGACCTTAACCAAACTAACTCAAAAACAGGCTGATTATCTGGGTGTATCTGTGGAAGGGCCATTCAAAACCGATCATTACAGATATTAATGAGACACAAATTTCAGAAACGAATACCCTAAATACCCTGCATAATCTAAAGGTCACTATAGGCCGAGCGGGATAAATGTGGGTCTAATTTTTTGTAATAACATCCCGGATTCATCATGCAGTGCTGATTGTTAAATTTAAGTATTAACTCTATAGAAGAGAAACGCCGCAATGGCGCCAAATAAGATGTTGGCCATCCATGCAGCCAAAAGGGCCGGCAGCATTTCAGACTTTCCCAAGGTCATGCTGAAAGCGTGAATTATCCAGTATGAAAATCCTATAAAAATGCCTATGCCAATGCTTTGCATGATTCCGCCGCTCCGTTCCGAGCGCAGAGCGAACGGCACGGCAATCAAAACCATAATCAAAATGACAAAAGGAAAAGCAATTTTACCGTAGAGATCGACGATATATTTTTTTGCATCGTATCTTTCCGCCTGTATCTTTCTAATATATTTTCTGAGTTCAAAATAGCCCATTTTTTCAACGTCTTTCTGCATCACCTTAAAGTCATCCGGTTTTTCAGGAATACGGATGCTTTTTTCTTTTGACCATTCCAATACGGGATTATTGTCTTCATCAAAATGGGTGATAAGTAAATTATAAAAAACCCATTGATTATTCTTCCATTCCGCCCTTTGGGCGTCGATTCGATTGGATAGAGAAAAATCCGGATTTAAGTAGTTAATGGTTACACCCCGCAAGATGTTTTTATCGATATCGAACATTTTGAAATTATAGAGGGCTTTGTCGCTGTAATACCAGATTTCATTTTGTTTGAAAAACCCCGGGTTTTTCTGTTTTTTGACTTCAACATTTTTTATATAAGTTGTTTTTTGTATGGCTGCCGGAGTTATCCATTCGCTGAAATAGAAGTAAAAAACGGCCGCAATCGAAGCGAAAATCAGTATCGGCATGGTCATCCGGTATATATGAATGCCATTGGCTTTCATGGCGGTGATTTCATTGAATTTTGAAAAAGAACCGAATGTCATCAATGTGGCGAGAAGTACGGCAGGCGGCAATACATAGGAGATGATGACCGGGATTGAAAAAATAAAATATGATGCCATTTGGGAAACAGTAGCATTATGGCTCAGAAACATTCTGATTCTTTCGAAAAAATCAACGATTAAAAACAAGGCAATGAGAGCCAGGAAAGTCATAACAAAAAATCTGCAAAATTCTTTAAGAATGTATTTATCTAGGAGTTTCAAAACGGATCCTCTCATTTTTCAATTTTTACGTTTCCAGTTTTTCAAAAAAACATTTACCTTTTGAAAGACAGAAATCTCTCTGAAGGTTATGTAAAAAAAACAAATTCCGATCACAGAAAATAAAATGTTTGGTGTCCAGACGCCGAGGGCAACTGGAAGATATCCTGTCTCAGCAAAGGCTTCTCCGCCAAGACGCAAGATATAATAAAAACAGACAATGATCAGTCCCACGGCAAATCCTTTCGATTTTACGGAGCGGTGACTTCTGATTCCCAGCGGCAACGCCAGCAGACCGAAAATGATGCAGGCTACAGGTATGGAAAATTTTTTATGTGCCTCGATATACAATTCCCGGACCTCTTTTTCTTTCAGGCCGATTTTTTTTGCTTTTTCCAGCAGTTCGCTCATCGTCATATCTTTTTCGGATTTGGCAGACTTGTCAAAATTGGCTAAAACCGTTGATAAATCAAGATTAATATCATAGCTTTTGAAATCAATCTTACGATAATTTTTTAAGTCTGAACTGACGGTATGAATGGACCCATTTTCCATTTTAAGTTTTACCCTCATGGATTCGGGATCGGAAATTAGAGATGCTTTTTTAGCAAAAATTGTATTTTGTTCGCCAATAATGCGTTTGTCGGAAATAATGACACCTTCCATATAATTTTTATGAACAGGAATTTTATCCGCATAAATCAGAAAGTCCTTAAAATCATCATTAAAGACTTTTTCTTTTAATCCGACGTTGGCATTTTCCTGTACGACTTTGAAAAGCAGGCGCCGGGTGGCAAAGTTGGTTTGCGGCACAACAAAATAACTCATGATGAGCGTAAAAATAAAAGCAATAAGAGAGGCAATGGCAATGGGATAATAGATTCGTAACAAACTAATGCCCGAGGTTTTCAAAGCCGTTATTTCGTTATCGGAAGATAATCGGCCCACGGCAATCAGTGTCGATATCAGAAGGGTTATTGGAATGGTAAAAAGCATAAAATAAGGCAGCAGGAAAATAATGATTTTTACGATAGAAAAAAAACCGACACCTTTATTGACAAACAAATCCATGATTTGCAGCATTTTCCCCATTAGCAGGACAAAAGTCAGAACGAATAAAATAATAAGAAAAGAGGAAGCGATTTCTTTGAAAATATATCGGTCAATTATTTTATTATTCATTAAATTCATCTTCATTTTCAAATAAAATAACACGTATTATTAAGTTTTCTCAAGTAAAACATGTAAGCTCATGAAAATCATAATTCTTCAAATCCGTCATCGATGATTTACGGGGTTACATTATTTCAAAAAAAAAGTTAGTCTGAAAAGTATTCATTTATTGACAGTTTCAATCATTTTCCTTATGTTGTATGCAATTTCAGTAGTTCTCTTTAAAATGGTGGGTCTATGAAGGTTGATACCATGCGCCGGATAGATTATTGGATTGGCGTTCCCCTTTGTTTTCTTGGCTCTATTATTCATAAAACTCTAAAATTATTTATCAGGCAGAACAGGGCAATTCCTAAAAACGTTCTTTTTATCGAATTGTCGGAAATGGGCAGCGCCATTCTGGTCGATCCCGCGATGCGAAAGCTTCAAAAGGAAACGGGGGCAAATCTTCACTTCGCCATATTTAAAAAGAACAAGCCCAGTCTGGATTTATTAAAGACCGTTCCTGAGGAAAATATTTATACCATCCGTGAAGATAATATGATGTCTTTTGTGCTGGATACTTTAAGATTTCTGTGGTGGACAAGACGAAGGAAAATAGACACCGTCATCGACCTGGAACTTTTTTCCCGTTTTACAGCTTTGCTCACTGGTTTCAGCGGAACTGCTTATAAGGTGGGATTTTACGCTTATTTTAACGAAGGCCTTTATCGCGGCGATTTTTTAACGCACAAAGTTGCTTATAATCCTCACATCCACATCGCGAAGAATTTTGTTGCACTTGTTAATGCCTTGCTGTCACCTGCAGAAGAAATTCCTTATTCAAAAACAAAGATCGAAGATGAAGAAATCAGTCTGACGAAAGTAAAATATTCAGCTTCCGAGAAAAAATCTGTTTTAGATATAATTCGCGGATGTTTTGAAAAATTCGATTTGGAAAAGCATAAAATTATTTTAATCAATCCCAACGCCAGTGAACTTCTTATCCAGCGCCGCTGGCCACAGGAAAATTTTGCACAATTGATAAAAATGATTCTGGAGAAAAGTCAGCGATCAATCGTTTTAATTACAGGCGATCCGCGGGAAAGGGAAGAAGCGGAAAGACTCAAAGAACAGGTCAACGATGACAGATGTGTCAACTTTGCCGGCAACGTGACGTTTGCGCAACTTCCGTTGCTTTATAGTGTTTCGGAATTTATGGTTACTAACGATTCCGGCCCGCCGCATTTTGCAGCAATAACGGAGATGCCTACTTATGTGATATTCGGTCCGGAAACGCCCGCTCTTTACGGGTCGCTGGGGAAAACCACGCCGATCTACGCCGGTCTGGCGTGTTCCCCTTGCGTCAGCGCGTCCAATCACCGCAAGACAGCCTGCAAGGACAATGTTTGTCTAAAAGTAATAAAACCGAAGTATGTTTTTGAAATTATCAGGTCTGAGTTAGAGAAAATTAATGCAGAAAAATAGGCAGAGAAAACCTCTGCAGCGAGGGCAAGATGCCGCAAATGTTTCATAAACGCGTTTATAAGGCCAAAGATTTTTTCGGTGATATATCATTTCTGTTGAGGCATTTGCCTTCCATAATCAATGCCTACCGTTCAGGGAGAGTGCCGTGGCCGATGACGGAAAAAATAATGCTGGCGGTCACATCGGTGAACGGATGTGTGCACTGCGCGCGATTTCATGGCGCGTTGGCTCATATCAGCGGTGTGGAAGCCGATGAGGTTGCTCAACTCCTGCAGATGGAAATAGGCGCGTGCGTGAATGATTATGAAAGAACGGCGCTTCAATTTGCTCAGGAATATGCCGAGATCCGGCGTAATCCTTCAAACGAAAACTGTCTGGAACTCAGGCGGTTTTACGGAGATAAAATCGCCGATGACATTATGCTTTATATCCGTCTGATTATGTTGGGAAATCTCAGCGGGAACACCTTTGATGCCTTTGTTGCGCGGCTATCCGGCAAACGTGTTTCGCACAGCCGTTTCCGTGATGAAGTTGTCGTATCCGCATTGGCCGCGCCTTTTCTGGCCGTGGTCAATGTATTTTCTTATCTCCATAAACATAAACCTGTAAAATACTGATAGCCGGGAATCACTCTACGCTGGTTCAATCGTTTACGATTGAACCAAAATATTTCCAAATCAATTTCTCAAACTGGCGTAAATATCTTGTCTTTCCCGATAAGAAACGATTTCTCAATAACAAATAAATATAACCACTTAATATCCTCCGCTGGCGGAGGTGTCCCGATGCAATCGGGACGGAGGTGGATAAATGTCACGCTGGTTGTTGTTCCCGCTGGCGTCTTTTCTTCCCTCACTTGATGGGAGGGATTGAGGGAGGGTGTCCCTCGGCAGCCCGGCGCAAGAGACCGTGTAATAATAACTTACTCCCGAACCAAAAACAACGAATGTGAGGAATCTTAACAGATTTCTCGTTGTATTCGGGAAATAGATTTCTCGCTTCGCATCGAAATGACACAAAAGATTTATATCAATCCTTCTTAAACAACGACTCCAGCTTGTCCTGGACAGCGAAGCCAGTAGTACCGGAAGACTTTCCTGAATCTTTGAACCGGTAAAAATCGCAGAAATTGGAACGGCTTTTATCGAGCACTCTTTCGGCCTGAGGTTCACGGCAGTCGTTGTACGCGCCCGCGTCATAAAAAGAACAGTTCAGGCAGCAATGTAAATCCGACCCGCAGGAGGGACACTGCGCCTGCCTCCCGACAAAAAAATCATCCACGATTTCTTTTTTGCACTTGTGACAGATTTTCATGGGTATGAAGATATAAGATTGGAAGGGGAATTGTCAAGAAACTTAAAGGGACAGGAGTTTATCTATAAGCGTTCTGTAACGTTTATCACGAGGGTTGGTTTGACGGCGTAGCCGGCAGGACATCCCCTCGATGGAATGATTGGGCGTAACCTCTGAGGATTCAGCTAAAGGCGTTATCAATTCGGCCCACCCAGCGCTTGATTCTCCAAACACCGCCTTGCTTCACGGCGGTGAATTCATACACGCCAGTTGCCACGACAGTTGGAATTCTACCCGCGTTGGAAAACAAGAGCAAATACGCATCACCTGAGATGCTGTTCTCTCCCTGATTGGTGATGCGTGGGGTCAAGAAGTGCCGCCGTTGCATCTTCTGTTCTTTGAACTTCTCGTGCCGCTTTCGTGCCATCGGCAAGAACAAATCTATGCCATCAACCAGTTTTCGATTGCCCTGCCACAACTCAAAAACTGGCTCTTCAACAAAAATCGAGCGCCAGTGCGCAAGCTGCGCGGAATCGTAGAGCGGGCCATAACTGGCAATCAGATTGATAACGGCCTGTCTGTCTTTTGCATCAAACTGCGATGCCCCAACCGTCGAATCCGAAGCATTGGCTATTGGAATCGTAAATAACATAGCGACGATAACCACATGCCATGCCGAAAACATTTTCGAAAGAAGTCCCATGAGATCTATCTCCTCTGTTGTTGAACTTTTCTAGTTGCTACAGTGCACAGCACCATGCTGTGACACCCAACATTGTTTATATGGATCAGTGTATTTTTTCTAAACAATGTACCAATCCCGAATTGCTTCGCATTCGGGATAATTCAACTTACACATTTCAGTTCGTTTTTGCTTCTGAAATGTGAGTTTCATTAACGCCGACAGTACCGTCAGCATATCACGGATATCTTCGATATCCTCCGCTTTGCGGGATAATTCAATTTACAAACTTCAGTTCACTACGTTTCTGAAATTTGAGTTTCATTAACCCCCTTCAACAAAAATATGATTATGAACCTAATATGTTAATATTAAAGAATAATCAACCTGTTTTGCTTTTTTGATGTTGGGATATTATCTGGATCGGCATAATATCCCCTGTCATAAAAAATTATACATTTTAAAATATTAATTATTTCAGGTAAAAAATATCCAGATTATTCTTGTTTCATCCAGTTTTTTCCGCCCAGCATGCGGGCGACGAGCATACTCGAGACGTTGTCGCCGACGGCGTTGAGCATGGTGGCAGGTGCATCCACCAGCGTGCCGATCATCATGATGATCGGTAATGACTCAATGGGAAAGCCGTAAAAAGAAATAATCAGCAGTTCCCCGATGGTTCCGCCGCCGGGGATGCCGCTGACGACCACGCCCGTTAAAAGGGCAATGCCGAGGGCGGTGAGAATCGTTTCGGCGCCGGAAAAAGGCATATTGAATATGCCGAATAAAAAGGCGATTTTCAAGACAGCGGCCAGGCAGGAGCCTTCCATGTGCATAGTCGCGCCGACGGGAATGATGACTTCCCGAATGTCCTTCGGCGTTCCGATATTTTCGGCGGCCTGCAGGTTGGCTGGAATGGTGGCCATGGAGCTGCCGGTGGCCAGGGAGATCAGCGAAGGCGGAATGATGTTTTTCCAGAAACGGTGCGTGCCGCTGCTTCCGGAGGCGATAAAGGCGTAGAGGCTGAAGGCGATGAAGAAATACAGAATAGCGATGGGATAGTAGACCATCATTGCCCGCGCGTAGGAATCCAGCAACTGCGGGCCGAATACACCGACCAGATAGGCAAAATAAGCGCAGAGCCCGACGGGCGCATAATACATGATGAAGGAAATAAGCTTCATCATCACGCTGCTGCCCGATTCCAAAAAGCCGGCGAACCTTTTTCCTTTGTCCCCGGAGGCGGTAGTCGCCAGACCGACCAGAATGGAAAAGATAATCAGCGCAAGCATATTCTTTTTGGAAAATAGATCGGCAAAATCAGATACGGTAAAAGCCTTGACAATTTGATCGGAAGCCTTGATGTGTTCGGGGTTGACGCCATTACCCAGATTGACGTTGATGCCAGTCGCCGGAGGGTAAACGATGACACCCGCTATCATAATGATGGAGGCGATAGCACCGGTGATGACGAAGACCAGAATCATCGCGGACATGATTTTCCCCAGACGCCGGATATTCTGCATGCCGGCAACAGCTGAAGATACCGAGAAGAACACCAACGGAATAATGACGGTGAAGAGAAGATTGAGAAAAATATCTCCGAGCGGTTTGAACATGGCGGCGTCTTCCTTGTAAATTATGCCCAGAAGCGCGCCGATGATGATGGATATAATCAGGATGATCGAAAAGCCGTAGGATTTTAAAAAGGACGATTTTGCGTTCATGGGTTTTTTACTCCACCGGAAAATCAAAATACGTATTTGGGTACGGTTCATTCTTTAAGGTATAGTGCCACCACTCCATATCATAATTTTTGAAGCCGTGCTTCTCCATAAGCGTTTTAAGTAGAAGCCGGTTGATCTTCTTCTGTTTGCCGATTTTCGGATTGGCGGTGTGCGAGAGTTCATGAAAGCAGTCAAAGCCGGTACCCATGTCAATGCTGTTGTCGCGAAAGCGTTTTTCCGCGGGCAGGTAGCATTCGCACAATTTTTGTCCCGGGATGTAGTCGGGTTGTTTGGCGGCGGGAAGGGGGACGATGGTCAGATCAACAGTGCTGCCGCGGCTGTGGCTGGACTTTTCGGCAATATAGCCGTCTCTGAAGAGATTTCGCTTGTCCACGGTCGGATAGAACTCTTTCATGGTTTTGGTATTTTCAATGTCCTTCGCCCAGCGGACGAAGTGATTGACGGCGCGTTGCGGACGGTAGCAGTCGTAAATTTTCAAAGTCAGGGAGGAGGGCTGCAAATCGTTTTGGACGCCGGCCAGTGCCGTGGCCGCTTCCTGGGTGAGGTAGCATTTGGGTGCAAGATAGCCGTCGACTTTTTCGCCCAGAAAATTGTGGAAGCCGAAGTATCTAATATCAAGAAGAACGCCGGGAATCGCCTGTGAAATGTCCACGAAGCCGTTCGGGATTTTATTCGTGTTGGCGTTAAAATCGGCGGCCGGTTTCGGCAGGCAGGATACGATAAGCAAAAGGACAAGCAGATATTTGAATTTCACTGGATAAGCCTCCATTATTTTTAAATGCCGGTAATGATCACCGGAGATTTTGCGGGATCCAGCCACTGAAGAATTTTAAGGATATCTTCCTCGGAAACCGCCACGCAACCGGCTGTGAGCGCGCCTTTTTCTTTCCAGATATGCAGAAAAATGGCGCTGCCGTTTCCCTTGATGACGGGATCGGTGTTGTATTCAATGACCACGCCGAATTTGTACAGGCTGTCTTCCCGTTTCATCATTTCAAATGATACCGCCCGGGTTTGATTTCTTTTTGTCCAGCGATTATAATCGTCTGCATTTACATCGTCCACCCAGATGTCATCGGGCAATGCCTGGCGGTAGGGCATTTTTGTGTTGATCGATTTGGGATAGCCGAAAGCGAGTTTTAAAGTGTAAATGCCGGTGGGTGTTTTACCGTCACCTTCTTTTTTCCCTCCCGGAGGTGCAAAACCATTTCTTCCTATGACAGAGTGAAATGGTTCAAACGCCATTCTCCACATATCTCCCTGCCTTTCCATCACGTAAAGTTTTGAGCTGGTGAAAAATAGAAAACTTTCGTCTTTGACCAGAAGAATTTGCGATGATTTACCGATTTTGTCATTTTGGGAAGCCAGATAGTCCACGGCATCAAATTTTATTCCCAAAGGTGCAAAAACACATCCTTTCAGAAGTAAAAGTGGCAGAAATATTTGGAATAACAGGATTTTATCTAAAAGTTTTTTTATCTTCATAAAATCATTGGTTCTTTTAACGATTTGAGATGTACAATACGGTAATAATATAAAAATATCAAGGAATAACAGATAATCAAGTTATGCTTGACAATGAAAAATATTTCATGATAAAAGTCCCCATTGTGTGTTATTTAATCGAAAATCAAATAATCAAATTTACGGGAAAAAGATAATGCCTGATCGTTTTACGTTAATGATTATCCCTAACCGCAAGAGTGGTGTCAAAAAAATCTCCATTCCCAAGATTGCAATTCGTAATCTTTTTATCGCTTTAACTGTAGTTACCCTGGTAACGCTTTTTGTCGTTTATGATTATGCCAGTATCAAAAGGGACAGGGCTGAAATGGCCAGATTAAGACAACAAACGAAAGAACAACAACAGCAATTGCGCGAGTTGGGATTAAAAATAGATGAGTTTTCGGATCGCATGGAAGGACTTCGGCAGACTGATAAAAAAATCAGATTGTTGGCGTACGAGACAAACAGCAGTAAAAAACTGCCGCTGAGCGTTGGCGGGTCAGATAAAGAAACAAAGATAAAAGACTTGCTGGGAAAGGACCATGCTGCGATAATCGATGGAATGCGTAAAAACATTGAAAAACTCAAGGAAGAAGCTAGTGCAAGAGAAAATAGCTTTAATGAGCTCATAGGTTTTTTACGTGAACAAAAATCAATTCTGGCATCAACGCCTTCCCTCTGGCCGGTACAGGGTTGGGTAACATCGGGTTTCGGTCCGAGAAGATCGCCTTTCGGTTCAGGTGTTGAATTTCATAAAGGCATAGACATATCCGCGAGATACGGCAAGGCGGTCTTTGCGCCTGCGGACGGTCTTGTCGTTAAAAGCGGTTATGAGCCTATGGATGGAAATGCTATCAGGATAGAACACGGTCATGGTTTCAGTACGGCTTATCTCCATTTATCCAAGATTGCTGTAAAACGGGGATCGAGGGTCAAGAAGGGAGAAATCATAGGTTATCTCGGTGATTCAGGACGCAGTACGGGACCGCATCTTCACTACAGTGTTTATGTCAATAACGTTCCGGTCAATCCCCAAAAATATTTGAGATAACGATTGACTGATTTTTTCTGAAATTGTATATTATTAACAACTTAACTATTCAATTTACCGGTTAATGCACCGGTTTTTTTTTGATAAAAAAATATTAAGCTTAAAGGTAAACAATGCTGGGAGATTTAATAAAGAAAGTTTTCGGAACAAAGAATGATCGGGAATTGAAGCGATTGACGGTGCTCTTAAATGAGGTTAATCATTTTGAATCAACCATGATATCTTTGAGCGATGATGAGTTAAAAGCAAAAACCCCTTACTTCAAAGAAAGATTGAAAAACGGGTTTTCTCTTGATGATATTTTAAGCGAAGCTTTTGCAGTAGCCAGGGAGGCTTCCCGCCGCACACTGGCAATGCGCCCTTTCGACGTTCAGATCATCGGAGGAATAGCTTTACACGAAGGCAAGATTGCAGAAATGAAAACCGGTGAGGGAAAAACGCTTGCTGCCACACTGCCTCTTTACCTGAACGCATTGGAAGGAAAAGGATGTCATGTCGTTACCGTTAACGACTATCTTGCAAGAAGAGACGCACAATGGATGGGGCCGATTTATAATTTTTTAGGTTTGAGTGTCGGTGTGGTTATTCATGGAATGGATGATCCGGAGCGAAGAGACGCCTATCATTGCGATATTACCTACGGAACAAACAATGAGTTTGGTTTTGATTACCTCCGGGACAACATGAAGTTTACTATTGATGATTATGTTCAGCGGGAATTCAATTATGCGATCGTTGACGAGGTTGACAGCATTCTGATTGATGAAGCCAGGACCCCTTTAATTATTTCCGGACCATCCGAAGAATCGACGGATAAATATTATAAAATAAATCAAATCATTCCCCGATTAAAAAAAGATACGGATTACACAATAGAGGAAAAAAGCCGCACAGTCGTTCTTACGGAAGAAGGCGTTTCTCATGTAGAGAAATTGTTGAACGTGCAGAATCTCTACGAGCCGCGCAACATAGAGATCCTTCATCATGTCAATCAGGCTCTTCGCGCTCATACTTTATTTAAGAGTGATGTGGATTACCTGGTCAAAGACGGACAGGTCGTGATTGTAGATGAGTTCACCGGACGGGTGATGCCCGGCCGACGTTACAGCGATGGACTGCATCAGGCTTTGGAAGCCAAAGAAAATGTCAAAATTGAACGTGAAAATCAGACGCTCGCCTCAATCACTTTCCAGAATTATTTTAGAATGTATAACAAATTGGCCGGTATGACGGGAACCGCTGATACGGAAGCGGCCGAATTCAAGAAAATTTATAATCTGGATGTGCTGGTTATTCCGACCAACATGCCGATGATTCGTGAAGATTACAACGACTCAATTTACAAGACGGAAAAGGAAAAAATCAATGCGGTTATCAGAGAAGTCAAGGAGCTGAACAAACAAAAAAGACCCGTATTGATTGGAACTATTTCCATCGAGAAGTCTGAGATGCTCAGCAAACATCTGATGCGTGCCGGCATAAAGCATCATGTGCTGAATGCCAAGAATCATGAAAAAGAAGCGGAGATCGTAGCGCAGGCCGGACAGCCGGGTATGGTGACCATATCCACCAACATGGCCGGACGAGGAACGGATATTAAACTGGGAGAAGGTGTGGCGGATTTGGGAGGCCTGCATATTCTGGGGACCGAACGCCATGAAAGCCGCCGTATCGATAATCAGTTGAGAGGAAGATCCGGACGTCAGGGCGATAAGGGATCGTCACGATTTTATCTTTCTCTGGAAGATGATTTGTTGCGTATCTTTGGCGCGGAGAGAATATCGGGAATTATGGACAAAATCGGCATTGAAGAAGATCAGCCCATCGAACATAAATATATTTCACGCGCCATAGAAAATGCACAGAAACGGGTTGAAGGACAGAACTTCGATATTCGTAAACATCTTCTGGATTACGATGACGTCATGAACCGGCAGCGGAAGGTTATTTACGAACAGCGCAAAAAAGTTTTACGCGGTGACAACCTGTGGGCGGACATCGAAGAAATGGTTGGAGAAATAGTTGATGATCTCTTGTCGGAGTTTGTCAATGAAAAGGATCATAAGGATGAATGGAATTTTAAAGGATTGGACGATGCTCTACTGAAGCAATTCAATTTGAAATTTGACCTTGTCAATTCTGATCAGAATGATCTGCAACCCTCATCTCTTCGTGAATCCATCATTCAAGGAGTTCAAAAACTTTTGCGTAAAAAGGAAAATGACTTTGGCAAGGAGCTCATGGATTACCTGATAAAAGCCATCATGTTGCAGGCCATTGATATTCAGTGGAAAGATCATTTGCTGGCCATGGATCATTTGCGGGAAGGGATTGGTCTGCGAGGATATGCTCAAAAAGATCCCGTAAGGGAATATCAACGCGAAGGGTATGAAATGTTCATGGAATTGATTGCCCGCGTTAAAATGGATGTGCTGGAAAAATTATGTCTGATCAGAATTCAAAAAGAGGAAGAAGTGGAAGCGATCAGACAGAAACAGAAACAGGATTATGTTATGAGCAGGGGGGAGGATACGCCTGCCAATAGAACAGTCAAACATGAAGGTGAAAAGGTTGGAAGGAATGATCCCTGTCCCTGCGGCAGCGGCAAGAAATATAAAAAATGCTGCGGCGCTTAAATGATTAAAGAGGAACAACTCATGGTCAAAAGTAAAGTAAAAATCAGCGTTCCCGGTTTCTTGGCTAATGGAATATCCGTTGGCATTAAAAAAGCAGATCAAAAAGACCTCGGTCTGATTTATTCCACGGTCCCTGCAAAAGTAGCTGCTGTGTTTACAAAAAATACATTCAAGGCCGCTCCTTTGCTGATCAATGAAGAGCGCGTCAAAAGAGGAATGGCGCAGGCAATCATTACCAATAGCGGCTGTGCCAACGCGGCTACGGGAAAAGCAGGCTACAGAGACGCTTTAATAGTTTCCGAAGCTCTTTCCCGGGAGTTGAAAATTAAAGATGAATTGGTATTGGTGGGCTCCACGGGGGTTATTGGGAAGAGACTGCCGATAAAAAAAATAGAAAGTGGAATCGGGAAATTGGTGAAGGGGCTCAATGAAACAGGTATTGAAGATGCGGAAACGGCCATGATGACAACAGATAAATATCCCAAAATCGCCATAAGAAAAGGTGTAATAGGAGCTAAGGATGTAACCATTTGCGGCATCGCCAAGGGTGCCGGTATGATTGAACCGGATATGGCCACTCTTTTAACTTACGTTATGACGGACGCATTCGTAGATTCCAAAGCGCTTAATACGGTGTTCCACCAGGTGATTAACGCAACGTTTAATGCCATCAGCGTTGACGGTTGCATGAGCACCAATGATATGGCGATTATTTTGGCCAATGGTTTAGCTGGAAACAACCCTCTGGAAAAAGTACAAGCGCGCCTGCAGCGTTTTCGGGATATGCTGACGGATGTTTTAATGGAACTATGTCAGGCGGTTGTTAAGGATGGTGAGGGGGCTACGAAATTTATTTCAATAATGGTTAACGGAGCTAAAACAAAATCAGATGCGAGATGTGCAGCTTATTCCATAGCCAATTCCAATCTGGTCAAAACGGCTTTCTTCGGGGAAGATCCGAACTGGGGGAGGGTAATTGCCGCTCTGGGTGCTTCAGGGATTTATATTGAAAAAGAAAAAATAAGCTTAAGTATTGGAAATATTGCGGTTTATAAGAAAAATTCACCCGTTGAAATCAATATCAATAAGTTAAAGGAAGTGTTTCAAAAGGGCCACATTGATATAGAAGTTGATTTAGGAGCCGGCGATAAATCCTATTACGTATATACGTCGGATCTTTCCTATGATTATGTTAAAATAAACGCTGAATACTCAACATAAACCATATATTAAATTTGTCGGTTGAAAACAAATATTTAAGCTTGATTATTCGGTGTGTTTATGTTATTTGCCGCCGGATAAAATTCACACATCCTCGGATTACCGGTATGTTGCTTGTTTTTTAAGTTTGCCGGGTAAGTTGAAGGGGATGGAGGAAAAAACAAAAGGAGATAAATATGTCAGCAATTTCAATGAAACTTTTACTGGAAGCCGGTGTCCATTTTGGGCATCAGACAAACAAATGGAATCCCAAGATGAAGCCATATATCTTTGGGGCAAGAAACAATATTTACATTATTGATTTACAACAGACGGTCGGTCTTTTTCAGGCGGCTTATAACTATGTCATTGATGTCGTCAGTGAAGGCAGAGAGGTTCTTTTTGTCGGGACCAAAAAACAATCTCAGGAGGCCATTAAAGAGGAGGCCGTTCGTTGTGGCATGCCTTATGTCAATCAGCGTTGGCTGGGTGGAATGCTAACCAATTTTGTTACCATTAAAAAAAGCATAGACCGGTTAAATACGCTGACGGATATGTTCAGTGATGAGTCTATCAAAGCTTTTCCCAAAAAAGAAATAACAAAATTACAGAAAGAGAAAGAAAAACTGGAAAATGTTTTAGGCGGGATCAAAAGCATGAAATCCTTGCCGGCGGCCGTGTTTATTGTCGATCCGAGCAAAGAACATATCGCTGTAAACGAAGCAAAGAAATTAAAAATTCCCATAGCGGCTATCGTTGACACCAATTGTAATCCGGACAATATTGATTTTGTTATTCCGGGAAATGATGATGCCATCAGGGCGATTAAGTTGTTCACCTCTAAATTTGCCGATGCCGTTTTGGAAGGGAAAAAACGGTTTGAGGAAAAATTGGCAGCGGAATCAAATAAGGAATCTGACGTCGTTGTGGAAACAAAAACCGTAGAATCGGATATTCCGGAAAGTCTTGAAATTGATGATAGTATTGATAAGTCGGAAGCATACACCGAGTAATCAGAACCTGTCCTCTATTTATTTAAAGTATTAAGGGAGAAAATTAAACATGGAAATAACTTCAG
>CAYZRT010000002.1:18065-26714 GCA_964480875.1 uncultured Smithella sp. | reverse complement strand
AATGGTTAAAGAATTAAGAACAAAGACCGGCGCGGGCATGATGGATTGTAAAGAAGCGCTTTCAGCCGTGGACGGTGATGTCGAAAAAGCGATTGATTTCCTGCGAAAGAAAGGTCTTTCCGCGGCGACGAAAAGATCGTCAAAGGCGGCTAAAGATGGAACCGTCGCATCATACATCCATATGGGCGGTAAAATAGGCGTGATGGTTGAAGTAAATTGTGAAACAGACTTTGTGGCAAAAACCGATGATTTTCAGACGATGGCGAGAGATATCGCTATGCACATTGCCGCGTCTAATCCTTTGTATGTGCGTCCGGAAGAAATTTCAGAAGCTGCTCTGGAAAGAGAAAAGGAAATCTACCGCAGTCAGTTGCGCGAAGAGAAGAAACCGGAAAAAATATGGGATAAGATTATTGACGGGAAGCTCAAAAAGTATTACGAAGACGTCTGTCTTACGGAACAAAAATTCATTAAAAATACGGATATAACGGTGGGAACACTGGTCAGCAATATGATCGCTAAGACAGGAGAGAATATTATCCTCCGGCGTTTTGCCCGTTTTCAGCTGGGCGAGGACATCAAGCAATAATGAGAGTGATACAAAAGACGGCATACAAAAGGATTCTTTTAAAGCTCAGTGGCGAGGCGCTTTTAGGCAAACAATCCACGGGTGTTGATCCGGAGGTTGCCAATTATATTGCGGATGAAATCAAATCTCTTTCGGATATAGGCGTTCAGTTGGGAATTGTTATCGGTGGAGGCAATATTTTTCGTGGCGTAGAGGCAAGTTCGCAAGGAATGGATCGAACAACAGCCGATTACATGGGGATGCTGGCAACCGTTATTAACAGTCTCGCTCTACAGGCTGCGCTGGAAGAAAGAGGGTTGCCAACCCGTGTTCAATCTTCAATTGAAATGCGTGAAATTGCCGAACCTTTTATTCAGCGCAAAGCCATGCGTCATCTGGAAAAAGGAAGGATTGTTATATTTGCCGGTGGTACCGGGAATCCTTATTTTTCGACCGATACGGCCGCGGCGCTCAGGGCGGTGGAAATACGTGCCGACGTGATTATGAAAGCCACGAAAGTCGATGGCGTTTACAATGCTGATCCGATTAAAGATAAAAAAGCAGTGATGTTTAATAAGGTAAGTTATATTGATGTGTTAACAAAAAACCTTAAAGTAATGGATGCGACGGCAATATCACTTTGCCGCGACAATCTATTGCCCATTATTGTGTTTAATATGCAAAAAAAGGGGAATATAAGAAAAGCAATTTGCGGACACAAAATTGGTACATACGTAGGAGAATAATATGAAAGAAACCATTTTTCAAAAGTTTAAGGAAGAAATGGAGAATACGATTGCCTCTTTGAGTAAATCTTTCAGCAGAGTCAGAACGGGCCGCGCGTCTATTGCGTTATTGGATGGAATTAAAGTTGATTATTACGGTACGGCCACACCGATAACTCAGGTTGCCAATGTTTCCGTTCCTGAAAGCCGTCTAATCCTGATTGTCCCCTGGGATGTTTCTATGATTGGAGCGATAGAAAAAGCGATTCAAAAATCTGATTTAGGTGTTACGCCTTCCAATGACGGGAAGGCCGTTCGCCTTTCCATTCCACAACTGACAGAAGAAAGACGTAAAGAGATTGCCAAGACGGTTAAAAAAATGGCCGAGGAAGGAAAAATAAAGTTGCGTAACGCTCGAAGAGACGCGAATGAAGAACTGAAGACCTTAAAGAAAAATAACAAAATATCGGAAGATGAACTTTTCACCGATCAGGCCGAAGTTCAGAAATTAACGGATCAGTATATTGACAAAACCGATAAAGTGCTTGCGGCAAAAGAAAAAGAAATCATGGAAATTTAATGAGACCCAAATTTCAGAAACGAAGTGCACTGAAATTTGATGGTCGAATTATCCCCGAGGCGAAGCCGAGCGGGATAAATGTGGGTCTAATTCCCCGCCCCTTGGGGAGCAAGTTCTTTTGGATATCCCGCTGCTTGCGGCGGGGTTGTTCATTTTATATTGAATAGAGAAATAATAATGGGGAGCTCTGGACTCCCCATTTGTTTTTTACAGACTTATTTTTACATTATTACCCGTTGAAAAAAATCTTTCTCTCTATTAAAGTTAAAAAAAATGGAGCCTTGTTCGTGATAAAAATTGATACAGAAAATCTGCCCAGGCACATAGCGATCATCATGGACGGTAATGGCAGGTGGGCGGAGCAACACGCGATTGGGAGAATCAGAGGACACAGAAAAGGGGCGCAGGCTGTAAGAACAGTTGTTCGCGTATGCCGGGAAATCGGGATAAAATACCTCACCCTTTACGCTTTTTCTTCGGAAAACTGGGATCGTCCCGCAAAAGAAGTTCAGGCATTAATGTTCCTGCTTGAGGAATATCTGACGAAAGAATTGAAAGAATTGCAAAAACAGGAGATAAGGCTGACAACCATCGGAGAAATAGAACGATTAAATCTGTCCGTAAGAGAAAAACTTTTACAGGTCAAAGAAAGCACGTTGAAAAATGATAAGATGGTTTTGAATCTGGCCTTAAGCTACGGGGCAAAGGATGAAATTATGCTTGCTGTCAAGAAAATACTGGAGGATAGTAAAACAGGTAAAATTGATATTGATAAATTAAATAAAGAAACTTTCAGCAGTTATTTATATACGTCGGGAATGCCGGATCCTGATTTGCTGATTCGCACCAGCGGGGAGTGTCGCATCAGTAATTTTTTACTCTGGCAGTTGGCTTATACAGAACTGTATTTTACAAAAGTTCTATGGCCGGACTTCACCAGGGAGGATCTTTTTAAAGCGATTGCCAGTTATCAAAAAAGAGAAAGACGCTTTGGTTTGACCAGCGAACAGCTTAAACAAAAAATGTGAATGGTGTCCCACGACACTACGTACCTGGGATAATTCGACTTGCGCTTCTCCCGATAAAATCGGGATTAGCGAGTCTCATTAAAGAGTGAAAAGTAAAAAGTGAAGAGTGAAAAGGAACAGTTAATGTCCGAACATATGTCTGGGAAAAGCAATGCATTGTTCAAAAGATGGCTGACCGGTCTTATTCTGGCGCCTATATTAGTCTTAATTATCGTGTTCGGTTCAAAAGAAATTTTTGCCGCTTTAGTTGTTCTATTTAGCTTGGGTGGAGTATGGGAATACAATCACATGGTGTTCGGCAAAGGTTTTCTCAGGGAGAAAATTGAAAGCCTGTTTTTCGCAATCCTAATTCCATTGCTTGTCCTTACCGGTAACGATCAGTCCATGCTTGCCGCTTTGGCTTTTTCAATCCTATGGGTGTTCATTGTGTTTGTATTGTCCGTTAAGGAATCGACGTTTGATTTTATAGTTGTTGCCAAAGTCATTTTCGGCATCATGTATATACCGTTTATGATGTCTTATTTTATTGCATTGCGTCTTATGGACAATGGAATCGTGTGGATTGTTTTTGTGCTGGTGCTTGCCTTTATCGGTGATATTGTTGCTTTGTACGTGGGTAAGTATTTCGGGAGGCATAAATTAGTTCCATTGGTCAGTCCCGGTAAGACGGTGGAAGGCTTATTGGGTTTAATTTTAGGCAGTACAGTGGCTTGTTTGATATTCGCATATTTTTTTCTGCCGGAAGTATCACTTGTTAAAATAGGCATTCTTGCTTTGGCCGGCAGCATCATAGGGCAGCTCGGCGATATTTGTGAATCAGCCATTAAAAGAAGTTATGGTCTCAAGGACGCCAGTTCCATTCTCCCGGGACATGGCGGAATTCTTGACCGCCTGGATTGTTTGATCTTTATAGCTCCTTTTGTCTATTACTATCGGATATTTGTGATTAATTAGATGAAGAATATAACCATATTAGGGTCGACAGGTTCCATTGGATGCAACGCTCTGAATGTTGTTGAGAAAAATCCCGAACGTTTTCGCGTCGTGACGCTTGCCGCTGGTGAAAATGTGTCACGACTTAAAAAACAAATTGAAAAATTCAGACCTGAAATGGTTGCTGTAAAAACGAAAAGGGCGGCTCTTAAACTGCGTGAATTGTTGACAAAGAAAATCCGGGTTAAAATTGTTTACGAGATTGAAGGATTAAAGGAAGTCGCCACATTTCCATCCGCCGATATGGTTGTTTCGGCCATTTCCGGATCAGCCGGCTTAATTCCCACGCTTGCAGCAATGGATGCCGGCAAAGACATTGCTCTGGCCAACAAAGAGACGATGGTTTTGGCTGGAGAAATCGTTGTGAAGAAGTCTCGTCAAAAAGGAATAAAAATTATTCCTGTGGATAGCGAGCACAGCGCGATATTTCAATGCTTGCAGGGGAATAGAAGGGAAGATCTTCATCGTATCATTCTAACCGCGTCAGGAGGTCCGTTTTTAAATTTTACGGAGAGTCAATTGAAGAAAGTGACTCCTCATCAGGCATTACGTCATCCCAAATGGGAAATGGGGAAAAAAATTACCATAGATTCTGCTTCCATGATGAACAAGGGACTGGAGGTGATTGAAGCGAAGTGGTTATTTGATGCGGATATCCATACCATCGATGTCATGATTCATCCGCAAAGTATAGTCCACTCGATGGTTGAATTTATTGACGGTGCTTTAATAGCGCAAATGGGAATTCCTGATATGAAGATACCTATCGCTTATGCGTTGACTTATCCTGGTAGAATGATCAATGATCTGCCGAGGCTTAATCTTATAAAAGTGAAAAGCCTGGAATTTTATAAACCGGACGTAAAAAAATTCCCCTGTATGAACATAGCACGGGAAGCTGGAATTTGCGGAGGAACTGCTCCGGCGGTTCTTAATGCTGCTGATGAAGTTGCCGTAGCGGCATTTATACAAAAAAGATGTTGTTTTACCGATTTGCCTGTAATTATCGAAAAGGCCCTTAGTAAACATCGTGTTGTTTATCATCCGTCACTCGATGATATTTTACAGGCCGATTTATGGGCGAGAACAGAAACTGAAAAAATAATTGAAAGGATGGCAACGTGATTACTTTAATTTCTTTTGTGGTTTTATTGGGAATCCTTATTTTTGTCCATGAATTGGGACATTTCCTGGCGGCCCGGATGACAGGAGTCGGTGTTTTAAAATTCTCCCTTGGATTTGGACCAAAAATATTCGGGAAAAAAATAGGAGAGACGGAATATGTGCTTTCATGGATTCCTTTGGGCGGTTACGTGAAACTTCTTGGTGAATCGGGAAACGAAGAATTATCTCCGGAGGAAGAGAAGAGATCATTTTGTAAACAATCGGTATGGAAGAGAATTTTAATCGTGTTGGCCGGCCCTGGATTCAATTTTTTGCTGGCAGTCGTCATATTTATTTTTGTTCTTATCTACGGGTTGCCGAGTTTGACATCAGAAATCGGAGAGGTCCAGAAGGATTCGGCGGCTTATGAGGCAGGGATGCAAAATGGTGATAAAATCGTTTTCATAAATGGAGAGAAAGTCAAATTCTGGGATGATATAAGAGCCGTCATTGCTGAAAGCAAAGATAAACAAATTGAGATTGTTGTTGAAAGGAAAGGTGAAGAAAAGAGTCTATTTGTAAAACCAAAATTGTCAAAATCAAAGAATATTTTTGGAGAGGAAGTTCCCGCCTATCTTATAGGGATTTCTCCTTCCGAGACGACCGTCATAGAAAGAAGAAATCCGTGGGATGCGATTATTACATCCGTATACAAAACGTGGGAGATTAGCAAATTAACGGTTATTTCAGTCGTTAAAATTTTTGAAGGTGTTATTTCTCCGAAGACTTTAGGCGGACCCATATTCATTGCCCAGGTAGCGGGAGCCCAGGTCAAAGAAGGTCTTATTCCTTTCATCCTCTTCATGGCTATTCTTTCCATTAACCTGGGGGTCATTAATTTATTCCCGATACCTGTACTGGATGGTGGACATATTTTCTTTTACCTCATTGAAATTGTGACCCGAAGAGAAATAAGCCTCAAAGTGAGAGAATTATCTCAACAGATCGGATTTGTGATTTTATTGATGCTGATGCTTTTCGTTATTTTTATCGATATTGAACGCTTGAATATAAAAATAGTTAACGACATTTTGAAAATATTTAAATAGTTATGTTGATCCTGGCTTTTGATACCTCTTCAAAAACTGCTTCTGTGGCTGTATTAAATGATCATAACATTCTATATGAGGTGATCATGAATGTCGGGTTAAATCATTCTGAAGTTTTATTGCCGGTCATTGAACAGGCCTGTATTCAAACAAGAACAAAAATTGCTGATATAGATTTGTTTGCCTGTACGATCGGTCCGGGATCTTTTACCGGTTTGCGTATTGGCGCCAGTACGCTAAAAGGCTTCATGCTGGCGACAGGAAAGCCTGCTGTTGGTGTATCGTCTCTTGCGGCTATTGCACTCAATGCGGAAAAAAGCTCTAAATTAATTTGTTCAATTATGGATGCGGGTCGTGGGCAGGTTTACATGGCTTATTTTGAAGTTAAAGAAGATAGATTATTGGAACAGATCGGCCAGGAACAAATTGTGAACCCGTCTAAAATTGAAAATCATCCGGATATCGTCTTTGTCGGTGATGGAGCGGTTCGGTATGCTGATATCATCAGCCATGAAAAAAATAACGTTATTTTGGCATCACAGCACTATTGCCGTGCCTCATCGGTGGGTTTATTAGGGAAAGAGAAATTCGATCGAGAAGAATTGCTTGATGCTGATAAATTTCTTCCTTTATATATCCGTTCGGCCGATGCAGAAACCAGGGCGCCCTTATTTAAAAATCGGTAATAATTCCTGCGTTAAGAAACTTTGATCTTGCTCAATAGTTCCCACACTTTTTTGTTGTTTGGATTTTGGGAAAGCACCAGTTGGAGACGTTCAACGATATCATCTATTTTTACTATATTCGGATTGGATAAGAATAACGAAAAATAGGCATTGGCCAGGTTATAATTCGTGTCTTCGTGAAGAGGATTCACTTTCAGAGCCTTACGATACGTTGATATGGCTTGTATATAATTTTGGGTAATTTCATATACGGAACCTAAATCATTCCATGCGTCAGTGTTTTGCGGTTCGAGTTTTAAAACATTTTGAAAGTTCCTGAGAGCTTTTGCATAATCGCCATCCTGGAAATAAATTCTTCCCAAATTGTGCAGCGCTCTCGTATGTCGGGGATTGATCTCTATAATGTTTTCATATTCTTCCGCCGCTTCATCATACATATCATGTCTATCATAAAGAGAGGCTAAACAGAACCGGGGTTCAACAGCGTGAGGATCAGTTTCGATCGCTTTATTATATTGTTCTACCGCATTGTGATAATCTCCCTGTAATTCCAATATATGACCAATTTTCAGCATGGCTTCAATGAAATCATTTTTTATTTCCAATGATTTTTCGTAGGATTTTTTGGCAGAATCCAACATATCCATTTTTTCATAGATATATCCGAGGCTGATATACGTTTTAGGATTGCTTGGTTCTAATTCAATGATTTTTTGGAAACATTTTAAGGCTTGATCATAATCTTTATTTTCGAGATAAATCATACCCCAATTTTCATAATCTGCGGAAGTATAGGTGTCTTTATTGATATTTTTGGAATTGACGATGCTCATTCGTGATTTTCAAGATAACTTCAACAGAGAATTTATGATACTTACTCCCCGAATTTTTATACCGATCGTTTATGACGAAGTCATTTTAGCGTTTGCGTTCGGGGAGGCATTGAATTTCTTTAAAATAACATTTTTAACCTCGAACCACATGGAAACCGGATCAGCAACGGATGCATGAGTTAAATTCGGGTTGCCTTTTAAAATTTGAGCCGACCAATACCCGGCCAATTTGTTTTTATTTTCAGTGCTGGACAATTGCGCTTGCCTGATTACATGAGATGGAATCGCCAGTTTAATTTTCTGCTGGCCGATGGATACTTCTTCATAAACTTCTTTATCAGCTGTCACAGGTTGTTCCACGGACGCTTTTTGAATCGTTTGCGTAGGTCCGGCTTCTTGCTGGCGTGGAATATTGGATGCAGGAACCCGTGTTGGTGGTATTCCTGCGGGAACATAAGCAGCAGATGGTTTAGATACCGGTACTGTTTGGGGCCTGATAGGTATGGGCTCTTCCGCTGGCGGCGGCGTGGGCCTTACCGGTGGAGGTTCTGGAGCGGCCATTCTGGGTCTAATAGGAGCCGCTTCTTCCATCGGTGGAAGTGGAGCCGGTTTTACGGGCGAAGGTTCCGGTGCAGCCATTCTGGGCCTGATAGGAGCCGCTTCTTCCATCGGCGGTAACGGAGCCGGTTTCACGGGCGAAGGTTCCGGAGCGGCCATTCTGGGTCTGATAGGAGCCGCTTCTTCCATTGGTGGAAGTGGAGCCGGTTTCACGGGCGAAGGTTCCGGCGTAGCCATTCTGGGCCTGATCGGCGTCGGCTCTTCCACTGGCGTCGGCGTGGGCCTTACCGGTGGAGGTTCCGGCGCAGCCATTCTGGGCCTGATTGGCGTCGGCTCTTCTACTGGCGGCGGCGTGGGCCTTACCGGTGGAGGTTCCGGAGCAGTCATTCTGGGCCTGATCGGCGTCGGCTCTTCCACTGGCGGCGGCGTGGGCCTTACCGGTGGAGGTTCCGGCGCAGCCATTCT
>CAYZRT010000002.1:11851-17965 GCA_964480875.1 uncultured Smithella sp. | reverse complement strand
CTTCCACTGGCGGCGGCGTGGGCCTTACCGGTGGAGGTTCCGGCGCAGCCATTCTAGGCCTGATCGGCTTCGCTTCTTCCATCGGCGGTAACGGAGCCGGTCTAACAGGTGGAGGTTCCGGCGCAGCCATTGCAGGCTTTATCGGAGCGGGCTCTTCGATTGGTGGGGGTGGAGTAGGCCTTGCAGACGCTTTAGTTTCAACTTCTTCTTTTGGAATTGAAGGTTTTGGCGCTTTAGGTGCTTTTTCAACTTGCGGTTTCTTGATATCATCTTCAGATGGCCGTGTCTCTGTAGTAGCCTTACGTTTTTGCGCTGATGTTTTGCTTAATTTTTGAAAACGGTCTGCAATTTGCTGAGCAACTTCACCTGATATGGATGCGAATTCGTTTGTTTCGCCGGCTTTTATACAGAGTTTGCATATCTTGTTGATTAAACGGGGCACGCCATGTTCGGAAAACTCCCAAATAACAGGAATGGCGTCATCATCAAATATTTTTCTATCCGTACCGGCAATCCGGAGTCTTGATTCAATATACGTTTTAACGGCCTCCGGCGAGGGCAGCTTTTCCAAGTGACCGTATGTGCCGATTCGTTGAAATAGGTTGGCACGCTTAGGATGCTCTAGTGTCCTCGCAAATTCCATCTGACCCACGAGGAGCAAGGTAAAAAGATTACGCTCGTCATCCTGCATATTGGTAAGCAGCCGCAGATCATCAAGATTAGATGATGATAAAACGTTAGCCTCATCAATAATGATGACAATTTTCTTGCCTTGATCAGCCGTTTCAAATAAAAGACGATTAAAAATTTCCTGAAGATCAACTTTGTTTTTTACTTCACATTGTTTGCCGGTGATCTGGCCAATAATTTCTCTCAACAATTGCACAAAAGAAAGAGCAGGATTAGTAATTAATGCGACTTTGTATTTTTCGGGTTCCAGTGAGTCAATAATGACGCGCAGAGAAAGAGTTTTGCCTAAGCCGACGTCACCCACGATAACCGTGAGACATTCATTGCCTTCTTTGATGGCAAAAATTGTTTCGGAGATGACATTCTCCATAGACTCATGACAGTCAACATACATAGAAGCATCAGGAACATTATCGAAAGGTGGCTTGGTTAAATTCCAGTAATCGCAATACATCTTTCTTCTCCTAAAGATACTCTTTTAATATAAAAATCTTATTCTTCAATATTTAGTAAAAAAATCCACTTCATTTTTCATTGTTTAATTGGGCAAATTCAGCATCATTACTCAAATATTCCAGTATATCTTCAAGCAGAAAGCGTCTCATTCTACCAAGTTTGTAACTTTTAACCTTATTTTCATGAATGAGTTTTTGTAAAAAGCTTCGGCTTACTTGAAGCATTTGGCAAACCTGGTTTGGAGCAAGCATTCTAATCAGCAATGAATCATTAAAACGGTAATTGAGCGAAAGTCTCCCATCTGGTGTTATTGTGATATCCAGTGCGGGATCACTTTTTTTCCCGTTCAATAGTTCTTTGATATATTCCGATTGCTGCAAGAGCTCCGATTGCTCTCGTGTCATCGTTATGGAGATAACCGAGGAAGAATTATCTATAAATTCCTCAACAATTTTTTTATCAGGAATTTCAATGTTATTTTTCGTTTCAGCGCTGCTTACCGTAACTTCCGGCGTAATGGTCTGAATTGTTTCCGGTTTTTTCTTTTCAGCGAATACCACATTTTTTGCTATATTTACGCTGCTGACGACTACTTCTGGAGCAATAGTTTCACTTATTTCCGGCTGAGTAACTGTAACTTTAACTTCCGGTTGGGTGTATTCTCTGCGCCTTTTTACAATACAAATTTTTTCCATATAGCTCCTGGTAATCTATTCTTACGGAAAAATCATTGGAAATAGTGAAAATATTTCCTGATAAACAATAAAATATTTAAATTATTTTTTACTTTCATAAATCGTTTTCTAATCGGGAAATTCATGTCATTTTGTGTCAACAAAAAAAGCTTCATATTTCAAGATTTAGGACAAATATATAGAATTTAAATTTATTTTATTTAAAGTTAGCTTATTTATTAAGTAAAATCAAGTCAATTTTGATTTTTCGGTTGTATTTTTATATGTCAAATCGATATTAATGGAATCTTCGGAATCAGAAAAATAAAACTTATTTTACAATTAAATGTTTTTCTCCGAGTTGAATAGGATAGAAGATTGCCAGTATGCAAAGTGAAAATGCCAGGCCGAATGAAAAAAAGCTCCATATGATTTTTGATAGCGAAAGCGTTTGTCCGTGTAAATCAGCCATAAATATTTGATATACAGGTCCAGCCTCCAAAATGATGACTGCAGCAATGAGAGCGAAACTTATAATCATGAACAACAATCCGCCAAAACTTGTTACGGTATTTGCAGGATTTTCAGATTTAAAATCAGCATAAATAGCTCCAATGCCGGTGGCGAGCCCCAGAACGGCGGGGACAAGGAAAAAGGTGGTGATGATGGACAGTATCATCATCAATGAAGAAACGTTCAGAAGAAGGTTGGAAACTACGATTAAAATTTCAGCCAGGATCATCAGGGGAATGTAATATAAAAAAAATTTAATCCAAAGAAAATTTTTAATTTTAACAGGCGCCGCGAGAACAATCCAAAACGCTTCGCCTTCCATGCTCACAGCGGGAAAAACAAAACGAGCCGATATGGCTGATAGTACGGAAGCGACCAATCCTATGTTCAGAAAGGAAAATATATTTTGAAGATAAATTGTTTTTATGGGCGCGTTATCAAGAGGCAAGGCGGAAAAATTGTACAGGTAAATAACAATCAAAGCCGCCATTAAAAATAACTGTGGCCATTGCGAGGAATCTCTAAAAAAAGTTCTGATCTCTTTAACGGCAAAGGCTTTAGATTCACGCGGCAGAAAATTGAAAATATTTTCCCAATTCAATCCTTTATATTTTAGAGGATTAAAAAGACGCCGGGGAGTTGTTTGTGATTTTGAAAAACCGGTGAAATAGACTTTTTGCGAGGTCATGCTGTTTAAAAAAATAAGCATGAGGGCAAACGTGACAGTAAGGGCAAAATTGAGGAAATAAATGTGGGGTTCATTACGGAGAGCCGCTATTATTGCATCACTAACCCACGTTGTGGGCAATATTGGTGAGTTGGGTGTTTGAAGAGAATTTAAATAAACGACCACAGAGGCAAAACTATCGGGATTAACCAGTTGTTCCGGTCGCGTTAGACGTAAAGCCAGAATAAGTATTATGACCATAATAACACCAAGAAAAATAAGAATTGTTCTAATGCGTCCGGCAGGAAGAATTTTTGCTCCAAATAAGACAAGCATGCCGCTGAGCGCTGAAGCAATGAGACACAAGAAAAGCATATTGGTAAAGAATATTATATAATAAATAACGGTGGCTTTATAAATTAATCCATAAGACAGGAAAACCGGGAGACTAAAAGCGACAATCATCCATGAACTGTCAAAAGTGCTTATTGTCCAGCGTGACAGAAATATATCTTTCGATGAAACAGGCAGCGAGTGCAAAAGAGGTAAATCCTGACTGAGATACAAATGGGAAAGACAATTGATGATATTACTGAACAGTAACAGCACAAAAAACGTCATGATAATCATGGATAAAAGCTTGATGGCCAGTATATCTCCGAAATCCTGCACACTATGGAAATAAGACAAGACGCGATAAAAGATAATAAAAGTTCCTATCCAGAAAACAATTCCCAATGCGCCGAACATTAAAATACGGGACCAGTTATTCTTTTTATCTCCCCGCTTAAGACTATTGAGGGAAGAAAGTACACGTGGTTGCAGTAAAGAAATAACAGAATTCATATAAAGGTGTTCTCTCTGATGATGGTAAGAAAAACTTCTTCCAGTTTTGCTTCACCAAGTTTTGCAATGCGTTTTAATTCATCAAGATTGCCCTCCGCCAGAAGGGTTCCTTTGTGAATCAGGCCAATGCGATGGCATAGATCCTCGGCCAGGCTTAGCGTGTGAGTGGAAACAAAAATAGTGGTATGATGATTTGCGGATAAATCTTTCAAAATATCTTTAACCATGTGGACGGCCTCAGGATCAAGGCCGACCATCGGTTCATCGATGATGAGTATCTTGGGATCATGTAACAGAGCTGACGCTATAATCAACCTCTGCTTCATACCGTGAGAATAGGCTTCTATTAATTCATCGGCCCAATTCCACAGGGCAAACTGCTGCAAAAGAAATTTGGCTTTTTGTTGAAATATTTTATTTTCAACATTATACAAATCGCCTGAAAAACGCAAAAATTCCATACCGGTTAATTTCTCATACAAAAAGGGTCTATCCGGAACAAAACCGATCATTTTCTTCCCCTGAACAGGATGGGTTGCCATGTCGACGCCCCCAATGACAATTTCACCGGAAGTTGGAGCCAGAATACCCCCCATCATTCGAATGGTGGTGGTTTTGCCGGCACCGTTGGGACCGATAAACCCATAGATTTCTCCGGCTGCGACATTCAGATTGAGGTTGTTTACAGCAAGAGTTGTTCCGTAATCCTTGGTCAGCGCTGATAGCTTAATCATCTTATGACTTCAATGACCTCCAATTTCATTTTGCCGATAACACCGATTAAATTAAGTTGTTTATCGCTGTCTCCACGGACCAGCCTTATGTGTGTAACATCAGCCGGAAATTGATTCAAAACGGAATCAGCGGTTATCCAGTTATCAAGATATAGCACGCACCAGGCATGATAATAAAATCTGCCCCGCAGATAGACCAAACCTGCTTCAAGTTGTGCTGGAATTCCGGCTGCACGCAGTAAAGCAACGGTCAGGACGGAATGCTCATTACAATCTCCTGATTTGTTTTGAAGAACTTCCAGTGCGTTAGGGACAGATAAGGCTGGTTTTTTCTCGATATTACGGTACACCCAATCAATAATTTTCTTTGCTTTTTGTTGTGTGGAGTCAGTTGGTTTTATAATTTTTCCCAATTGAGTTTTGATTTGCGGATGATTAGACTGTATCAATGGCGAAGGATTGAGAAAGGACACGACATGAGATGGTATTTTTAAGCCAGGCTTCGAAATAGGCAAAATGTTTTCCTTGATGATCGTCAAGGTGTTTTGATGGTAGCTTTGCCGGTCACCATTGAGGAATAATGAGTTATCTAATCCGCTAATATTTATTTTAATGACATCAAGTTTCTCGGGATCCGTAATTTCAATATTTGAAGGGATAGAAACAAGTTGAGTAAAATCAATGCCTTTTCCATAAGATGATCCTTCCAGAGCTTTTTCTTTACTCGTCCTTTCCATGGAAATGCCTAAAAGGCCTGTTTCTTTTAAAATATTACCTTCTTTATCAAGCCATGCGCAATTTTTAGCGCCCATAAAATCGGTGCAATATTTTTTTGTGAGCACTCGTTTCCCCATGATTCGAATAATTTCATCTGCATTTCTTGTAACTTTAATTGATCGAATGGACATGGTTGACGGGTCAAATATATTGAAAGCGCCGGTTTTTCCTTTTTCTAAATCGGCGTAAAATGCAGCATCGTAAATGCTGCCGCTGATATGAGGAATATCTTTAAGAGGAATTTCACTTTTTTCCTGTGCGTCAGGTAATCCGGTAAAAAGAATGAGTTTGTCTTTGACAACTTGACCACGGGCATTAAAACGAAATATGCTGGAACTTAGATTAAAATTAAAGGATGAGAGAGTCATATCAGGGTTTAACTCGCCCTCGGTTAGAATATTGATTGCCTGATTTAATCCCATGGTGTTAATGTTCATAAGAACATTTTCGTTAAATAGAAACCGCTCATCTTTTCTTGTAAAAGTTCTATGAACAAATCCGATTTTTTGCTTGTTTTGGTATATATTCATCCAAATATCTTGAGGTTGATACGATGTTGAAATTTTTATATCTGAAGCCTCTTTTTTTTGAAAAAATTCAAGACGTACCAGCAGCAATAAAAAGAAGGCACCCGTGATTAAAATGCCATAGATAACATTCCATTTTATTTTTCGCATAAATTTATAAATACCTAAGAAATTGTAATTATTAATTTAATATATACAGGATACATGCCTTGTGTGCAATAGTTAACCCA
>CAYZRT010000002.1:2319-11841 GCA_964480875.1 uncultured Smithella sp. | reverse complement strand
TTTTTGTATAAAAATTAAAGATTTATTGACAAGTTGAGTCAATTGATATATCAAAAAAACTCATTTAATATGAAACCCTTTCATAAAAACATTAGTTTTTGCCGTCCGGTTGAGTTTGATATTAAGTGTATATTATATCAAGAAAAGATAAGTAAATATGAAGCATGACAGTATTATTTCTCCCGAAGGCTACCCTTTTATTGTTTTCTCGCTTATTATTACAATTTTTGTCGCGTTTTTGGGCGGGTACTGGTGGTTAATATGCATTTTTGCTCTTTTGACGGTATTTGTTGTCTGTTTTTTTCGTAATCCGGAAAGATATTTTGAAGATACAGATAAAATTATCATATCTCCTGCTGATGGTAAAATCATTAAAATTGAAAATGTCGAAGTCCATGGCAGCATTTCGGGGAAATTTATCAAAATAAGCATCTTTATGAATGTTTTTAACGTTCATGTCAATCGGGCGCCATATGCAGGGAACATAGAGACGATTAATTATTATGAGGGCAAATTTGTTTCTGCCCATTTGGATAAAGCGTCCCTTGACAATGAACGTAATGAAATCTTGATCCATACGGAAGATGGACGTCTTATCTGGACCGTGCAAATTGCCGGTCTTATAGCACGCCGTATCGTATGCTGGGTCAGTCCGGGAATGTCTGTTCAAAAAGGTGAACGATTTGGATTAATTTGTTTTGGTTCACGAGTGGATGTTTATTTACCGGAAGATTCTAAAATTTCAGTAAACCTCAAAGACAAAGTTAAAGGGGGCCAGACGCCCTTGGGATTCTTGTCATGAACGCGGAAAATTCTCCTCAGAAAATTCGAATAAAAAAAGGAATCTATCTTCTGCCGAATTTGTTTACTTCTGCCAGCTTGTTTTGCGGATTTTATTCCATGATTGCTTCATTTAAGGAACATTTTGTTCCTTCGGCCATTGCCGTTCTTGTGGCGGTCGTGTTTGACGGATTGGATGGCCGTGTTGCCCGTCTTACCAATACCACCAGTAAATTCGGCGCCGAATATGATTCCCTTGCTGATGTCATATCTTTCGGTATTGCGCCGGCTCTTTTGGCCTACAGTTGGTCTTTATCGGTTTATGGGAAATGGGGATGGATAGTCGCTTTTTTATTCGTTCTTTGTGGCGCTTTGAGATTAGCACGGTATAATATACAGATTGGTATCATTGAAAGCAGCGTTTTTAATGGACTCCCCATTCCAGCGGCTGCTTCTGTGGTGGCAATCACAGTCATATTTTTCAGCAGCGATTATGTTGGTGTAGAAGGGCGGTTCAATAATATCTTTATCATGATATTTGTCATTATTGTATCATTGCTCATGGTGAGTGGGGTCAAGTACTATAGCTTCAAAGACATGAAACTCCTGACCCGCAAGCCTTTCACCATTTTTTTCTGGTCAACGGTTTTAATGATTATCATTGTGGCGGAACCGGAAATAACGTTTTTCGTGATTATTTTAGGATATGCCATATCAGGACCTGTCTGGTGGTTAATAAAATTTGACCGTCAACGATATCTGGCGGCAAAAGGGGAAAAATAATATTAATCAAGAAAAATAGTGAAGACAGCTTGTTCTATAAAAAATTATTTTTTTATATATGAGAATCATTGGAGGTAAAGCCAAAGGAAGAAATTTGTGTTTCCCCTCCGGATCGAGGGAAAGACCGACTTCCGATTTTTTAAGAGAAGCCCTGTTTAATTTGCTTGGGTCATTGGAGGATAAAACCTTTTTAGACCTTTTTGCCGGGTCGGGCAGTGTTGGGATAGAAGCCGCCAGCCGCGGAGCCCAGCGTGTTTATTTAATAGAAAAAAACAAAAAGCTTGCCGGAATTATTGAGAAAAATATTCATGCCTGCAGCTTCGGTCAAAAATGTTTTTTAATTGCAAAAGACGTTGAAAAAGGGTTAAGCGATATTTACAGAGAAAAAATTAAAATGGATATTATATTTGCGGATCCTCCCTATAACAGAAATTTTATCGAAATGACAATGTCTCTTTTAGGTAAATATCAGATTGCTAACGACAATGCTTTAATGGTGCTCCAGCATTCAGTAAAAGAAAATATTGACGAGTTTGCACATAATAAAACTCATCTGTTTGATCAGAGGAAATACGGCGAAAATATTTTAACTTTTTTGAAATGGAGAAGAGATGATGCAGGATAATTTTACAAAGAGAATTGCAATTTACCCGGGTTCATTTGATCCGATTACCAATGGCCACGTGGATATTATAAAAAGAGCGGCAAGAATGTTTGATGAAATCATCGTTCTGATAGCGTTCAATCCCAATAAATCATACCTTTTTTCCGTAGAAGAAAGAATGGAAATGACCCGGGAAATATTTAAAGAAACAAAGGAAATCAGAGTGGACTGCTATTCCGGCCTTTTGGTGGACTACTTGAAAATGAGCGGCGCGAATATCATATTGCGGGGGATGCGCGCTCTTTCTGATTTTGAATATGAATTTCAGATGGCCCTGATGAATCGTCGTCAGACAAAGAATATAGAAACCGTTTTTCTGATGAGCGGTTTTAAATGGTTTTATACAAGTTCGAAATTGATCAAGGAAGTTGCCAGCCTGGGAGGATCCGTAAAGGGTTTGGTTCCGGATAATGTTTATCAGAAATTAATGGAAAAATTTAATGTGAGTAGCGCTAGAGGATAGTTTGTGTAATTGTAAGTGAAAATTGCCAGACACGGGTAAGGGAACTCTTGTTTAAGGGTTTATTTAAAAATAAGGAAAATATCGGGATCAGTTCGATGAATTGATTGAATTTTCGATAGAATCAAAGTGGCAGCTGGCCGCGCACCGGTATTCAACCAATATAGTCACATATATTTATCTTGTGCCACTTCGCAGAAAAATGTTGAAGAAGGCATAACGCAAATTAAAAATACTTTTTCAAATTAGGGTAACGGGAGAAAAAAATAAATGGGCGGCATTTTTGGAGTTGTATCATCGGATAACTGCGCTAAGACACTTTTTTACGGAACGGATTATCATTCTCATCTGGGAACGGAGAACGGCGGCATGGCTGTTTTGGGAGAGAGGGGCTTTTATAAAACCGTCCATAGTGTATCCCAGGCTCAATTTAAATCACGATTTGTGGATGATTATAAAAAGCTGGAAGGATATTTCGGCATCGGAGCGATTGATGATGATGCGCCTCAGCCGTTGATATTTCGATCAAAATTTGGTGTTTATGCCGTTGCGGCATCCGGGTTGATAAGAAATAAAACTGAACTGGTGAATGAACTTCTTAACGAGGGCGCATCGTTTGGGGAGATGGCCGATGGAGGTGTGAATAATACCGAAATCGTCGCCTGTCTGATTAATCGCGGCGATAATATTGTAGAAGGCATTGCTTCCATGCGCGGCGCGATTGAGGGATCCATTTGCGCTCTGGTTTTGACCTCTGAAGGCATATACGCAGCACGGGATAAATTCGGACGGTTTCCTTTGGCCATCGGCAAACTCAAAAATCAGGTTGGCAGGTCTTATGTTGTCGCTACGGAAGCGAGCTCATTTGAAAATCTGGGTTATGAACTCATGCAATTTTTGGGTCCGGGAGAAATCGTACTGCTGACTCCTGATGGAATAAAAGCGATGAAACCCGCCGGAGAAGAAAAGAAAATATGTTCTTTTTTGTGGATATATACCGGCTATCCTTCCTCTTCTTATGAAGGTGTCAGCGTGGAAGGCGCGCGTGAAAGATGCGGCAGATATTTAGCCAAACGGGATAATATCAAGGCAGATTTTGTTTCCGGCATCCCTGATTCAGGAGTCGGTCACGCTATCGGTTACTCGATGGAATCGGGAATTCCCTATCGGCGGGCTTTGGTAAAATACACTCCCGGTTACGGCCGCAGTTATACACCACCGACGCAGGAGATAAGGGATCTCGTCGCGACCATGAAACTCTGCGCCGTGCGTGAAGTCATTCAGGGCAACAGAATCATTATTTGCGATGATTCCATCGTTCGCGGTACGCAATTGAAAAATTTAACCATCAAAAAATTATGGGACAACGGTGCCAGGGAAATCCATGTCCGTCCCGCTTGTCCGCCTCTGATGTTTCCGTGTATTTTCGCATCGTCTACAAGATCGACGGCGGAACTGGCTGGCCGAAAAGCGATTCGGGCACTGGAAGGAAAGGACATTGAAAATCCATCGGACTATTTGAATCCTGATTCAGGGAAATATGCTGATATGATAGAGTGGATTCGTCGTGACTTGAACGTCACAACATTAAAATACATGACCATTGACGATATGATCTCGGCTATAGGTCTTCCGGCAAATCAATTGTGTCTGCATTGCTGGCAGGGTAAATAAAATATGTCTATGGATTGACGTGTCAGAGACTGATTTTTAGTTGAAGATATCATCATACGTCAGATTGTCCGTACCATACTCTTTTGAAAGATATTAACGGTGAAACATTTATCTTTAATCAGGAGAAGAAAAACAAAAAAAATAAATCTCGGTAGTGTGCCAATCGGAGGAGACGCTCCGGTTGTTGTCCAGTCGATGACCAATACCAATACGCGTGATGTTCAATCGACGGTCGCTCAAATTAAAAAATTGGAGAAAGCCGGGTGCGAAATCATCCGTATTGCCTTACCCGATAAAGAAGCCGTATCCGCTATTCCGTTTATAAAAAAGAAAATCAACATTCCCTTGATTGCCGACATACATTTTAATTATCGTTTCGCTATCGATGCCATAAAAAATGGAGTAGATGGCATACGAATCAACCCCGGGAATATTGCCAGAGATAAAATTAAAGAAATCATCAAGGTGGCTAAAGAACGGGATACGGTTATTCGTATCGGGATTAATTCCGGATCATTACAAAAAGATTTACGGTTAAAATACGGAAGCGCCACTCCCGATGCGCTTGTAGAAAGCGCTCTGCAAAACATAGAGTTATTTGAAGACTATGGATTTGATTTGATCAAATTATCTCTAAAATCATCGGATGTTCTATCCATGATTGACGCCTACAGGCAGATTGCGGCCAAAACAAATTACCCTTTGCATTTGGGCGTGACCGAAGCGGGATCGTTAGTTAGCGCTGCTATAAAATCATCAATAGGCATAGGCACGCTTCTCTCCGAAGGGATTGGAGATACCATCAGAGTATCGGTTACAGGGAACCCTCTCTCCGAGATACCGATCGCCTATGGAATTTTACGTGCTTTAAATATGAGGAAAGTCGGCGTGGAAATCATTTCTTGCCCGACGTGCGGTCGTTGTGAAATCAATCTGTTGAGGTTAACCGACAGGATTGAAAAGGCGCTTGCCGGGAAAAAAGACTATATAAAAGTAGCCTTGATGGGCTGCGTGGTCAACGGACCGGGTGAGGCCGCGGATGCCGATATAGGGATTGCCGGCGGAAAGGGACAGGGCACTCTTTTTAAAAAAGGAAAGGTGTGTAAAAAAGTTCAAGAAAAAGATTTTGAGAAGGTTTTACTTGAAGAAATTAGTTTAATGATTGACGAAAGGAAAAAAAATTAATGCGATATTCAGAGATGTTTTTGCCGACGGTAAGAGAAGTGCCTTCCGATGCCGAGGTCATCAGTCATCAATTGATGATCAGAGCCGGCATGATCAGGAAATTGACCAGCGGTATCTATTCATATCTTCCATTGGGGTACAGAGTAATTCAAAAACTGGAAACAATTATTAGAGAAGAAATGAATAAAGCCGGTGCCCAAGAGGTCCATCTTTCCATGGTGCAGCCCGCGGAACTCTGGCAGGAATCAGGGCGTTGGGTGCATTATGGCAAGGAACTTTTGAGAATTCGTGACCGGCATGATCATGAATACTGCCTGGGGCCGACGCATGAAGAAGTCATCACCAGTTTGCTCCGAAATGAGATTAAAACCTATCGCCAGTTACCCCGCAACCTTTATCAGATTCAGACAAAATTTCGTGATGAGGTCAGACCCCGTTTTGGCGTGATGCGTTGCCGCGAATTCGGAATGAAAGACGCATACAGTTTCGATGTGGATGAAGAAAGCGCTGAAAAAAGTTATGAAAAAATGTTTAAGGCTTATAATAATATTTTCCGCCGATGCGGTTTAAAATTCCGCCCGGTCGAAGCGGATTCCGGAAGTATCGGAGGCAAGTATTCACACGAATTTATGGTTATGGCTGATTCAGGCGAAGACGCGATTGTTTTTTGTGAAAAATGTCTTTATGCGGCAAACCTGGAAAAGGCCGAAGTCGAATGTCCGGAGAAGCAAATTATATTTGAGGATGACTGGCTTCCTTTGGAGGAAGTCAGTACGCCGGGGCGCGCGACCATTGAAGACGTCAGCTCTTTTTTAAAAGTCCATCCCAAAAATATTGTTAAAACGTTGATCTTTAATGCGGACGGGAAGCCATACGCTGTTCTGATACGCGGAGATTTGGAGGTCAACGAAATCAAGGTAAAAAATTATTTAGGCGCTACCGATTTGGAGCTGGCTTCGGATGAAATGATAAAAGACGTAACGGGTGCGCCACGAGGATTTGCAGGGCCGATGGATATTAAGATACCTGTTCTGATAGATTATTCCGTGATCGATATGGTCAATTTTGTAACGGGTGCCAATAGAGAGGATTATCATTTCAAAAATGTGAACATCGGCAGAGATTTCAAGGTGGAAGCATTCAGGGATTTACGCTTTGTCAGTTCCGAAGATAAATGTCCACGCTGTGGCTCAACGATCAATATTGCCCGGGGGATAGAAGTCGGTCACGTTTTCAAACTGGGAACAAAGTACAGTGAGGCCATGAAAGCGACGTTTCTTGACAAAGACGGCCGGGAAAAAATCATGATCATGGGATGTTATGGCATAGGCATAGGTAGAACGGCAGCCGCAGCCATAGAACAGAATAACGATGAGAACGGAATCATTTGGCCGATGCCCTTGGCGCCGTATCAGGTCATCATCACACCTGTAAATGTAAATGATGCGAACGTCATGGATGAGGCGGAAGATATTTATGATTCGATGATTGCCGCAAACATCGAAGTTGTTTTTGATGATCGTGATGAAAGAGCCGGTGTAAAATTTAAAGATGCCGATCTGATAGGAATCCCTTTGCGGGTTACCATCGGACCAAAAAATCTTCAACAGGGCAAGGTTGAATTAAAAATAAGAAAAACAGGAGAAAGTCAATTAATCCCTCTTCAGGATCTATTGGAAAAAGTTAAAATGATGATCAAGCAAGAATTAAATCAGGACAGGCCATAGACCAGAATCATGCGACCCGGAGAATGAATGTTACGAATCAGCGATATTATTGATAAAGCTCAAATCTATCTTCCGCAGGAAGATCTGGTGATGATTCAGAAGGCCTATATCTATTCAGCAGCCGTGCATCAAGGGCAGGTGAGATTATCAGGCGAACCCTATTTGACCCATCCCATGGAAGTCGCGGGAATCCTCACGGATATGAAAATGGATGCCGCAACAATTATCAGCGGCTTGCTGCACGATACGATCGAAGATACCCTGACCACAGCAGAACATTTGGAAAGAGAATTCGGCAAGGATGTGGCTTTTTTGGTCAGCGGCTTGACGAAATTAAGTCGTATTTCTTTTGGTTCACAGGAAGAGCGTCAATCGGAAAATTTCCGTAAAATGATTCTGGCCATGTCCGCCGATATACGTATTCTGTTGGTGCGTCTTGCGGATAGAATTCATAATATGCGGACGTTGCAATATCATCCCAAAGAGAAAAGACTTTATATTGCCAGGGAAACGATGGACATCTACGCGCCGCTGGCCAACCGCCTCGGCATTAATGCAATGAGGATGGAATTGGAGGATTTGTCTTTTCAGTATATCGCTCCGGATGCCTACAAGGAATTAACGGCAAAAATAGCCAAATCCAATGAAGCCCGCTATCGTTATACCGAAGAAGTCAAAAGCATTATTTTTAAGGAATTGGGGAAACATTCCATTCAATGTAAAGTTGAAGGCAGGGCGAAGCATCTTTACAGCATTTATAAAAAAATGCACGAGCAGCACATTAATTTTGATGAAGTATATGATTTGATTGCCTTCCGTATCATACTGGATTCGGAGATGGAAAAGACGTGTTATGAAGTATTGAGCATGGTGCACGCTCTTTGGAAGCCCGTTCCGGGAAGATTTAAGGATTACATTGCCATGCCTAAGGCCAATAATTATCAATCCCTCCATACGACGGTCATCGGACCCTATGGAGAAAGAGTGGAGATACAAATCAGAACAAAGAATATGCATGAATGGGCGGAAAAAGGGATTGCCGCTCACTGGAGATATAAGGAAGGGAAGTCCTATAAAGACAAAGAAGGCGATCAGATAAAAAAATTAAGAGAAGTTCTGGAAATGCAGCAGGATGTAAAAAATCCCAAAGAATTCATGTCCGATTTGAAACTGGCTTTGTTCCCGGAAGAAGTTTATGTTTTTACGCCGCATGGTGATGTGAAATCTTTTCCCAAAGGAGCCACGCCCATTGATTTCGCCTACAGCATTCACACCGATGTCGGCAATCAATGCATCGGTGCAAAAGTAAATCGCAGCATCGTTCCTCTGAGATACAAGCTGCAAAATGGAGATCGCGTTGAAATCATCACACAGGCCGGTCATCATCCCGGCAAGGACTGGCTGAAAAATGTCGTGACAACCAGGGCAATTTCCAAAATAAGAAATTGGATTAACCTTGAGGAGCGGAAAAACAGTATTGCGTTGGGCCGGGAATTGCTGGAAAAAGAATTTAAGAGACATAATTTAAAATTCAATAACTATATTAAATCTGATGAAATAAAAAAAGCATTTACGGGAAGTTCAGTCAATCAACTTGATGATTTGATTGCGCAGGTGGGTCTGGGAAGAATTTCACCCAAAAGAATAGTGAACTATTTTATTACCGGTGAGGAACCAGAAGAAAAGGAACCTGCTTTGGAAAAGATAAAAAGAAAAAAAGCGGTTTCGCCATCCATGGGCGTTTCCATTATCGGTGTTGAAGATCCGGATGATATTATGATTAATTTTGCCAAATGCTGCAATCCGATTCCCGGTGACGAAATATCCGGTTATATTTCCCGGGGACGAGGTGTGATCGTTCATACAACCAATTGTCCCTATATTAAAAGAATGGGTCAGGAAAGGATCGTCAATGTTCAATGGAGCTCAAGAGAAGAACATACTTACCCGGTTCACATAAAAGTTGTTTGTGATGACATCAAGGGGATACTGACGGAAGTAAGTTCCATTATTTCATCTTTTGACGTCAACATCAGTTACGCGCAGATAGACACGGACAATATGGTCGCCACATGCACTTTTGTGATAGACATCAGTAATCTGCAGCAACTCAATCAAATATTGGCTGCAATAAAACAACTGAAATTCGTCAAATCAGTCGAGTGGTTGCATCATTTTTAAATTTTAAAATCACTTTGATTGTTGACAAAAGAAGCGACTCTGCTATAAGCAAGCGCGATTTCAATGAA
>CAYZRT010000002.1:0-2219 GCA_964480875.1 uncultured Smithella sp. | reverse complement strand
AGCAGGCTGCGGGGAATTGCACGTTAAAGGCGAAAAATTTATGTTTAATAAAAGAAAAGTTCTGTTGTATTTGGGCATGGCCGTGCTGGCATTGATTGCTTCTGGAATGTCCGATGTCGTGGCTGCTGAAAAAAAGCGCGTGATTGTTATTGATGCCGGTCACGGCGGAAAAGACGGAGGCGTTCAGTTAAACGATAAAATTGCCGAGAAAGATGTTACGCTGACCGTCGCTTTATTCATCCAGAAGGAACTGGCAAAAGAAAAAAATATTGAAGTTGTGTTGACGCGTCATTCAGATAAAAAGATTGATTTGGACGACAGGAGGGAAATGATTGAAAAGATAAAACCGGACTTCCTGATCAGCCTTCATGTCAATGCCGGATTTGGGAAAAATGCTTCAGGATTTGAAATATATTATCCGGCGCTTCCCGATATGATCAGTAGCGAAAAAAATGATGCCAAAAATGAAAAATCAAAATTGCAAAATAAATTGCAGAACGATTCTTTAAAAATGGCTAAAATTGTTCAGGAAGGGTTAAATGCATTATTCCCGCGCAAAGGCAGAGGATTACGCAAGGCCGGTTTGCCGGTAACAGAAGGATTGAACGTTTCCGCCTTGTCTTTGGAAATGAGCTTTGCCACAAATTCTGAAGAACAAAAGAAATTGCTTTCTGCAAAAACGCAGGAAGATATTGCCAAAGCCCTGGCCAAAAGCATAAAAATATTTTTCAGGTGATTTGCTGATGGAAAGAAAATCGGGTCGAAAATTCGACGAACTCCGGCCGATTAAAATTACGAATAATTATTTAAAAAAAGTGGCCGGTTCCGTTTTGGTGGAATTTGGCAATACCAGAATAATATGTACGGCTTCTCTGGACGATAAACCGGCGCCTTTTTTGAGAAATACGGGAAAGGGATGGTTGACAGCCGAATATTCAATGCTTCCCATGTCCACGGAGACACGAACGGTAAGGGAATCTGCCCGGGGGAAATTGGGCGGCCGGACGCACGAAATTCAAAGAATGATCGGACGTTCTCTACGCGCTGTGACCGATTTGACTGCTTTCGGTGAGAAGACCATTTATCTGGATTGCGATGTCATTGAGGCGGATGGCGGAACCAGAACGGCTTCGGTAACCGGCGCGTTTGTGGCCCTGGTCGATTTGTTTAAAAAAATGAGAGAGGACGGGGTGATCAACGAAATTCCTGTCCACGATTTTTTGTCGGCTGTAAGCGTCGGTATGATTGACAATCAAATCATGCTTGATTTGGAATATGAAGAAGACTCCCGCGCGGCAGTGGATATGAATTTTGTTATGACGGGCTCCGGATTGTTCATCGAGGTACAGGGAACTGCGGAACGGATGCCTTTCAGCAAGGAACAAATGGCGCAGATGACGGCGCTCGCCGAGTGCGGCATACAGCAGATTATTGCAAAGCAGAAAGAAATTGTTGGTGATCTGAAAGGATGAAAATTGTTTTTGCTTCCGGCAATGAGGGAAAAGTTAAAGAAATTAAAGAAATGCTTGCCGATATGGGGATTGAATTAGTTTCTTTAAAAGATTATCGTGGAACGCCGGAGATTGTTGAGGATGGGAAAACTTTTCTGGAAAATGCCCTGAAAAAGGCAAAAATCATTTCCGAATTTACCGGAGAAACTGTTTTGGCGGATGATTCCGGTTTGCAGGTGGATGCATTGGGAGGCGAGCCGGGGATTTATTCGGCGCGTTACGCCGGCGAGGAGGCGACAGACGATGAAAATATCAACCTTCTTCTGGCAAGATTAAAAGACATTTCTCCGGAGAAAAGAAAAGCTTCCTTCTGTTGCGCTCTTGTATTATACGGAAAAAACGGCACGTATGATTGTTTCGAATCGAAATGGGCGGGGATGATTATTGACGAGCGCCGCGGAAACAATGGATTTGGTTATGATCCTGTTTTTTTTGTCCCGGAATTAAATAAGACGGCGGCGGAATTGCCTCCGGAAATAAAAAACAGGGTGAGTCATCGGGGGCAGGCTTTTGCTAAGCTTAAAGACGCCCTGAAAGAAAAATTAAGAGTCGGGGCGTAGCGCAGCCTGGTAGCGCGCCTGGTTTGGGACCAGGATGTCGAGTGTTCAAATCACTCCGCCCCGACCAATCATTATGAACCCCTTGCATAATGATCAAATTGTCATTTCGACCGAAGGCTATAGTCCAGCTCCGCTGGGGAGAAATCTT
>CAYZRT010000001.1:0-93815 GCA_964480875.1 uncultured Smithella sp. | reverse complement strand
CTTTTTTAATAAAAACTGGCAAGAAGAAATGACAAATTAATCAGATAGATAATAAATGAAATAAAGATTAAATTTTTGTTTATTTTTTTTAATAAACCTAATAAATTATTTTAAAAATATTCAGGGCTATTTATGCGCAATTTTAAAATGACCGTGGAATATGACGGAACCGCTTATTGCGGCTGGCAAAGGCAGGATAATGGCACTTCAATTCAGCAACTGCTTGAAGAAGCCATTGAAAAAATAACCGGTCAGAAGGTATCTGTTATCGGATCCGGACGGACGGATGCCGGCGTGCATGCCCTGAATCAGGTGGGCAGTTTCAGATGTGATACGAAACTGCCAGTCCATAAAATATTCCTGGGGGTAAACAGCGTGCTGCCGCCGGATATTGTTGTAAAAAAACTGGAAGAAAGAGCTGATGATTTTCATGCGTTGCGTGACGCCAAAAGTAAAATTTATGTTTACAAGATTTATAATCAGAAGCTGCGACCGGCACTGGGTCGCCATTATTTCTGGCATGTGCGCTATCCTTTGGATATTCCTAAAATGAAAACAGCGGCCAAGTGTTTACTGGGTACGCATGATTTTTCCTGCTTTTGCGCCACCGGGACGGATGTTAAAGATCGCGTGCGAACCATCGTCGATATCGAAATTAAAACAGGCGAAGAGGGATTGATTGAAATAAAAGTGGAATCGCACGGCTTTTTGAAATATATGGTCAGGAACATTATCGGCACATTAGTAGATGTGGGACGTGGTAAACGGGAACCTGAAGAAATGAAGCTAATTATTGAATCTAAAAATAGAAATATTGCGGGCGCTACGGCGCCGGCCTGTGGTTTGTTCCTGAAGGAGGTCAAATACTGAGGTGAAAATATTACTGCTGGGACACAAGGGAATGCTGGGGAGTGATCTGCTGATAAAACTTTCCAGGGAACATGAAGTGGTCGGCATGGATAAGGAAGAAATTAATATCGTTTCCGCCGACGAATGCAGAAACGCCATTCATGATGTGGCGCCCGATATCGTCATCAACGCCGCAGCCTACACCAACGTTGACGGCTGTGAAACGGACAGGGAGGGTTGCTTTGCCGTCAACGCCGAGGCCGTTCAAAATATCGCCGCCGCCTGCCGGGATACAAAAAAACGGATTATTCATTTCAGCACTGATTACGTTTTCGACGGAACAGCACGAGAGCCATACAAAGAAGACGCATCATGCAATCCCATCAATGTTTATGGAGAATCGAAAATGGTGGGCGAACGGTATCTGCAAACTCTTTCGGATAATTATCTGCTGATTCGCACCTCCTGGCTGTACGGAACCCATGGGAAAAATTTCGTAAAGGCCATTCTCGAAAAGGCCGAAGCGAAAAAATATATTAACGAGACCATGTCCAAAGCAAATGCGGCGGCGGACGGTCCGTCAACGCTCTCCGTGGTTGATGATCAGGTCGGTTCTCCAACCTACACCAAAGATCTGGCCGCAGCGGTTGCTCTGCTCATTGAGAAAAACGCGCAGGGCGTTTTTCATATCACCAACCGTGGCAGTTGCACCTGGCATCAATTCGCTGTAAAAATTTTAAAGGAAACCGGTTATGATAAAATCATTGTGGAACCGATTAAAACAACCGAATTGAAGAGACCGGCCATGCGACCGGCATACAGTATTTTAAGTAATCAGAAATTTATTCAGGTAACCGGGAAAACGCTTCAGCCGTGGCAATTGGCATTACAGGATTATCTGAAAAAATAGCAGATAAATTTGATTATGATCGCTCCCCAGTATTTATAGATCACCAACTATTTCATACTGATAGTAAATATTATCGTCGCCATTCGCAATGCTTTGAATCTTTTTTTCAATGGTTTTTTTCCCGAACATTTTAAAAGCCTGTTTATAATAACCCATAATCATGTACTCAAAATAAATATGTTTTATGGGAAGTCCCGAAATTTTGAAATGCACGGTATTATTATCAAGCTGTGATGTAAAAACGCCACCGTCAAAATAAGTAGACCACAGGCTTGGCGCGCCTACCAGTACAAACTGTTTAATATTTTTTGTCATTAGATAGGAGTGGTACGGACCTCCCGGTGAAAGAGCAAATTTGGCGGCTACTCTGCCAAATAGTATATATTGATTCTTATCATCGTTGAAAAATTCCTTGAGCATTTCGTCAAGAAAGTAAGCATGTTTCTCCACGGGAATAGGGGTAATGGACATGATTACATTTTTAAAGAAACTATCCTTTTGAGCCAGTTTATTCATAAAGGCATTCCATCGCTCTTCGCCGAACCCGGCCGTGATGGCTACTTTCGCTGTAACAAAAGCTGTGCCTTTTATATTCATAGCAGAATCTCTCTTGGTTATTTTGTTAATTATGTATGATTGATATTAATTTGTGACGCATGAATATGCAAGTAAAATATTATATAAATTATTTATGATTTCGATGAATATCAACTTTATAAATATCAAACTTAGCCTTGACAATTGTTTGCTTGATAGTAATATGAAAGACAAATTATCAATAATTATATTATTATATAAAGGAGATAGCGATGGATAATAAAGAAATAATGAAGCAAATGATTGATTTTCATAAAACGACATTTGAAAATTGTTTTTCATTGATGACCATGGTTCAGGGACAGTCGGAGAAACTTTTGAAGACTTTTTCCGATCAGACTCCGGGAATAAATGATGAAAATAGAAAAATGATAGAGCAATGGAGCGATGCATACAAAAAGGGAATTAAAGATTTCAAAAAGATAATGGATGAAGGGTACATTAACATGGAGAAATTATTTAACAGTAACTCCATAGATATGTTTCAGGAGCAGGCAGAGAGAATGTTCAATTCATACTTAAATCAGATAAACTGGATACCTCCTGATTTAAAAAAAACCATGGAAGAATTTGCTGCCACCTATAAGAAAGGTTGTGAAGAATTCAAAAAATACGTTGATGAAAACATCTGGCGTATACAAAACTTTTCCCCAAATGTAAAAAAATCTCCCGCAAAGAAAAAGAAGTGAACGCGGCTCTTCGTCATTAGAAAACATGTTGCAATGTTGTCGACATCACGATTATTTGATTAAAGACAAAATCGGAACTGAGATAAATGCAGTCCAATAAAGTGCAAGCAAGCAAAAAGTGTCCGCTCGAAGGAATAAAAATTCTGGATTTATCGACTCAAGTACCCGGACCGTATTGTTCAATGCTTCTGGCCGATTTAGGCGCTGAGGTTATTAAGATTGAGAATACCGATGATGTTGGCGACCAGACGCGTCTTTTGCCTTGTCTTTTTAATAACGTTAACCGTAACAAGAAGAGTATTTGTCTCAACCTGAAGTTATCCGAAGCAAAAAAAATATTTTATCAGATGGTTGAAAAGGCCGATGCCATTATTGAAGGTTTCCGACCGGGCGTATGTAAGAAACTCAATATTGATTACCCTACGATCAGAAAAATCAACTCCCAGATATTATATTGTTCAATAACCGGATATGGACAAGAAGGTCCCTATCGAGGCAAAGCTGGTCATGACATTAACTATCTTGGTTGTTCCGGTATTTTAAGTCTCGAAGGTGACTTAAATGAATACACGAAGATGCCGCCCATACCTCTTGCAGATCTGGCCGGAAGTATGTTTGCTGCTGTATCGATCCTTGCCGCTCTCATACAAAGAGATAAAATCGGCATCGGACAATACATGGATGTGTCCATGACCGCCGCTGTATTTTCTTTGATGGGCGCTTCCCTCTCGGCCGGTTTTCTGGATAGGAAAGGAAACGAATCTCTTTATATTCCTCATTATGGAGTTTTCAAGACCCGGGATGATAAATTTTTAACACTGGGTATTGTGCATGAGGAACATTTCTGGAAGAACCTCTGTTCTGTTATTGAAATGGGGGATCTTGCGAAATTGGATTTGTTCAACAGAATTGACCGGCGGGAGGAAATTACCGCCCGTCTTCAAAATTCATTTATGACGAAGAATCTTCATGAGTGGATAAAAATTCTCAATGATGCCGACATCCCCTGCGGCCCTGTTTATAATATTGAGGAAAGCTATGCTGATCCACAGATTGTTCATCGCAAATCTTTTTTTGAGATAAATCATGCCATTGAAGGGAAGATGAAAATCAGGGGATTTCCTGTAAATTTTTCCGAATTCACAACAAGACAAGATCTGCCACCTTACGATCCGGGCATGCACACAAGGGAAATTATGCATAGCCTTGGTTATGCGGAAAATGAAATAGATCGACTACTGAAAGAAAAGGTTATCAAATAATTTATTCATTCAAAAAACTGGATAAATTTTCTTTAAATGATATCGCGATGAACAAAGAAATAGTTTTTAATATAAATGAACTGGATGCGTATTTACAGAAAATTAATAAAGTATTTCCAACACTGGATATCATTGATAAAAGCATTCGGCATGATAATATTGTAAATTATTATCGAAACAGCAGTATCATTTATAAGTACATTCATTCTTATCAAGGATCCGTTCATATGGCGTTAAATTACGATGGTATCTTTGACAAAGAAGGTTTTTACACCCAGCTTAATGAAATTATCAGGCTGATCAAGGTGTCGACAGTTCAAGATGTACTGGAATTAGGTGTTGGCAAGGGATTTAATTCAATTTATTTGGCAAAAAAATTTCCTCAAATACAATTTTCAGGCATCGATATCACAGATGAACATTTGAAAATCGCCAACAGAAGATCCCGGCATATTAAAAATCTGAATTTTACTTATGGAGACTTTCATCAACTGAATTATGATGATGATTCATTCGATTTAATTTTCGATTTGGAAGCAATATGCCATGCCCAGGATTCGCGCAAGGTTTTATCTGAAGTTTTCAGGGTTCTGAAAACAGGCGGGCAATTTGTCGTTTATGATGGATTCAGAGAAAGGGATTTTGACAGTCTGCCTCATAATCTTGTGCAAGCATCGATAATGACGGAGAAAGCGCTTGCGGTTAACCGCTTTGAAAAGATAGACGTTTGGATGGATATGGCTTATCAAGAAGGATTTAAAGTAAAATATAAAAAAAACTTATCGAATGCGATCATGCCTAATCTTGGCAGGTTGCAATTATTAGCCAGAAAATATTTCGAAATGCCGTTCTTGACGAAAATATTATTTAAAATATGTCCGGGCTATACGACACCAAATTGTATCGCCGTAATGCTGATGCCATTTACAATGCATCATAAAGCACATGGTTATTATAATATTGTACTTGAAAAATAGGTCAACACGTATCGTATTTACATGTTTGTCATCAAATGAATCCGCCTGAGAGGTGTGCTTCATATTCTTATTTCTCCATTTTATAGTTTTATGCTATATAAAAAATAAGAGGTTATTTGTGCCTCCCTTTTTGTGGAAAAATTCAGACGTAAAAATGAATTGGATGAATTTTATGAATATATTGGCTTTTACGGGGGATACGTTATGAAAGTTAATCTTACCAAGCAGGAAATTATTAAATTTGCTTATATTACCGAAGAAATAATCGGGTATGCGTGGGGAACTAAATTATCCAATGCACAGGCAAATTGTTATATCGAATGTTTCTATACCATTAAAGAACTTCTGGAAGATTTAGACAAAGAATACTTGATTAAGCATACCGGTCTTTCCGACTTTTTTCTCACGGGTAAAAGGCTGACCAGCGAAAATGATCAGCTCACATGGGAAAAAGAATGGAAAGCAGAATAAAGAACTTCAAATAGCGAATTGAGAAGTAGTATAGATATAATAAATGCAATCCCCAGAAAACTGCTCATACGTGGCGGAAGCATTCCGGCCGGTCACGGCGTGAGTAAAAGTTATATCGATATTTTAATTTAACAAACCATGATTTAGTATCTTTCCGATGTCAGATATCCAAACGAAATAGGACATCAGATTATTGCAGAAGCGGTAATGAATTCCATGAATAAAATATTTGAAAACTTTAAAAATTAGATACTCAAACAGTTCCCGCTGAAGAAAATCTGTTCAGAGCAATACCCCTTTCAACACAAATCCTATTAAATTCACCAGACATGAGAAACCGGAAACAATCGACACGATGTTTTTCTTTATAGCCGGGATGACAAAAAAAGATGTCCTTATCAATGGGATTTATGTTTGAGTACAGTCTGAATATTTCCGAAAATGTTGTTTCACATTTTCTGTGATAATAACCTAATAGATATCTGTTGGAGTTAAACCCGTTCTTCATAAACAATTTTCCTGCTTTTCTCCCCGGAAAATTTATCATCACGTTATTAAATGTCAATTTTGTTGAAAAACGCAACAAGTCGTTCCTCATCCAGTCTCCCGGAAGAGAAGCAATTCTTATATACGGAGAAAAATTCATATCCTTGATTACCTTCACTAGGGCTTCCCTGATCACCGGTAACTGCTGAACATGTTGATGCCCGTCAATAAAATCGGGCATCTTTCCCAAAAGGTCGGAAAATACTTCAATCTGCGAACGGATTTCATTATAGGCTGAAGCCGACGGTATGCATTTTAAATAGGTCTTTGTGGTTAATTTCCAGAAACTGTTTAAACGGCCATGATGGTCAAACAGAGCGCCGTCTGCCTTCTGGTTACTGACCGGTTTCCCATCCGTCAAAAACAAATGAAGACCGATGTCAATCTTTCCGATATATTCTTTAAGTCTTGAAATGGAACTTTTTACATTTTGACAATTTACAATACAACTGGTCGCCGTTAAACGATTGTTCTGAATCAATTCAATGACGGCATCATCCACTGAATCGGATAGGCCGTAATCGTCAGCGCAAATAATCATTTGGATTTTCCTTGCTTACAATTAATTTTTTCATCAATCATATCAGCGGCAAGCCAATGTCCATTTAATGGCAGAGCCTTTCTGTCCAGAGCTTGTTTTACCTGATTATAATTGGATATTAATTCGGTTGTCTTTTGCCAGACATTGTCGATATTCGCGACCAGCGCGTATCCTTCTTTCTCCATCGTATGCGCATTGACGTATTGTTCGGCGTGATGATCAATCGGAATAATCACACACGGTTTTCTAAGCAAAACGGCTTCACTGACGGCGCTAAATCCGGCATTGATAATAAGAATATCCGCTCTATTTAGATAAGATTTGTTATTATATAATTTGCCGAGATATTTTACTTCTTCGCTTGATGAGCCGCTACGTCCCATCACGGTAATAGTCATATTAGGGATGTTTGGTCTGTTTTCGATAAACCTTACATCAGTGGAAAACTGTGATCCTGAAAGCATGATAAGAATATTATGGACTTTATTTATGCCGGTGGTTACAGTTAAGCCGCTTCGTATAAATGGCGGAAAGTGATGTATTTTATCATGGGCGTGATTATTCCATTCAAGAATAATGGTTGGACTTAAAACAAAATCGACAAACACGCGATGAAACCAGTAATCCATCTTTTCCACCAAAAATTGCATCAATATCTTCCGGGGAATCTTGCCCAATTTTTTCATCTCACGTACAACAACGTCAGCATTATTAATGGCAAATACCGGGATGTTGAACATTATCCTTAAAAGTAAAATGGTATAGTCGGAGTCGATGACAACGGCATCATAGGACTTATTTTTAAAGGTTTTGTAAAGGACGTATATATTTTGAATATAAAGAAACGCCAAAACAGGAATCGAAAGAATTGTTCTTCCAATACTCAGCTTCCCCTTATATTTTTTATAAAATAGCGACTTGATTTCAATCAAATCGCTGATAGAAGAAATATGGTGTCTGAAATAGTCCATGCCATTGCCGGATGTAACGACATCAATAGCATAACCTCTGTAGTGGAGAATTTCGATAATTGCATGGCATCGTGTGGAATTGCCCATCCCCAATCCGTTGACGATGAATAATATCCTTTTATTTTTTCCCATGATCATGCTTCCCGCTTGTCAATCTGAGGACCGTTGAAAAAAAATATGTGATTTTAAATTTCTGCATAATTAATCCGGATTTTAAAGCATACGTTTCAATTTCTTGCATATCATATAATTTAACGTTCACCCCATGCCCTTTATGAAAGATTTTATATAGAATTCCCATAATGTTTTTCGTTGGCATCAGGATTATGAATATCCCTTCAGGGGAAAGCATTTTAGAGACATTATTAAATACTTTTCCCGGATTGGTGCAGAACTCGATCACGCCAAGACAAAGAATCAAATCAAATTTTCTATCCGCAATGAATGCCTCAGCATTGGCACAAATTATATCCTGAATTCTGCCGTCCAATTGATTAAGCATTTTCATTGAAACATCGACACATGTTACATGACAGTCAAAACGTTCCTTGATTAAATAGGAGTAATAACCCGAGCCGCAACCCAGGTCCAAGACATTAACCGGACTGTCTATCAAACTGAGAACAGCCTCCGCCTCTCTTTTCTTAAGCCATCCCCACAATCCTTTTTTTGAATTATGAAGGTAATGTTCTGCAATGCTGTCAAAATATGTTTTGATGTTATGGTTCATTAAAACTGCCCGGGAGATTGTGAGCGAAACAGCTGAAACTCATTTTACGATTTGTAAAATATTCAGGTGTTTCCAATCCACAACGAGAAAATAAGGAGGAAACATGCTCTCTCGTATAATAATGCGGAACATATTTTTGATTCTTATATCCATATTTTAAATATACATAGAGACGATGGGTTAATTGCTGTACGTTCATTTTTTGCTCGGAAAAACTATGAAGATAATATTTCGTTTCAATATTATTTAGTAATAAATATATTTCATTGTCCGTCAACCAGTCAAGGATGCCCAAGGAAAAAAACAAATCCGTTTTAATCGTTTTCAGATTTATTATATCTCCACATATTAAATCCACTTTGGCCGATAAGCCCTGTTCTTTCGCTCTTTCTCTCGCAGCCCCAATTGCACACTCAGAGAAGTCTATTCCTATATATTTTTTTGCGCCTGATTTCAGCAAAAGAGGCATCAACCTCGCTGTTCCACATCCGGCTTCCACGACAATCTTATCCCGGGTAAATTGTTTAAGCAGATGAAAGGCAATATGCATCCTGTTATTGACGGAGCCCATGATTATCGAACGAAAGGGCTTTGAATATCTTGCGTCATCCCAATCAATGATTTTTCTGTCCCAGAATTCAATCTTATTGATGCTTTTATCAGCAGGCGTATTCATAGGTAAATTTATCTTACTTGTTTATCGTTATGGGTTTGTCTGGAATCACTTTTACTCCGCTTGCAAAAGATGAAAGTACCAGCTTATCCCAGCCGACAGACACTTTAGATGTGCCGACTTTACAGGGCGTTGCGATATGTGTTTCAAATGGCGCCGATATGAGATTGCTGTTCCCTATATTTTTTAAAAAGCCACCCAATTGATGTATAAGTTCTCTTTTATATCTTTTCCCGTCGCATTCAAATGTGATGTAGGGTGAAAAAAGAACTTCCGACCAGTGAGGCATGACACATTTACTGGGTGAAGAAAGGGATTGTCCGATAATGGAAACTTTTACCGTATTGTTCATAAAAGAAATACCTTCCAGATCAATGAAATAACCTACTGAACAGCCGCCTTCATCTTCAGGGCAATTATCCCAGCGAATGAAATATTTATTTTTGCTGATTTGTGAAACTCCGGGAGGATATTGAATAAAATATTTGTCGGATTTACTGTTTTCATAGGCATAACCGATGTTCTGAATTGATAATGGCGCTCCCGTTTCCGGATTTTTCAGATTATATTCCAGTAAAACCGTATTACCGAAAAAAACAGGTTTGCCCACCCTCAGGTTATGATTCATCATGTATTGATGAATAACATGCTCCGGTCTTTTTGTGAGCAGCCATTCATTGGGCAATGCTTCCGCATTATTCTTGTCTTCAGTACTTTCCACGGATGAAATAACATATCCGTCCGGGTTTGTGCCGCGGTTGCTGCATAACGTCTTTTTGAATTCTTCGTTATATATTTCCCTAAGCCCGACTTCACTGAAGATATTCATTCTCATAATTTTTTTTCTGGCTGTCGAGAAATCCCAGCAGGTTTCATTAATGATATATCGGGATAGATTTTTGATTTCTCCAAGTTTCGGAGTTATCGGATACAATTTTGACGATTCCGCTAAACTTAAATTATATTTCAAAGAGATATTGGGAAGGAGCAGCATAAAAATAACCAGCGCGATGGTTGCATAATGAACTTTTCTAAGCGCCAGGACAAGGATGAATATCGTAAAAATAAAAACATAATAAATCATGCTGATTTCAAACATGGCCTGAAGATTTAATTCAGGCGCTTTCCGGAATTTAAAAAGAGCAATCATCAGGAGACAGGCGGCGGTCAGATAATAATATTTTCTTATGTGTTCTTTATGAAACTTCCCCGCAGAATACCCCGCCATTAATGGCGGGGATGAATGCGGTGCAGGGGTAAGGGGGATGCAATCCCCCTCCTTGCTGTTAAAGATGCCCCGCGGCTTGCCGCGGGGAGTTTCACTTAATTTGACAGGGATAGCGCCAGCGATAAAAGCCATGACAAAAACAATGTTGATTGTATAATAAACAGTCGTGAAGTTACTAATGCTGAAAAAAAACAACTGAGGGATTACATTAAAAGCTCCGATGATAAGGAGTATTTTAAAGGGTTCAGGATAACCGGTCTCCCGGTTTCCGGAATCATGTTTTGAAATATGCCTGAAGATCCAATAGCCCAACGGCAAGATGCAAAGACAAAGCAACAGTTCCGGCTGAAGTTGAAACATCAGCATCCGGAACATGGATTCCCAACTCAGGCCGGATAATCCGTCAAAAAGTCGGCGTAAAAGAAACGGCGGTGCATTCAAGTACTGGCCGCTGCTGAAAGGCGCCTGTTGACCGATGATCAATCCGAACCTGCTCAGAATAGTGGAAAGGTAATAAGGAAGAAGGGTCAGCGCAAATACAACAAGCCCCATAAAAAAATCACGTTGCTTCAATGGAGCAATTTTAATTTTGTCCGCAATCCATTGAAGAAAAATGCCGGATAATAGGATAAAAAAAGCATTAAAATGGATTTGTATGGAAAGCCCCAGCAGAAAACAGGTTGCTATCCAATATGTATTTTTAGAGACAGGTATGTTGGAAAACGTCATACAAATTCCGATAATCGAACAGATTGTAAAGAAGGGGAGAAAACTCGGATTTAAAAAAAGGCCTTCCACCATCATCAAAGCGGCGGAATTAAAAATCAGAGCGATAAAAACACCAGCGCTGTAATATCCGGATACGGCAACAATAAATATCCAGGCCAAACCGATACCCACAGAAAGAAGAATAATCATCAATTGCCAGCAGGCAGACCAGTCCAGTCCTAAAAAATAGGGAATTGATAAAAGAAAGTAATAGAAGCCGCCGGGAAGGTTACCACCTCCAAGGACTTCCGGACCGAAGAAAATAAGACTTCCCTGAGCCAGTTGCCTTGCGCGATCAAGATCTCTGTCCTGAAAAATCAAGAGGTAGGAAAATGACCATATATGTGAAAAAAAAAGAAAAGAGTAAAGGGATACCAGCAAAAATTCCATAAAACTTAAAAACTTTGACTTTTTACCCATCTGGCTTTTCCAATTCGATAATAAATTTAATGTCTTGATTTTGTTTGATAAGAAAACGTTCTCTTTAAAAACGATTATAGAAATGCGGATTATGTTTGTCAAAGGGTATTTTGGCGCGAAAGCAAGCTGTGAGGTAATTTTAAAACAATCCTGGTCATTACGTCATATTGAATTGTTTTGATCATCAAACCGCAAACGCGTGTAAAAAAAATCTTTAGGGCAATCCGGAAAACGATTATAAAACCTGACAATCAGAGTATTTAGTTAGATTGTATGCCTGCTGATGTTGATCAGGATTCTTTTATCTCAAACGTATAAGAAACATGGTCATCACCCGCGGCCATACTCTTAACTCGGTTGGCCACAACTTTCTTCCCGAATATTTTAAGCGATTTCTGAAAGTAGCCCATCAGCAGATATTCGAAATAGTTATGTTTGAGGGGAAGTCCGGTCAGTTTGAGATGGACAATATTGTTTTCCAGGTGCGCTACAACCGTACCTTCATCAAAGTAGGTGGAATAGAACTTAGGCATTACTGCTTCAACAAATTGGTTAATGTCCGTTGTGAGCATATAAGATTTATAAGGGCCTTCCGGTGAGAGGGCAAATTTGGCAGCCACCTTGCCGAAGGTTATGTACTGCATATAATCATTATTGAAGAATTCCTTCACCAGTTCATCAAGAAAGAAAATGAATTTATCGATCGGAACCGGGGTGATGGTCATGATCATGTTGCCAAAGAATTTGTCTTTTGCCGCCAGTTTTACTGCAAAAGCATCCCACGCTTCCGCTCCGAAAACCGCAATGATGGTAGATTTGCCCGTATTAAAAATAATGCCTTTTACGTTCATCTCTGAACCTCCCGGGAATTTCAAATTATGTTGAAAGTGGTTTAATCTATAATTTGTGGCGTACAAATATGCAAGCACAAAATTGCTTTGTGCCATATCATATATACACTTATCATCTCTTTACGCAGGAGACTTCTCTTTTCCCGATCCTGTGTCTGCCGTGAGAAAATTCCTTTTCCTGAGTGAATCATAATAGTAATGGGAAATGGATAATGCCCGAACGGCCTGCTCCGCTGTTTCAAATATCGGTATCCGGTGCTTGGCGCGAATGGAAATGGACTTGGTTACTGCGTTTGGCGTGTAGATAGACGCGGGCTTTCCGTAATGCTTGCACATCTTCATCAGTTCCAGAAGCGTGTCAATCACGAAAGTCTGCCAGACACTCAGCAACGGCAGCAAACCGTCCACCTCATCAGCGGAAAGAAGGATTTCGTAAATATCGAGATAGGTCTGGGGAGGAGCGGGACCGATATCGACAGGGTTTTTGATATTGAAAACCTGTCCCGCTTTTTTCAATTTTTCCTGTGTCTGCGAGCTTAAGCGTACCACCTGCAAATCAGCTTCCACCAGCAGGTCCGCGCTGATGCTGCCGAAGGCCCCGGAATTGGTAAACATGGCAATTCGCCTGCCTTTCAAAATAGGCATTTCCGTGAGCATTTTGGGCATGGAGTGAAGTTCATCGATGGATTTCAGACGAATGATTCCCGACTGCTTGCAGGCGCTCTCGAAGATTCTGTCATTATTAGCCATGCCTGCCGTGTGTGACATGGCGGCCAGGGCGCCTTCCTGTGTGCGGCCTACCTTGTAAATCAAAATCGGTTTGCGCGACTTTTTTGCGGCCTCCATCAGTTTGCGGCCATTGGCCACATTTTCCAGATAGATGCCGATGACTTCCGTTTCGTCTGTTTGGAAGTAATCAATCAGGTCCGCCTCATCCACATCACACTTGTTGCCGATGCTGACAACCTTATTCACGCCGACGAGGTCGTAAAAAAACGACTCAATGACCAGCACAACAATGCCGCCGCTCTGGATGATATAGGAAATATTTCCCGGCGCTTCAAATATCCGGCCCATTTCGACCAGGCTGGGATTAACGCCATAGAAACAGCAGAATTTTTTGCGGGTGTCGAGTGTCCCCAGACAGTTCGGCCCCATAATGCGGATGCCATTGGCTTTGGCGACATCATCGATCTCGCGTTGCATGGCCTGGCCTTTGTGGCCGCCTTCGGAAAAACCGGCGCTTTCAATGATGACCCGTTTGATTCCTTTGCCGGCGCAATCCCTGATAATACCGGGAACGTTTTTTGCCGCAACAATGATAACCGCCAGATCGGGTGTTTCGGGAAGGTCAAGCAATGATGAATAACCCGGGTAGCCATTGACCGTTTCCCCTTTTGAATTTACGGCGTAAACAGCGCCGGGATATTGAAGATAATCCTTCAGCATATTACAGATTGTAGCCCCGAGGTTGAAGGGAGAATTGGAAGCGCCGACAACAACAACAGATTTTGGGTCGAAAAATTTTTCCATGCACAACTCACTTTGAATAATATTTATTCATAGGGATCATTAAGCGGTTACTTCTTGACACAAGAACGGAATAAATTCAAGAGCGCTGCTAAATATGTCGAATTATTTGGAATAATTTATTTTTAAATGAGAAAGTACTTTAATCATGGTTGCAGATTTTGATTTATTGTACTAATAATGCATTCAAATTGATTGTGAGACTCAAATTTCAAAAACGAAGTATATAACCTAAAGGTCACACGTTGAAATTTGTAAGTCGAACAATCCCGCACAGCGGAGGGTATAATACCCCGCAGCTTGTTGCCGAGTTATGATCCAGGGCTTGCCCCAGGGGTCATACCCGTGATCAGGAGAAAAAAGCTTGTCCAAACGTATTGTCGTTTTATCTTCGGAAATTGCCAATAAGATTGCTGCCGGGGAAGTGGTGGAGAGACCGGCATCGATTGTCAAGGAACTGGTGGAAAATTCCATAGACGCCGGAGCGACTGATATCCGGGTGGAGTTGGAGAAGGGCGGTTGTCAGTCCATCAAGGTGATTGATAACGGTGCGGGAATCGAGCACGATGACGTGCCGCTGGTTTTTGAACGACACGCCACCAGCAAGATTCATCATTTTGAGGATATATTCAATGTCGTTTCTTTTGGTTTCCGCGGCGAGGCCATGCCCAGCATTGCCTCCATCGCGCTAGTGGAACTGCTGACCCGACGCAAAAAAGATTTATCGGGAACAAAAGCCACGCTGGACGCAGGTAAAATTAAAGAAATGGCCCCGGCGGGTTGTCCGGAAGGAACGCAGATATCCGTAACCAAGCTATTTGCCAATGTTCCCGCGCGCCGGAAGTTTTTGAAAACGGAAGCCACGGAGCAGGGTGCGTGTCTGGACGCGATTACGCGTTTGGCTTTGGCGCATCAGGAAGTTCGCTTTAAAGTACTGGTCAACGGACGCGAAGCATTTGTCGCGCCGGACGTTAAGGATATTTCGCAGAGAATTGCCATGGTGATGGGCGATGATTTTACCGCGCATTGCCTTGCCGTGGAGGCGCAAAAAGAAAACTTATGTCTGACAGGATTTATATCACGACCGGAATATACGAAATCAAATTCCAAAAGCGTTTATTTGTTTGTGAATAAACGTTTTGTCCGCGATAACAGCGTCCTTCATGCCGTTTTGTCATCTTACCGGCAGATTATCGAGCCGCGCCGCTATCCCGCGGCTGTGCTGTTTTTGGAAATGCCGCCGGAAGATGTCGATGTGAATGTTCATCCGGCCAAACTGGAAGTTCGCTTTAAAGACGCACACGCCGTTTTTGATCTGGTTTCCAAAACCATCGCGCAAAGACTGGCCGGAGCGCAAACATCAAAGGGCAATTTCATTTATCGTCTGGAGTCTAAAGAGAAAAAAGATTTTTCTTTTCCCACGCCATCGGTGCGGGAAAAAGCTCCATCCATTCCTTTTGGAATGTTTTCCAGACAGAATTTACAGCAGGCCATCAATGATGATTTATTGAAGCGGCCGGTGGTTGAGAAAACAATAGTATCAGTAGAAAGCGATAAAACTCTGACGAAGGATACGATATCTTTTACCGGCATGCGGTATGTTGGGCAATATGCCAATACGTATCTGATTTTTGAAGGCGAGGGCGGTCTTGTCCTGATGGATCAGCACGCGGCGCATGAACGAATCATTCTGGAGAAGTTAAAGAAATCATCAGGAGGGAAGGTCATCAGCCAGTCACTGCTCATGCCGGAAATTGTCAATTTAACCCTGGGACAGATTGCTCTGTTTTCTGATTATCTGGATTTCTTTCAGGAGATCGGTCTGGAAATTGAGATATTCGGACGGGACGCGATTGCCGTTAAAGCGGTTCCGGCAACTTTGTCTCAGGTCAAAATCAGTGAAATGATTTCCGATATTGCCGATCAGTTAAGCGATCAGAACCAAACACCTTCATTGCAGGAAAGAAGAGAAAAGATCCTGGCGTCGCTGGCCTGCCGGGCCGCCATCAAGGCCAACAGATTTCTTTCCCATGAAGAAGTGGCCGCATTGTGCCGTGAGCTGGAAGCAACACCTTTCAGTCTCACGTGTCCGCATGGACGTCCCATCACCATCAACTTTTCCTTAAGCGAAATCGAAAGAATGTTTAAAAGAAAGTAAGAAATGAAAATGGAAAAGTTGCCTCTGGTCATCATCAATTCGCCAACTGCCACGGGTAAAACGCAATTGGCTGTCAATCTCGCGCTGGAATTCTGCGGAGAAATCATCAGCGCCGATTCCATGCAGGTTTATCGTTATCTGGATATCGGTACGGCCAAGCCAACGATGGAGGAGCGCAAGGGGATCAAGCATCACATGATTGATGTGGTGAATCCCGACGAAGAATTCAACGCGGCTTTATTTGCAGAAAAGGCACGGATGGTTATTGCCGAAATGGCGGGGAAGGGGAAGCCGGTTTTTGTCGTGGGTGGAACAGGGTTGTATATCAGGGCGCTGCTCCGGGGAATTATCGATACGCCCGACGTGGATGAAAATATCAGAAATCATTATCGTCAGTTGCGGGACACGTACGGGAAAAAATATCTTTACGATATGCTGCTGCAAAAAGATGCCGCTGCTGCCGCACAGATTAATTCCAATGATTCGGTCAGAGTCATCCGGGCGCTGGAAGTTCTGGAACAAACCGGCGAATCCATTACCATTAAACAGAAGAAGCATTCCTTTGCGGACTGTCCTTACACAACTTACAAAATCGGCATTCAAGTAGAACGCAAAGAATTAAAACAGAGAATTGAAGAACGCACAGATAAAATGATTGCTGCCGGATTGCTGGATGAAGTAAAAAAAGTTCTGGCGATGGGTTACAGTCAAAACCTAAAATCTCTGCAATCATTGGGCTATAAACACGTTATCGGTTTTTTGAACAAAAAATACAGTTGGGACGAGGCGATCAATCTCATCAAGCGCGAAACCTGGCAATACGCCCGGCGCCAGATGACCTGGTTTAACGCCGATAAGGAAATCAACTGGTTTAATCAAAATCTTCTTGGTGAAATAAAAAATATGTTGGAAAATTGTTGGAAAAAAGAATAAAATAAAAAAATATTTCCTTAACTTGAAACAAGAAAAGATGAACAAAGTTATAGCAAGATATACAAACGGCAACATGATCAAGGGCACCACCGCCGATTTTTCCCCGATGAAAGATTTATTTCATGTGAGCGATTCAAACGCAGCGGCGGGCACGAAGCCTGTTGAAATAAAAACCGGTGACTTAAAAGCTTTTTTTTTGTTAAGGACTACGCCGGAAATCCTAGTCGTCCCAAGAGCAATGAATTTGACCCGGTACATCCGCCGATCGGGCGAAAAATCAAAGTGGTTTTCCGTGATGGAGAAGTGCTTGTCGGGACCACAACCGGTTATCAGCCGGGACGCCCGGGATTTTTTCTGGTTCCGGCCGATACAGGTTCAAATAATGAACGCTGCTACATCGTAACCGTTGCGACAAAAGAAATTAGTTTTATATAACTTATTTATTTATATATTTCTTGAGATATCCGTACAACCTTCTCGAAAATAATCAAATTTTAAATTCCTGTTTTGCGCTTCGCTATATTTATGGTAAATTAAAAAAAGGAGAAGGTCATATGAAAATGTGTCGTGGTTTATTACCATTCATTTTAGCTGCCCTATTATTGATGAATGGCTGTTCAAAAGCACCCATCGCATATTCACCGTTAAAAAATAGCTGGAATTTATCTCAAAATGATAAGTTAACAAAAATAAAATACTCGGATGAGTTATTAAAGGAAGATGAAAAGTTGTATCGAAAATTGGCTAAACATAAGATCGTAGTGGAAAATGCGGAGGATGAAGAAGACGGTGATGACAAAGAAAAACCAGTCGAAGGGAATGATGTTATAGAAGGACGCGATGATTTTGATTGGCTAAAAACAGGTTATGAAGCTTTTGATGATAAAAAATGGGATGAAGCATTAAATGCTTTTAATAAAGCAATAAAAATAAACCCGCAAAATATGGAAGCCTATTTCTATCGTGGAAATGTATATGATGAACTTGGCGATTATAAAACGGCTATTGTAAATTATAACAGAGCAATCAAACTTAACCCGATATATATAGATGCATATCTTTACCGTGGCTTTGCCTATAATAATCTTGGACAGCTAAAAAAAGCAATGGCAGACATAAAAAAAGCAGCAAAACTGGGTAATCAATTTGCACAAACGTTTTTAATAAAGAAGGGAATGAAGTGGTAACATGTTATCTTCAGGCAATAAAAGTTTAGAAAAACCACTTATTTCACTAAAAACGAACATTGATGAGCTGGAAAAGTCGTTTATAAGGCCTATGAACAGACTGCAATATTGCTTGACTTAAACTTGTTCTAAATATAATTACATCAATCAGTTTGTGGAAGAAATGACTATGATAAAACGCGATAAATTCACAATTCCGGTTATCCCATGTATTTTGTGTGTTGTTGTTCTTATAGTTTCATGCGTAACGCAGGAAAGAATTGCGGTAAGCCAGCTCGATACACCGGATCATCATACGTATACCGGCTTAAAACTTCTTGAATTGGGAAAATATTCTGACGCCAGAAGATCATTTAAGATGGCGACCCAATTGGACGCCAAATATTCGAAGGCTTACACGGGCATGGCACTCATCAATATTTGCACCGGGAAGTTGGCCGCGGCTTCTGATAATCTTGTGGAAGGATTTAAAAAAGCTCAGAGCGACGATGAGAAACTTTTTGTTTATGTTGCCGGAATTCGTTATCATACCTCTAATAAATCCGATATGAAATGGCTTGAGTCGGCAAAGAATCAATTTGATGAAGCGGTTTTAATTGATTATAAATACGCGCCTGCTTATTATTACATGGGGTTGGCGTACAAAGAAGCCCTGGAGTTTAACAGGGCCCGTAAAATGTTTGCCACGGTTATTAAATTAAAAACGGATCATATTGACGATGCAACCAATCAGATAGATTTTTTACAAAAAGTGCAAAAAGCCAATCCGATTAGTCAGGCCGGAAAAAGAATCGCTCTTACGGAAAGACTAACCAGGGCGGAGACGGCCGCTTTATTAATGGAGGAATTAAAAATAAAGGAGCTTTATGACAAACATGTTCCTAAAGATCAGAATAAACAAGAAAAAGAAACGGAAATGATTAAGGAAGAAAAAATAACAGGACAAGTTTTCACTGAAACATTTCCTATTGAACCTCCGCCCATGAAAATATGGGCTCATGATATCATGGAGCACCCGTTTCAGAAGGATATAGAAGGCGTTCTGGAAACGGGAGTCAAAGGATTGGAAAATAATCCTAGAGGTAAATTCAATCCTGGAGAAATTATCTCCCGAGGTGAATTTGCCATCATTCTGGAGGATATATTAATAAAGGTTACAGGTGAGAAAGATATTTCTGCCCGGTATGTGAATTCAAAATCGCTGTTTCCAGACGTGCCTGCAGATATGCCCTATTTCAATGCTATTATTTCCGTTACTTCCCGGGGAATTATGGAAGCAATGAATATTAAAACCGGTGAATTTGGTCCACTAAAACCATTGTCCGGAGTTGAAGCTATTTTCATCATTGGAAAGCTTAAGGAAGTGCTGAAGATAAATTAATTAAATTATTGAAATACAAAGCATAATACAAAGATGGGGCGTAAAGCCCTTTTTTAATGAGACTCCAAATTCTAGAATGTAGTAAAGCGGATTTGGTAATAAGTCGAACGGTATCGGCATTATGCTGTATTAGATTTAAGGAGTGTAATTTTCAAATGGTAAAAAGAGAGTTGGGCAAGGCTTTTGAGCCGGCCGATGTCGAAAAAAGATTATATGAATACTGGTTAAGCAATAATTATTTTCATGCACAGGATAAAAGCGAAGCTTCGCCTTTTTCCATCGTTATTCCGCCTCCCAATGTAACGGGAATGCTGCATATGGGACATGCCCTGAACAATACGTTGCAGGATATTATCATTCGATTCAAAAGAATGCAGGGCTACAATACTCTTTGGATGCCGGGAACGGATCATGCCGGAATTGCCACGCAAAATGTTGTTGAACAGCAATTATTGAAAGAAGGAATATCACGCCATGAACTGGGGCGTGAGAAATTCATTGCCCGTGTTTGGGAATGGCGGGAACAGTATGGCGGCGTCATCATTAATCAGTTAAAAAGACTCGGCTGTTCCTGCGATTGGCAAAGAGAGCGCTTCACCATGGATGAAGGTCTGTCCCTCGCTGTGCGCGAAGTCTTTGTCCGTCTTTACGATGAAGGCATGATCTATCAGGGCGACTACATCGTCAACTGGTGTCCGCGCTGTCACACAGCCATTTCCGATTTGGAAGTGGAATTTAAACAGGATCAGAGTTTCCTCTGGAACATCCGTTATCCCCTGGCCGACGGTAGTGGTGATATTATTGTGGCAACTACACGACCGGAAACGATGCTGGGTGACACAGCAGTTGCGGTCAACCCCCTGGATTTTCGCTACAGAGATCTGGTCGGTAAATTTGTCATTCTGCCCTTGGTTAACAAAAAAATTCCCATTATTTCAGATGATTATGTAACGATGGATTTCGGGTCAGGCGCCGTCAAGATCACTCCGGGATCCGATCCCAACGACTTTGCCATGGCACAACGTCATGATCTGGAAATTATTTCGATTATGGACGGCAAAGGTATCATCAACGATCATGGCGGTGCTTACAAGGGGTTGGATCGTTATGAAGCCCGCAAAAACGTCGTTGCCGATCTGGAAAAAGGCGGTTATCTGGTCAGTACCGAACCTTACGCTCATAATGTCGGCCAATGTTATCGATGTAAAACCGACATTGAACCGATGGTTTCCAAACAATGGTTTGTTAAAATCAAGCCTCTTGCCAAACAGGCTGTGTCAGCCGTGGTGAAGGGAAAAACAAAAATCATTCCCAAAACATGGGAAGCCACTTATTTTGACTGGATGAATAATATCCGTGATTGGTGTATTTCCCGTCAATTGTGGTGGGGCCATCGCATTCCTGTCTGGTATTGCGAGAAATGCAAAAAAGTCATTGTGGCCACAACGGATCCGGATAAGTGTCCTCACTGTGGCGGCACGTCTCTCAAGCAGGATGAAGATGTTCTGGATACCTGGTTCAGTTCCGCACTCTGGCCGTTTTCGACATTGGGATGGCCGGAAAAAACGAACGCACTAAAAACATTTTATCCCACATCATTGTTAATTACCGGCTTTGATATCCTCTTCTTCTGGGTTGCGCGTATGATGATGATGGGCATTTACGTCATGAAGGATGTACCCTTTAAACATGTTTATCTGCATGCGCTCGTTCGTGACGAAAAAGGCGAAAAAATGAGTAAATCGAAAGGTAATATCATCGATCCTCTTTTAATGATTGATCAATATGGTACGGATGCTTTTAGATTCACTCTGGCCGCTTACACAGCGCAGGGACGCGATGTGCGCCTTTCACCGGAACGTATTGAAGGATACAAATTTTTCGTCAATAAAATCTGGAACGCTTCAAAATTAACTTTCGCGAATCTGGAAGATTATGATGAAACATCATCTGTTGAAACGGATGATTCATTGCCGGATAAATGGATCAGGGCAAAATTAAATAAAGTTATTGAAGAAATAACGCGAAGTTTGGATGAATATCATTTCAATGATGCGGCCGCCGCGCTTTACCGCTTTGTCTGGCATGAACTGTGTGACTGGTATCTGGAATTAAGCAAACCGGTTTTTTATGGAAAATCTACCCCGGCAAAAAAACGGGCGGCGCAGAAAACTCTGTATGAAGTATTTCAGAAAATGTTACAGCTGTTGCATCCATTCATGCCATTTCTAACGGAAGAACTATGGCATGTTTTGAGGGGCTGCGACAAAAATTCTATTATGGTCAGTCGTTTCCCCGTGATTCAAGAGGAATGGAAAAATGATTCGGCGGAAAAGGAAATGGAAATGATTATGGACATCATTACATCGATTCGCAACATACGCGGTGAAATGCGAATTGCGCCATCACAAAAGCTGAAGGTGCTGATTTCCGCAACCGATGAAAAGAATAGAAAAATGATTGAGAAGGATAAAGGCTATATCTTAAATTTGGCTAATCTGGAGTTGCTGAACGTGGAAATTAACGCGATTGAACCCAAAGGAGTTGCAACGGCAGTGAGTGGCTCCACAAAGATTTTCGTTCCTCTGGCAGGCATTGTGGATATTTCCAGCGAGGTGACAAGGTTGGAAAAAGAGCTGAACAAAATATCCAGGGACCTGCAACAGAGTTCAAAAAAGCTCGCCAATCGTGACTTTATGAGCAAAGCCGCACCGGAAATTATTCAAAAAGAAGAAGATAAGCTAAAAGAGTTCCAGAAGAAATTTAATACGCTGGAGGCAGCGCTTAAGAAATTAAAGGGTCTGTCCACTTAATGGAAAAAAACATATTAGAAATCATCAAGAACGCGCTTCGCGAAGATTTAGGCGCAGGCGATATTACAACTCATGCCACCATCAGCACGCAAAAGAGGGGCAGCGCTCTGGCTATGGCCAAAGATGTTTTCGTCCTGGCTGGCATAAATGTTTTTGACGCTACATTTAAATGTCTTGATCAAAACATCAAAGTTAAAAAATTCATCAAGGACGGAAGCAAGGTAAAAAGAGGTGACATCATCGCTGAAGTATCAGGAAGCCTGGCATCCATATTAATGGCAGAAAGAGTTTCCCTTAATTTTTTACAGCGTATGTGCGGCATTGCTACCCTTACCGCGGAATATGTCAAAGCGGTGCATGGGACCCGGGCTAAAATTCTGGATACTCGTAAAACAGTACCCGGATTAAGAATTCTGGATAAAATGGCTGTGCGCATTGGGGGCGGCTGTAATCACCGTATCGGTCTGTATGACGGCGTCCTCATCAAAGATAATCATATTGAAGCTGCGGGCGGCATTACCGCTGCCGTAAACGCTCAGAGAAAACATCTTTCTTGCGATATGAAAATTGAAGTCGAAACTAAAAATATTCAGGAAGTCAAGGAAGCTCTGGCCTGCGGTGTGGACGTTATTATGTTGGACAATATGAATACATCGACAATGAAAAAAGCTGTTGGTCTTATATCCGGACGAGCTCTGGTGGAAGCATCCGGGAATGTCAGCCTGAAAAACGTCGCTGATATAGCAGCGATTGGCGTGGATTTTATTTCCGTTGGAGAACTGACCCATTCCGTTCGTGCCGCTGACATTTCCTTGAAGATCAAGGCGTGTTAATCCTGTAATCGTGAATAAAAATTCGATAGCCAAGCAATCTTTGTCTTATGTGTTGGAATTCGGAAATATTAAAAGAAAAATTCAGTGGAAAATTATTCGGTCGTAGTCTTTACTATCATACTGAAACAGAATCAACGAACAACGACGCCTTTACGTTAGGAATTCACGGCGCACCAGAGGGAACGGTTATCATTGCCGACACTCAGACTTCCGGGAAGGGGCGCCTGCGGAGGTCGTGGCATTCTCCACCGGGATTAAACATATACACGTCGCTTATTTTAAGACCGCCGATCGAACCGTTCAGAACGACTGGCATTCCAATCATGGCCGGTGTCGCCGTTGCTGAAATTCTGGATTTTTACTGTCCCGGTCGGATAGAACTTAAATGGCCCAACGATGTCATGATTAAAAATAAAAAAGTATGCGGCATTCTTTCCGAGGCTAAAATAAATGAGGGGAAGGTGGACTTTATTGTTCTGGGCATGGGCATTAACGTTAATATTCAATACGACCAATTTTCGGAAGACATTAGAGATATCGCGACATCCCTGGCAATAGAAAGCGGCAGAAAAATTGATCGTCTGGAATTGATAATTCGCCTCTATGAAAATCTGGAAAAATGGTATAAACAACAACGACAAAAAGGATTCGGTCCCGTCAAAAATAAATGGCTTGAACTGACGTCCATGATCGATCAAATGATTGAAGTAAAATTCGGCACTGAAAACATAGAAGGTAAGGCTGTCGGCCTGGATGACGATGGCGCGTTGATCCTTCTGTCTGAAGACCATCGGGAAATAAAAGTCTCTGCAGGAGACGCTACAATCATAAGGTGAAAAAATATGCTTCTAGTCATAGATGTAGGAAATACCAATACCGTTCTGGGGCTTTATGATGAAAAGAATCTTTTGCATGATTGGCGTATACGGACGGAAATAGATCATACGGTCGATGAATACGGCGTGCTGATCTATAATTTATATCAGTCCAGCAGGATGAAAGCCAAGGAATTTAAGTCGGTAACGGCGATTATCATCTCATGCGTGGTTCCTCCGATGCTCAATATTCTGGAGCCCCTTTGCTTGAAATATTTTAACGTAAAACCGTTGATCGTCGGTCCGGGAATCAAGACAGGGATGCCCATTTTCTATGATAATCCCAAGGAAGTAGGCGCCGACAGAATTGTCAATGCGGTTGCCGCTTATAACAAGTATCGTAAAGAATCCATCATCGTGGATTTCGGCACGGCGACAACGTTTGATTATGTTTCTCCCAAAGGAGAATATATGGGCGGGTGCATAGCTCCCGGAATAGTAATTTCCGTTGAGGCCCTGTTTGAAAGAGCGTCAAAATTGCCCCGGGTTGAATTCAGCAAACCGAAAACTGTCATTACCAAAGACACGGTCAGCGCGATTCAGGCGGGAATTATGTTCGGTTACGCAGGATTGGTTGACGGAATTGTCACCAGAATGAAAGCGGAAATTAAAATGAATCCTTTGGTCATAGCCACAGGAGGTTTGGCGAATGTGATAGCGCCGGAAACAAAAACAATCGAAAAAATAGAAGAAATGCTGACCTTGGACGGTTTGCGTATTATCTATGACTTGAACAAGAAATAATTATGTTGAATGTAGGACTGACAGGTGGAATCGCCTGTGGGAAATCAACCGTTGCGAGATTTTTTGTTAAAAAAGGGGCTCACTTAATAGATTTCGACCTACTGGCCCACCAAGTACAGAAACCCGGGAAACCCGCGTGGCAAAAAGTGGTTGATTATTTCGGCAAAGAAATTTTGCAGAAAGATAAAAAAATTAACCGGGTCAAACTGGGAAATATTGTATTCGCCGATAAGAATAAACTCTTGAAACTCAATAAAATCGTTCATCCTTTTGTTTATCAGGAATGGCATTCTCAATTAGATAAAATAAGCAAAAAAGAAAAGCACGCGATTGTCCTGTCGGATATTCCTCTTTTATTTGAAGGTAAAAAACAGCATCTGTTTGATTTAACGATCCTGGTCGTTGTTGAACCCGAGGAACAGATACGACGATTGATTGCTCGCAATCATATCCCCAGGGAACAAGCCGAAAAACGATTGAAAAGCCAGATGCCTATTAAAGAAAAAAAAGGTTTGGCGGATATTATCATTGATAACAGGGAAAGTATTTCTCAAACTGAAAAGACCGTAAAAAAAGTATGGCAAAATCTGGTGAAGAGAGAAAAAGTAAAAAATCAAATATTAAAAGTGAATGGTGAAATTCAGTCCGGATTCTAGACAATACTGAAGTAAGCATAAAAATATGGAGGGATAAATGATTGAGAAAAATGTAAAAACAGATTTTTGCGCTAAAATATCCGAACCGGTTATAGGGGAGGGAACGTTTGTACATCCGTTGGCGGCCGTCATTGGCAATGTCATCCTGGGTAAGAACATCATGGTGGCGCCCACGGCTTGCGTGCGCGGTGATGAGGGGCAACCGCTTCATGTCGGCGATGATTCCAATGTTCAGGACGGTGTGGTTATTCATGCGCTGGAAACGGAATTGGACGGGAAACCGGTTGAAAAAAATCAAATGGAAGAGGAAGGTAAGCAATATGCCGTCTATGTCGGAAAGAGAGTCTCCCTGGCTCATCAAGTTCAAATTCATGGACCAGCGGTGGTTATGGACGATACATTTGTCGGGATGAAAGCGCTGATTTTTAAATCCATTGTAGGGAAGAATTGTGTTGTCGAACCCGGCGTCATTCTGATGGGTGTGAATATAGCTGACGGACATTATGTCCCAGCCGGATCCATTGTGAAAACGCAGGTGGATGCGGATGCGCTGCCTGTCATCACAGCGGATTATCCCATGAAGGATATGAACAAGGGTGTTTTACACGTTAATAAGGCTTTAGCCAAAGGTTATCTGGCTGTTTCTAAGAAATAAAAAGCAGGGGATCCAGGGTATCGGGGGCATCTATAAAAAATGGGTCCGATATCCTGAAAAAAAAGATGTTCATAAATCCTTCCCAATGTGAAAATAAGAATTTTTGTCTTTCCTGTGGCAGCACGAATAACATCAATAACCGTCGATATTGTTCTGTAAAATGCCGTCAGAATCTCAGGCAGAAACTCAATATGAAGAGCGGGTTGCTCCATGCCCTCAACACGCGTTACGCGACATTTTACTTTTCTGATAAAGTGATTGTGCTTGATATTGTCCCCTATGGCATGAAAGAGATATTTCGTTACAGCGTCCAACGAAAGGAAAACAGTAATCCAGCCGCAGATTTTAATATCATGACCAATCAATTGGGCGAAGAATGGTGGTCGGTTACCAATAGAACAAACAGAAACTACATGGCTACGCAGCATGTTCTGAAATTAGCATCACGTCATGCTATCTCCGACAGGATGCAACGTCCCAGATTATTAAAAATTCCAACCGTAAAAATGGAATATTTGCATTGTCTGGAAATAAAAAAAACAGATCTTGGCTCTCATGAATTAAATCTCATCATAAAAAACGCATACCGTAAACAGGTAAAGATTCATCATCCTGATTTAGGAGGGAAAGCGGCAAATTTCAGAGTGATTCACAATGCGTACAAGCAACTTTTGCGCTGGGCTGATCATCCCGTGTATGTTCATCGACGCGGTTTTCCCGATAAATGGTATTATAACGGAGAAAATAAAAAATGGGTTCAGCCAACGCCGCTGCATGAATGATCATTCTGTGTTTTTATAAGATTTTAAATCATCCGGCGTGTTAATATTGATAAAAATATTGCCTTGGGCATTAAAAGGTTTAACTTGAGCCTCATTAATTTTCAGCAAACGCATTTCTTTATATAATCCGGCAATTTTAAGTTGATCGGCTGAGATCATTTTTTTGATGGCCGGGAGGCATCGTCGTGAATAAATGGCATGCAACGCCTGAAATCCCTCGGCAAGTTCCGGTACAATGATTTCGTGTTTATCGATTTTGTCAATCATAAAAAAAATGAAATCCTTGTTGAGAGAAGGCATGTCGCAGGCGGCAACAAAAGCATAATCATTATTTGCATAGAACAATCCGGTATAAATTCCTCCCAGTGACCCTTTGCCCGGATAAATATCCGTGACAACTTCTGCATCTTTAAATTCCATGTAGGAAAGGGCATCGTTGGTAACAATGATTATTTCAGAAAATATTTGTTGATAAACAGATAGGGTCATATCAATAAGGCGTTTTCCATCGACTTCCAGAAACGCCTTGTTGAATCCCATGCGGGAATTTTTCCCTCCTGCCAGAATTATTCCGGTAATATTATTTTTCATAAGAAAATCTTTATGACCTCACCTTTCAATTCAAATCCTTGTCGTTTTTAAATCTTAATACATTGAGCATGAATATTTCCAGTTTATTGATAACGTTGGGAGGTAAAAGATTTCCATCGATTTCAATGGATAAAACGGGATATTTTCTTTCTCTCGCCCACGGAGTCAGAACGCCTTCAATAACCCGGCCGATCAAGCAGGCAAAGGGTGAAATATTGATGATGCCCGCGTATCCGTCCATCATGGCTGTGGCGGCGACGCCGCTGGAAATGCTGATCTCGGAATATAACTCATGACTGACAAAATGCTTTTCGGTGTTGCGCATGATTTCTTTCATGTTATGCGGTGAATCCGGCACGAGTCCGGTAGGGAGGAGCGTTTCGCGAATATTTTTTTCTACCTTCTTTTTATATCGGTGCTCGATTTCCCATTTGATGATATCCGTTGATTCGCGGGAGAAGATTCGCTTGTGCCAGGGATGGAGGGCGAGACATTTTTTAAATTCGTAGTGACGAACAAAGTCACAATAGTACACCCATTCGGCCACATTGGAAACCTTGCCGATGATTCCTCTTTTACTTAGAATCCCGATAAGTTCATCGACTGCGAAATCATCGCGTCGCACGTAAATTTCTCCAACAATTAATATCTTAGGGCAATCATCTAGTTTTTTCTTCAAAGGTATTGTGCTGATATCGAGAGATATTTCTTTTAACACGGGCAGCATGTTTGTAACATTTTGATCCGCCACTTTTATCATCTTTTGCCAGATTTTATCGTATTCCCTCATCGCTTTTTGAGGATCAACCGCGCAGGTCCGCAAAGATGTTTCTATATCTTTCATGTAATCGCCGATCAGAATCGCCCACCAAGCGTATTTGGAAAATTCCGCTCCTAATTCGTTATAGGAATTGTCCGCATCGAGAGTAATGACGACAACATTTTCAAAACGCAAATCCTTGAAGAGATTATCATAAAAAACGAAATATTGACCGGTGCGACACGGACCGGTGGTTGTTGGAACAAAGAGCAGGTAAATTTCATCTTTACGGTATTTTTCAGAATATAAATATTTGAGAACGCTGCCCAAAACGAGATGAGACGGCAGACATTCCTTGCCGGATGCGTGATTGCGGGCGAGTTGCAGCGTATAGATATCGGGCACGGGCATGGTTTCGGCGTTGATGCCGAAACCGCGAATCGAAGCTCCCATGAGCTCCGCAGACAATCGTCCCATATTGGATAGCAGCAACTTAACGCGGGAATTGTTTTTAATGGGTATTTTTTCACCGGTATGATTATTTTTGATGTGAATGTCTTCGCCGGGTTTATTGATGAAACGAAGACCGTTATCATATCTGGTTTCACGGATATCGCCGATTTTGGAGCGATAGCCTTCGATGATATCCAGAAAAGCTTCAATACGGGTATCCACGCCGGCATCGGCGGTGTGGGAGTCCAGTTCCAAAATTAGAAAGGGTTTTACGCCCATAATCCACTTAAGATAATGAAGCATAAAGGAATCGGGCGCGCAGGAGAAATTGGATATGAAGGTCACAAAAATATTGTCCTCCTTTTTTAAAAAAGAGGCCGATTTCATGTCCTGTTGTCCGTAATACCAGTACATATTCTGATAAATAGGCTGGTCTTCAAACGGAAGAATATCAAAAGGAATGACGCAGTAACCGCGCGATGAATATTTACGGGGTACGCCCATGTTAGCATCCGTTGTAAAGGAGTTATACGGTCGTCCCAGAATCGCAATAACGGGCCGTTGAGATGCACGTGCTTCTTTTAAAGCTTGCCTGCCCAGTTCGGAAAATCTGGCAAAACAATCCATCTGCTTTTCAAAAGCCAGGGAAAATGCTTCCTGTGCCTCAGATTCACGAAAGCCCAGCTTTACCGCCATAGTAATAAACGGCTCGGCGGCCTTTTTCATTCCGTGCATAAAACTTACAACAGGCATTAAATATCTTTCCCGGGATATTTCAGGAAAAGCTTTCTGAATATAATATGGCAGACTCTGAGTTATCGGACAAAAATTTGCCGGGACACTCTTCTCATAGCTTTCCATGTCACGAAAATGAGGCAGGAAAATATAATCACAATGGCGGTTAACAATATCCTGCACAGCGCCATGAGCAATTTCTGCCGGGAAACAATAATTGCTTTCCACGCGAGCAGTTCCATCTTGTAATATTTCTTCGGAAACCACTGTTTCCACACCCAACCAATGGAAGAACCAAGCATATAAAGGCCAAAGCGTATAAAATGAAAAACAGCGAGGAATTCCGACGACAAAATCTTTTTTCCTGATCAGTTTATCGGAATCTGGCGCACATTGATGAAAAATAATATCATTTCGTTTTTCAATGTAATCGGTACACTCACTTTCATTGAAAACATTTTTTTTGCGGATATTCGTATATTTGTTGCAACGGCCTCCAAACATGTACGAATGATTATTGACATTCAAAACTCGTATGGGACAGAAATTATCACAGGATTTACATTTGAAATCCTTTCCGTAAATAATGTTTGTGTCCAGAATTTTTTCTAAGTCATATTGAGATTTGGCAAGAACGCCTTCTTTAAGTTTTTGTTTTGCCAGAATGGCAACACCAAAACAACCCATCAGTTCAGGATCGGGTGGAACCAGTATATTCTTATCCAGAAGCATTGCAAAAGCCAGAGGAACGGCTTTATTTTTGGCTACGCCTCCCTGCAAAACAATGTTTTCTCCAATCGTTCTGTTGCCAACAACACGATTAAGATAATTGGAAACGATGGACGTGACAATTCCCGCCGTAATGTCTTCGCGTGACGCACCTTGCTGAATTGCTTTACGGACATCTGAATTTATAAATGCGGAACAGTGCTCACCGAATTTCAAAGGTTCTTTGGCGAGAAGAGCGATCTCACCAATTTCCCTCGCGTCAGGGATGCTTAAATCGCCTTGTGCGGATTCTTCAAGAAAAGAACCGGTTCCGGCAGAGCAGGCTTCATTCATGGCATAATCTATGGGAACTTTGTTTTTTAAATAGACATATTTTGCATCCTGACCGCCGATTTCGAATAGGGTATCAATATTGTCTTGATAAAAAGTTGTGCCAACGGCATGAGCGATGATTTCATTGTATACGGCTGGCGTTTCCAGGAATACGCCCAGCAGTTCCCTTGAAGATCCGGTCGTGGCAGCCAACGTTATGCTTATCTTACCCTCTCCAATATCTTTTTTGATTTGTTTCTGCATTTCGAGAAAACAATTTTTCAAAGCTTTGACAGGATCGCCATGCGTGCGGCCATAAAAGGAAGCCGCTATCTCATTTGTTTCCATATCTACCAAGCAGGCTTTGGTTGTCGTTGATCCACCGTCAACGCCGAGAATGTATTCTTTCCCGGCCAGGACTTTTGCTTTTTTAGATGGGAGATAAGTTACTTTTCCTTCCGCCGTTTTCAAGCTTTTGAATCTCTTAAACTGAACCCTGTCGGGTTTGAAGAGATTTTTCAGAGAGGGTATTTTACTGCCAGAAGTTCTGGCCAGCAACGCAGCGCCGTATGCTTCAAAATATGCGGCCTGGGATGGAACGATGAATTTATTTTCCGGCATGCGCTCCCGGATAAAACGGATGAGATGTTTATTTTCGGTTGCTTTACCGACGAGAAAGACTTTCTTGTTTGTTATTTTTGCTTTTTTAATAAAATCGACAACTTTCGTTGCCATGACATCACTTAGAGAAAGAACGATATCTCCTCTTTGGGCTTCGCCCTTATTCAAACGATGCGTGCAATCACTTTTCATAAAGACAGAGCATCGCGACGATAATGTTAAAACCTGACATTGCTCCGGAATAGAATTGACGTCCCGTACGTCCATATTCATCCTGGCGAGCTGTTGTTTAAAGAATTCGCCTGTGCCCGATGCGCATTTATTGCCGGAAAAACTTGTTATTATTCTTTGATATTCGTCTATCGTATAGACAATCAGATCCTCGCCGCCTAAGGAAACCAGCGCGTCGATATTCTGATTAAGATGTTGCAAAACTGCTTCGATGCATAGAGGTTCTATCTCGCTGTTAATGTTTAAAAGATGCCGGCCTTCGGTGCCTGTCGCAAGGGCAGGAATGTCTGATGAAATATCAGACTGAGATAATATGTTCCCCAGTGTTTGAACAAAGTTGCCCTCATGAGGTTCAACTTTTGTCCACAATATATCATCATTCCCGTCCAGCAATATCACCTTGACACTGGAAGAGCCTATGTTAATTCCCAATGTTTTCATATGCGATATAAAAAATACCTTCTTTTATAAAATATTACGATCAAATTTAATCGTCAAGCGTCAGAGCAAGTAAATGATTATCAATATTAATAAAAAATTTGGGAAAAGTGAAGTATTTAAGAAAAACAGCAACGGGGAATCACTATACTTTAACTAAGATTCCCCGTTGCGATGAAGTTCGTTTTCAAAGAAATTTATTAATGACCTTCTTCCATGGCCCCGGCGATATACATCATGGAAAGGAGCATAAATACCAGTGTCTGCACGAGCGATGTAAAAATCATCAGAATGAATACGGGCAGTGGAACAAAATAGGGGACCAGGAAGAGAACGACCAGAAGAACAATGTCCTCACCTTTGATGTTTCCGAACAACCGGAACGTCAGGGATAATGGACGGGATATATGGCTTATAATTTCAATGGGCAGCATTAAAGGCGTCAACCACCATACAGGACCCATAAATTGTTTAAAATATTTCAATCCATGTTCTCTGACTCCGACAACATGGGTGGATAAAAAGACAACGATAGCCATGGCTGCATTCGTGTTAATATTCGAGGTTGGAGATTCAAAGCCGGGAACAATACCAATGAGATTGGACGTGAGAATAAAAAGCCCTAATGTTGCAATCAAAGGGAAGAATTTTCTTCCATTATGCCCCATGATTTCATTGAGCAGAGCATCAAATCCACCGAGAACGACTTCCATGACGTTCTGCGTTTTTCCCGGATAAACCTGCAGTCGTCTGGATGCAAAAAATGAAAGCACCGCTAATAAAAGCATGACAAATAACGTGTTAAAGACAATCGTCATATCAATACCAAAATTTTTCAGCCAACTTGTATGAAAAAAAATCAGGGGTTCCATTTGATTCTAAATAACCTCCTCAATAAAGTTTTTTTTTGTTAAAGCCATGATCATAGTCATAACGATATTTATTACAACGACGGAGAGCCCGATAAGCAAACCGATCACATTGACCGTTTTGTATGCAATGAGAAAATATAAAACGACGGCAGTAATCGCCAGTCGAATATAATATTTGATTAAAACCGGTCCCTTGACATGAACGCCGGTTTTTTGAAAAAGGCCTCTTAGTCCTTTTTCCATCCAGTGGAAATTAAGAATACTGATGAATCCGCCCAGCAGAATACCTAAAGAAAACTTAACAGGCGCAAAAATTAATGAGGGAATCAGGATAACGGCAAGAATAATCCAGTTGGAAAGTTCAATTTTTCTTTGTAGAGGGTCTTTGACGATGGGATTCACTTTTTAAACTCTTTATTATTTGTTCATCATCGGTAAAATTTTGTTTAATTAAAACATATAAATTACGAAATCCGGCCGCTATGCCGATAAACAAAAAAACAACTTTAAAAACATGGCCGGAGTCAAATCTATTGTCTAAATAAACCCCCAACAAAAGGCATCCAAAAATTGCCAAGATCATGGCAATGCCAATACTGCTGGCATAAGCCATTTGAATGGCGTACTTACGTGTTTCCTTATCCATTCGCTGGGAGCTCCTTAACATGAACTGGACTGCAAGTCAATAAAAATATGACCGGCGTTCATTTTTTTAATAAATGGCGGCTTTTTTCATACCATTCAATGGTTTTTGCGAGTCCTGTTTTAATATCAGTCTTAGCTGTAAATCCAAATTCTCTCAAAGCCTTGGAGGTGTCAAGCATACGATTGGGCTGTCCATCCGGTTTGGATTTATCCCAGACAATTTGACCGGAAAAACCGGATAAATCGGCGATAATTTTTGTTAGCTCCCTAATGGATATTTCATAGCCTGATCCCAGATTAACCGGTTCACTTTTATTGTAAGATAAAGTTGCAAGATAAATAGCTTCGGCCGCATCTTCCACGTAAAAAAATTCACGGGTTGCCGCCCCGGTGCCCCATACCTCCAGTTTATCGGATTTACTGTCGATGGCATCAAAGCACTTCTTGATTAAAGCTGGAATGACATGAGAGGAACTGGGATCGAAATTATCGCCGGGACCGTAGAGATTAACCGGCAATAGAAATATAGAGTTAAACCCATACTGTTTGCGGTAAGCCTGCGATTGGACGAGCATCATTTTCTTCGCCAGTCCATAAGGAGCGTTAGTCTCTTCAGGATAACCGTTCCATAAATCTTCTTCTTTAAAGGGAACCGGGGTAAATTTAGGATAGGCGCAAACGGTTCCCAGCGCGACAAATTTTTCAATATTCCGGATATGGGCTTCATGAAGCAATTGCGATCCCATCATTAAATTGTCATAAAAAAGCTCGGCCGGTTTATCCTGATTAAAACCGATTCCGCCCACTTTCGCCGCCAGATGAATGACAATTTCCGGTTTTGTTTCTTCATACATTCTCCGGATGTCGTTAAGATCTGTGAGATTGTATTCGGGAAGATCAGCGACTTTAATATTCCGGCAACCGGAACGCTCAAATTTTTTCAAAAGATGGCCGCCCAGAAAACCTTTAGCACCTGTAATCGTTATGCGCTTTTCCTTCAGCACGATGGAATCCTTTGTTTACTTGTTTTTATTGTTAGAACCGAAACCGGCATCGAGAAGCGTTTTTTCTTTCTGAGCCAGTTCCATATCCGCATCAATCATCATATCGATCAGCTTTTCAAAAGAAACTTTCGGTTTCCAACCGAGTATTTTTTTTGCTTTTATCGAATCGCCCAGCAGGGCATCAACCTCTGTTGGACGGAAATATCGCTTATCTATCTCCACATATTTTTTGTAATCTAAATTAAGCTTATCAAACACAATCTCCGCGAATTCCCTGACGGAATGGGTTTCACCGGTTGAAATGACGAAATCATCAGGTTTTTCCTGCTGCAGCATCAGCCACATGGCTTCGACGTAATCACCGGCAAACCCCCAGTCTCTTTTTGCTTCAAGGTTGCCCAAAAATAATTTATCTTTAAGTCCCAGTTTGATCTGAGTTGCCGCACGGGTTATTTTTCTGGTCACAAACGTTTCACCGCGTCTCGGAGATTCATGATTAAAAAGAATACCGTTGGCCGCAAAAATACCATAAGCCTCCCGGTAATTCTGAGTTATGTAATAGGAATAAACTTTAGCTGCCGCGTATGGACTACGGGGTTGGAACACCGTGTTTTCGTTTTGCGGGGGAGGGGCGGCGCCGAACATCTCACTGGAGGAGGCCTGATAAAATTTTGTTTTTATTCCTGTTTTACGAATAGCTTCCAAAATTCTGAGCGTTCCCAATGCAGTGACATCGCCGGTATATTCAGGCATATCAAAACTAACGCGGACATGACTCTGGGCTCCGAGATTATAAATTTCATCAGGCTGAACGGATTGGAGCAGGTCCATAAGCTGAGCGGAAACGCTCAGATCGCCGTAATGAAGAAATAATTTCGCTTCCGGATCATGAAAATCGTGATAGAGATGATCAATGCGTTCCGTATTAAAAGTGCTTGAACGGCGAATCAATCCGTGCACCTCATACCCCTTGTTTAATAAATATTCCGCCAAATAAGAGCCGTCTTGTCCGGTGATACCGGTGAGAAAAGCTTTTTTCATCTTGTCTCCGAGGAAAAGTATTATTTTTTGAATAATTTAATACAGGATTGATGGATGCTTGTCAATGAGACGATCATAGATATTTCAAGGTTTTTGCACAGGCATCCAGGGTCTTCTTTATGTCGCGATCGGTATGAGCAAAGGATAAAAAAGCGGCTTCATACTGTGACGGCGCCAACCATATGCCCTGTTCCAACATTTTGTGAAAAAAACGGGCAAACATCTTTGTGTCCGATTTCTGAGCGGTTTTAAAATCATGAACGGGGCCTTTTTGAAAAAAAATGGTAAACATGGAATAGACGTGATTTATACAGACAGCAATTCCTTTGTCAGAAAACAAGCGGTTAAGTTCCAGACAAAGCAGACTTGTTTTTTCAGCCAGAGAGGGGAAATCTTTCTTTTTTTTCTTTAGCATCTCGAGTGTTGTTAAACCCGCGCTCATGGCTAACGGATTTCCTGAAAGCGTTCCCGCCTGATAAATGTCTCCAGTGGGCGCAAGCCTTTCCATGATTTCTTTTTTTCCGCCAACCGCTCCCACAGGCATTCCTCCGCCAATGATCTTGCCCAGGCAGGTTAAATCAGGATTGATTCCTGTCAGATTCTGATAACCGCCGAAGTTAAAACGAAACCCTGTAATCACTTCATCAAAAATCAATATAATTCCTTTTTGAGCAGTGAGTTTTCTCAATTTCTCCAAAAATCCTTTTTGTGGCGGAATGACTCCCATGTTGCCCGCCACAGGTTCAACAATAATGGCGGCAAGTTCAGAGCCATGCTTCGCTATGGCATGCTCCAGCGCTTCAATATCGTTATAGGGCAGGCTTAACGTCATTTGAGCAAGCTCTTGCGGAACTCCGGGAGAACCGGGAATACCGAAGGTTGCCACCCCCGATCCCGCTTGGATTAAAAGCGAATCACTGTGCCCATGATAACACCCGTCAAATTTCGCAATCAAATTTTTGCCGGTAAAACCTCTCGCGAGTCGTATGGCCGTCATGGCAGCTTCGGTACCCGAGGACGTCATTCGTAATAATTCTATCGACGGAATCGCTTGACAAATCAGCCGGGCGAGCTTCGTTTCTAATTGCGTAGGGGCTCCAAAACTAGTTCCTTTCTTCGCCGTATCACATATAGCCGCGATAACATCTTTATGAGCATGGCCGAGAATCATGGGGCCCCATGAAAGGACGTAATCAATATATTCGTTGCCTGAATGGTCATAAATCTTGCTGCCGATTGCTTTCTTGATAAAAACAGGATTGCCGCCAACAGATTTCCACGCCCGGACAGGGGAATTGACGCCGCCGGAAATAACTTTACATGATTCTGAAAAAGAAGCTGAACGTTTTTGATTCATTAGAAATACTCCGGAGATGTTTTTTTAAATTCTTTAACGCTTTTCAATATCAGATAATCCTTGGCATTTGAAGCTTTTACCATGTCCTTAATCAGTGAAGAAATGCTTCTGCCATCAGAATGAAGCATGGTAAAAATATTATACGTCCCCGCGAAAGCAGGTTTTCTTTCGTAACAATGAGAAACAAAAGAAAATGAGGCGAATATGTTTCCCGTTTCCTCAGTTTGTTCAGAAGGAATAGACCATATGACCATGGCATTATTTTTATAACCCACCCGCTGATGTCTTAGAATTGCTCCGAATTTCCGGATCAAACCATGATCCAGAAAATACCGGACGGTGTTCAGAACTTCCTTTTCATTTAAGGCAACGTATTTACCCATCGTCTTGAAAGGAAATTTCTGCAACGGAATGTCTTTTTGAATAAGTTTGGCAATCCTTTTTTGCTTTATGGATAATTTTTCCATGATATAAATATTATCCCGCATAAAAAATAAAATCAAGTTGTCGATTATCTATCGAAATTTTTCTTGACAATTTCCGCTTGCACGGTTAAAAAACAAAACATCAAAATCCGAAGTGTTCGAGTAAAAAGAAAGGGGGTGAAAAATGAGCAAAACAGGATTTTGAAATTTTACAAATATACCAAGGAGAATGTAAATGAAAAAAAGTTTAATCTATGTATTGATGGCAATGGTCATGGTAGTAGTCAGCGCATCTTTTGTTTTTGCAGCTCCGGAAGCGGCAGCAGCATCAGCGGGAACGGTTGATTATACAAAAGCTATTATTATCGGCATTTCTTTGTTCGTAGCCGGTTTAGCAATAGCTTTTGGAACACTGGGAACAGGATTAGGCATGGGCAATGGTTTAAACGGAGCGACCAACGCTGTTGGCAGAAACCCCGAAGCCCAGGGCAAAATTCTTTTAACCATGATGGTTGGTCTGGCCATGATCGAATCACTGGCGATTTATGCATTGGTTATTGCGTTGATCGTTCTTTACGCTAATCCGCTGCTGAAGGTAGCCGGATTAGGTTAAGTTAAATTCATTATTGTTATAATAAACGGGGAGGGGAGCGTGCATCGACTTACCCTCCCTTTTTTAATGAGACAAGCTGAAAACGAGCGTAGCGAAGTTTGAAGCGTAAGTCGAATTATCCTAGGAGCGAAGCGACGTGGGATTCATGATGCTTTTTCTCTATCCAATCAAGATTACATTGGAACTGGTTAGTTGAACAATCCCTGAGCGAAACGACGCGGGATTAAATGAGGGGATCTATTCTTCAACGATATTAACTTTTCCGCGCAGACTTTTCTTTTCTGATTTATGATGTTTGTTTGTCAGTATTTTTTCTTTGGCTCTTTTACTGCGTTTTCTTTTCTGTCGTCTGATTTTCTCCAGCTTTTCTTTTTCTTTTGCAATGAATCCTTTTTGTTGTCGCTCGATTTTATCCAGCAACAACCGTCTGGCCAGAAAACGATTGAGTATTTGAGATCTCTCCCGCTGGCATTTTACCGAAAGACCGCTGGGAAGATGAACCAGATAAACGCATGTTGAGCTTTTGTTGACTTTTTGTCCGCCCGGACCCGAGGAACGAATAAAAGATTCCTCAAAATCTGTTTCGAGCACTCCCAGATTTTTCATTCTTTCAGAGAGCGCTTTTTCTTTATCCAAAGACACAGACATGATTAGGATGGGATTGTTTTAAGGAATAGCATAAATCTCATCGTCAATCAGGTGAATCCAGTGTTCCAGAAGAAGCTCTCTGGCTTCCTGCAGTTTATCAACACCCAGAATGACGATCGTTTCCTTGCCTATCCTGTTAATGGTTGTATAGAGATAATGAATATTAATGTCGGCTTTCGCCAGAGGTTTTAAGATGGCGTTCATGCCGCCCGCGTGCAGCGGAACTTCGGCCGCCAGAACAGGGGTCACTTCAAAATTTAATTTATAACTTTCCAGAACAGCCGCGGCGCGATCCGGATCGTTGACCACCAGACGAACCTTGCTGTCGTCGGCGATACTGGCGGCACAAACGGCTTTGGTGCTGATGTCTTCCAAATCAAGGATGTGTGTCAAGGTGGCAAAAGAACCCGGAACATTATTTAAAATAACTGAAATTTGCTTTACAGCCATAACAAAATCCTTAATTATTCTTCACGTAATCATAACCGGCATTAAAAGCTTTCCGGTTAAGGTCAGCCAGAGATTTTTTCTTACTGCCCATGATGGTTTCAAGGCTTTTCAAATAAATATCAGGAGAAACAACATCGGATATTTTTACAAAAGCGCCCATCATGATGGTATTGGAAACCCTGATATTGCCCAGATCCTGAGCCATGTCGGCGCACGGAACGCGAAACACTTTTACGTCCTGGCGGTGCGGCTCTTCTTTGATAATGGACGAATTCAAAAACATGGTTCCTCCGGTCGTAATTTTGTTTTGAAAAGTAAACAGAGAAGGAGCGTTCATGACGACAAGGTAATTAGGTTCAGAGGAAATAGGAGATGCAATTTCTTCATCGGCGACAGCCACCGTGCAATTGGCGGTTCCGCCGCGCATTTCAGCGCCATAGGCGGGAAGATACGTCACATGATAACCTTTGCTCATGCCGCTATGCGCAAAGCTGACGCCCATCATTAAAACGCCCTGACCGCCAAATCCGGAAAAAATTGTTTTAACCAGCATTATCTCGCCTCCACATTTTTCTTCGCTTCGGCAATATGATCCTTAAAAACACCGGGGGGAAATTCCTTGCTCATGACGTCATCAATCCATTTGCAGGAATTGACGGCATTCATTTTCCAGTTTGTCGGACACGGCGAAAGGACTTCAATCAGCGAAAATCCCAATCCGTCCATCTGACATTGAAAGGCCTTCTTGATGGCCTTCTTTGTTTTATTGACATTGGCCGGAGAATTCACCATACATCTTTCCAGATACGTTACACCCTTTAGCTGCGAGAATATTTCACTGACCTTGACGGGATAGCCATCCAACGTTTTGTTCCTGCCTAAAGGAGACGTTGTTGTTTTTTGTTCCAGCATTGTTGTCGGAGCCATCTGCCCGCCGGTCATTCCGTAAACGGCGTTATTAATAAATATGATGGTGATATTTTCACCTCGATTGGCGGCATGAAAACTTTCCGCAATGCCTATCGCGGCCAGATCACCATCGCCCTGATAAGAAAAAACAACCCGGTCCGGAAGGGAACGTTTAATCGCGGAAGCCATGGCCGGACCTCGTCCATGTGGGGCTTCAATCATATCAACGTCAAAATAATTGTAGGCGAGAACAGCGCAACCGGCCGGCGGAACACCGATGGTGATGCCCCGGATATCCAACTCGTCAATCACTTCGGCAATAATTCTGTGCGCGATACTGTGTCCGCAACCGGGGCAGTAGTGGAAAGTTTTTTCTTTCAAGCTTTTCGGACGTTTAAAAACAGTTTTTGCCATATCAAAAAACCTTTATGAAATACCTAATCATTTTCATCGTAATATCTGGCGATCACATTGGCCAGTTCCGCCGGCGTGGGAACCGCTCCTCCCGGACGTCCATGAAATTCAATATCAGCGTAACCCTGCAGGGACAAACGGACATCTTCCAGCATCTGCCCGGTGCTCATTTCAAAAACAAGATATTTTTTAATTTTTGATGATAAACTTCTGAGCTGCAATTCCGGAAAAGGCCATAACGATATGGGACGGAAGAGTCCCACATTCATCCCCTGACCGCGTAATCGTTTTATAGCTCCTTTGGCTATCCGGGCGGCCGTTCCATAAGCCACAATAACCAGTTGCGCGTCATCGATCTTATGTTCTTCGTAACGGGGTTCTTTTTTGAAGATGATTTCATATTTACGCGCCAGTTTCCAGTTGTGTTCTTCCATATCAATCGGATCCAGAATCAGACCGTGAATGAATTTACTTTTGCCCGTGCCGGCTCCCCGCAACATGAATTTTTCATTATACACGCGCGGTTTGGGCTTCCTGAATAGCACGGGTTCCATCATTTGTCCCATCATGCCATCGGCAAGAATCATCACCGGATTACGGTATTTATCGGCAAGATCAAAACCTTCCATGGTCAGATCAGCAAGTTCCTGGCCGCTTGCGGGTCCTAATACAATGCAGCGGTAATCACCATGTCCCCCCCCCCTCGTGGCCTGAAAGTAATCGCCCTGGGACGGTCTGATATTGCCCAGACCGGGGCCGCCGCGCATGATGTTGACGATCACGCCGGGCAGTTCACAGGCTGCCATAGATGAAATTCCTTCCTGTTTCAGAGAAATTCCCGGGCTCGATGATGAGGTCATCACCCGCAGACCCGCGGCGCTGGCGCCGGCAATCATATTGATTGCCGCGACTTCACTTTCGGACTGAATGAAGACTCCGCCTTGGGCATTACGTATGTGTTCGGCCATATATTCGGTGAGTTCGTTTTGCGGGGTAATCGGGTAACCGGCATAAAAACGGCAACCGGCGCGAATGGCCGCTTCACCGATAATATGATTTCCCGACATCAATACTTTATTCACGGTAAACCTCAATAGCCACTTCCGGGCACATCGTGGCGCACAGAGCGCACCCGTTACATTCTTTTGTTTCATCAATGCCCACAGGGTGATAGCTCAGGGAATTGTATTCATGTGTCGTGATAATATGACCTTTAGGACAGAAATGGATGCACAGCAGACATTCCTTGCACATTTCCTTGTTAATTTTAATATGTCCCTTCAAAATCAAGCCCCAAAAATTAATTAGCGCAAGCTATCTTGCGTATAATTAACAGAAAGTCAAGTTTTTTAATAAAAAAAGCTGTTGAACAATCTGTAAGATTTCCGGTCTAAATCTCCTAAAATTCTTTTAACTTGCCCGTAAAATCTATCTCAGGTATGACCGTATCTGAAAATCTTTTCCCTTACCTGAAGGAACAATAAATGAGCGTTATCATTCTTAGCGGAATTATACTGGATCTTGATGAAAAAGAGGAAATGCTTGCCGATAAAGCCGCCGTGGCGCTGATGACGGCAAAAGATAATATCCGGGAACTGGAGATTATCAGAAAAACCATCGACGCCCGACGCAGCAGACCGCCTCATTTTGTTTACGCCTTGAAGATTACATTGCCTTCCCGCGTGAAGTTGCCTCAGACATTGCATAAGGGGCTTCACATTGTAAACGTATTAGATGTTCGGAAAACGCCGCAAACGGCCAGAGTTTATCAATACCCATCGCCCGTCGTTGTCATCGGAACCGGCCCGGCAGGTCTTTTTGCCGCCTATATTCTTGCTCTTAGAGGAATTCCGTCGTTTATTTTTGAACGAGGCCAACCGATAGAAAAAAGAATTCAGGACGTTGAAGAATTCTGGAAAAAAGGAAGACTTGATTCTCAAAGCAATGTTTGTTTCGGAGAGGGTGGCGCCGGAACATTTTCTGACGGCAAACTGACCAGCCGCTCCGGAAATCCATATTCTTTCTGGGTGAAGAATATTTTAGTGGAAGCAGGAGCGCCATCCGAAATTCTTATGGAAGCAAAACCTCACATCGGTACCGATAAATTGAGGAAAGTGATCGTAAACTTGCGAAAAAAACTTGTCGATATGGGATGTTCGATTAAATTCAATCATCAGGTTTCCGATTTTTTAATTGAACAGGAAAAAATTTCCGGAATTATGGTTAACGGAAATGAGGAAATTAAAACAAATCATATCATATTAGCCATCGGTCAGAGCGCTGATGATACCTATGGGAAACTTCATGAACGCGGCGTGAAAATGGAAGCAAAACCCTTCGCCATGGGACTGCGTATTGAACATCCGCAGGAATTAATCAATTCCATTCAATACGGGAAATGGTATCGTCATCCTAAACTGCCTCCGGCCGAATATTTTATTAAAGCATCATTGACGGATTTAAATCGCTCCGTATACACCTTCTGCATGTGCCCGGGAGGCTCCATCATTGGCTGTTCCGCATCGCCCGGTTCTTTAGTGACTAACGGCATGAGCGATTACCAGCGCTCCGGTGAATTTGCCAACAGCGCTATTGTTGTTAATGTCCGGGCGGATGATTTTGCGTCCGGGAAAAATCCTCTGGATGGCCTTAGCTACCGTAAAATATGGGAGGAAAAAGCTTTTATCGCCGGCGGAAGCAATTACTTTGCGCCCGCGCAAAAAACAACGGATTTCCTCGCAGGCAAAACAAGCACAATAATAAAACATACCAGTTATCTTCCCGGAGTAAACTCTACGGCTCTTAATGAAATATTGCCTGATTTCATCATTAAAGCGTTGAGACATGCAATCAGGGAATTCGACAAAAAAATGCACGGATTCATCACGGAAGAATCTAATCTGATCGGTGTGGAAACGCGAACATCTTCACCGGTGCGCATCTGCAGGAACATCGACGGACAGAGTTCCGGTGTTCGCGGACTTTATCCCTGCGGGGAAGGCGCCGGATATGCCGGGGGCATTATCAGCTCCGCCCTGGATGGAATCAATGCGGCGCAAAATCTGATGAACAATCATGCAAAATAGAATATTTATAGAAAGAAAAATGCATGAAGGAATACGTTCTTTTATCAGGATTTAACCACTCGAGTGTCAATGATAATATCACTTTCAAGCCGGATAATTTTTTGAACGGATAATTTTTTGGCTGACGTCAGGTTTTTTATATTGAGATCTCCAACAGCTTCAATTCCCCTGCCCATGATTTTAGGAGCAATGACAGTTACCAGGCGGTCAGCCAGATTATTTTTTAATAAGGACGTTATGATTTGCGATCCGCCCTCGACCAGAACAGAAGATATTCTTCTTTGCGCAAGCATCCCGAATAATTTTTTTAAATCGACTTTCCCGTTTTTATCCGCTTTGACTGAAATGATTTCCGCGCCGGTTGCGGAAAGTTTTTTAAATCGCGGACTGGCGGCTGTCTTAACCGTGGCAATCAGCGTCGGATTTGAAGATGTTTTCTGCAATATTTTAGCATTTTGAGAAATATTTAATTCGGAATCAACGATGATACGCAGCGGGTTTCTTCCGCGGACAAGCCGCACCGTAAGCTCGGGATCATCTTTTTGGACTGTTCTCCGGCCGACTAAAATAGCATCATGCTCTGCTCTGAGCTTATGAGCAAATTTCAAAGAAGCCGGAGAACTTATCCATTGAGAATTGCCGGTCGCCGTGGCGATACGTCCATCCAATGTTTGAGCGTACTTTATCGTGATAAACGGCATGCCTTTTTCCATGAAATGAAAAAACATTTCATTGAGGCTGCGACAGTCATCTTCCAAAACGCCTGTTTTAACTTTTACGCAGTTTTTTTTCAGATAATGAACGCCCTTACGACAAACTAAAGGATTGGAATCCACCGCACCGATGACCACGCGGGCAATTTTTTTTTCGACAATTCGATCAACGCAGGGAGGAGTTTTGCCCTTATGGCAACAGGGTTCCAGCGTAACGTAAAGCGTTGAACCGGCGACATTGTCTCCGGCACTTTTTATCGCGTTGATTTCGGCATGATCGCCGCCGAAATATTTATGATAACCCTTGCCAATTATCCGTCCGTCTTTCACAATGACAGCGCCGACCATCGGATTGGGGCTTACATGCTTTGCGCCCCTGCGTGCAAGTTTGAGAGCAAGTGTCATGTAGTATTCATCATTCATGAGCAAATGAATACCTCATTCATAAAAAAATGCAAAGAAAATTATTGTTGAAACGTATTGATTATGATAAGAAAAAAAAAATCTTTAAGGAGTTATCCTGCAAGGCGTTGTCCTTGCCGCCGCTTTGAGTCTGGCGGCATTTTTTGCCGATCAAAATAAAATCATGGTTGTACCTGGTAATAATGTTATTGAGGGAAACATTGAGGATGAAGTGGATAATTTTGCTGCCAGAAGGAAAGGGCGCGCATTTTGCAAAAAGAAGTTACCGATGCCCAACGCGTCGGCGTTCCTGTCTTTGATAAAAACAAAATTAAGAGTCTTGGTTGTAAATATTCCCTCGGAAGCGTATCATTATAAAAACCCGGACGAATGACGTTTTCCGGCACACATATGTAGAAAGATAGAATTATGAAAAAATGCCCCTTCTGTAATGAATGGAATTCAGACGAAGCAATGCAATGTCAAAAATGTCATGAATGGTTCGAGTTGGAAACAATTCGGAGAAAAAAGACATCTGTCAAATCTTCTAAAAAAGGACAAAGCAAAAAAGATTCCATTATACAAAAGAAAAAAAAGAGAAAGAAAACAGGGCAGGAATATTTAGTTTATATCACCGTAATCGTTTTGTTTGTTGTTATCGTTTTATTCATTACGTCACATAAACCGAATGTCAATAAAAAAGAGGTGAAACAAAAAACAAAAATTGAATCTCCTGCTATGGAGATGCTTGCTGCTCCAGTATCAGAACCGTCGCCGTCGCCGGCATCAAAACCTGCGGCAACTGCGATACCCCGCAATGTTATAGATCTCTATAATCATGCGGTATCGTTGTGCTCGGGCGGGAAATGTACTGATCCACCAAAGGCGATTGAGTATCTTAACGAAGCGATCCATTTGCAACCGAAGTTTGCGGCGGCTTACGGAGCCAGGGGAAATGCTTATTTTGATCAGAAAGAGTATAAACTAGCCTTATCGGATTACAATGAGGCCATCCGCATGAAGCCAACTGTAGCGATTTTTTTTAACAACAGGGGGAATGTTTTTAAAGAACTTCATCAGTACGAAACGGCGATTGCTGACTATAATCAGGCGATTCTTTTAAAGCCCGATAACGCGGAATCATACCACAACCGGGGGAATGTTTATTTTATTCAGGGAAATAAAGAGTTGGGCTGCCTTGATGCACAAAAAGCATGTGAATACGGGAAATGCCTCTTGTTGGAATTTTCTAAGGGAAAAAAATATTGCCCCTGATTTGATGGACGGTGGGAAAACGGAACATGATTGGAGATCAACCATTTGATAGGAACACAATTAAAATGAAACCCGTATTTCTAATACCATGCATAATTGTAGTTTTTCTATCCTCAGGCTATGCGGGAGATCTATACAGCTGTATCGACCGTGATGGCAATATAATCATAACGAGCAGCCCCCAAGATGGCATGGAAAAATGTGTTTTAAAATACTCTGATTATGGCCCATCGCAACCACAGCAGAGACCCCAACAAGAGGGACAAATCCAGCAACCACAGCAGGGGCCACAACAAGAGGAACAAACTCGACAACAGCAGGCTCAACAAGAAAGACAAACCCAGCAACCACAGCAAGGGCCACAACAAGAGGAACAAACTCGACAACAGCAGACTCAACAAGAAAGACAACCCCAGCAACCACAGCAGGGGCCACAACAAGAGGAACAAACTCGACAACAGCAGGCTCAACAAGAAGGACAACCCCAGCAAGAGCAGGCTCGACAAGAGGGGCAAACCCAGCAACCCCATTAGCCGGCTCAACAAAAAGGACAAACCCGGCATCAACGATCAGAAATTGAGTTTCGATAACAAGTATTAAATTTTTAAATATTCACCGGTATAGTTTAACCCATCAGCCATAGAGCACTCTTACAAACCAATTTATCCGAACAATTTTCCAATTTGAAGTTACCTGAATTATTGCCGGTTTATCTAAATAATAATTCTTGACTTTTATTATATTCAGCTTTAAAATATATTCAAAGCTTGATAAGGGTAAACCGTACTGAAAAGACGGGACACAAAGTTACTGACCTAAGTCTTAGTGATAGGAGGATATGGTTGCAGAACTGCCTGGCGACTCTCCAGTATTGCATCATTTCTCCGATATTACCCTGTCATCATAAAAAAAGATAAAATGGTAACGATATGATGTTATTTCTAATGAATAGTTTAGCTTTTATTTTTGGCGCTGCGGTAGGCAGTTTTCTGAATGTTTGCATTTTCCGGCTTCCGGAACATAAATCAATCATCAAACCGTCATCTCAGTGTCCTAATTGTCAGCACGCAATACGTTACGGGGACAACATTCCGATCATCAGCTATTTTCTTCTGCGCGGCAAATGCCGTGATTGCGGGAACAAGATTTCATTTCGCTATCCACTGGTGGAATTCATTACAGCAATGATGACGTTGCTGTTATTTTTAAAGTTCGGTCTTTCCCTGAATTTCTTTATTTTTTTCATTTTTACCGCCGTACTGATTGTCATTACATTCATTGATTGGGATCATCAAATCATCCCCGATATTTTGACGTTGCCCGGCATCCCCATATTTTTTCTGGCGGCTGTTTTCATTGTCAAAATTCCCTGGACGGAAGTCCTGCTGGGTTTGTTGATTGGCGGGGGTGTTCTTTTTATCATTGCATTCGTTTATGAATTGATTACCAAAAGAGAGGGGATGGGCGGCGGCGATATAAAATTACTGGCCATGATCGGTGGATTTCTCGGCTGGAAATCGCTCATTTTCATTCTTTTATTCAGTTCATTGTCGGGGGCAGTGATCGGTGTTGCGGCCATGATTATCAAAAAACAGGATACAAAGTATGCGATTCCCTTCGGCCCTTTTTTATCCGCCGCTGCCGTGGCTTATATTTTCTGGGGAGCCGATTTTATGAGGTTTATCATCTGGGACTATTGAAATATGGTGAAAAAAAAAGGAAAATATGATTAAAAAGACCTGTAAAGGCCTTGTTTCGATAGATGGCGGAAATGAACTGAAAAGTTTTTCATGGACAAATGAATTAAGAAAAACAATAACATGCATTTACGATCTCGAAAAAAAGATGTGATTGATCAACCCATGGGGCACATGAATTGCTTGTTTATTTAATGAAGAAATATTGTTGAGGATATCAGGTGAAAATTACGAATGTAAAAGGCATGACCCTGATTGAAATTTTAATAGTACTGGCTATCATTGCCATTGTGGGCGTTATCGCATCGTTAAGCTGGAAACGTTTTGTGAGCAACGCTGATTTACGAAGTTATACCCGGGCCATAACAACGGATATCGCCAAAATAAAACAACAAGCCGTGTCGAGAGGGTTATGCCACCGTATCACATTCAGTGAAAGCAATAATAACTATGTCATTGAGAGGGGAAACAACGATTGCAGCGCTTATGCGACCGTGGAAACAAAGAGCCCTTCAACGCTGGGATTGAGTTCAGGGGTGAGAATAGACGACATCACCTATGCCGGCGATAATATTGAATGTCGGGCGCGGGGAATCTGTTCGAACGGAAGCGTTACAATAGAAAACGACAGAGGGTCTCAGGCTATCATTACCAGCACGATTACGGGAAAAACGTATGTTGAGTACAACATGTAATAAAAAAGGCATGAGCATGGTCGAGGTGCTTATTGCGATTATGCTGATTTCCGTCGGCTTGATAACGCTGGCGTCGCTTCAGGATACGGGATGGAGGTCGATGGCCAAAGCCGACTATGTGGGACGGGCAGCGGGCATTCTGCACAATACATTGGAAAGGTATTATGTTGACATTGCCAACCCCAACAATCCTGTTTCCGTCGGAGATCAGGAGTGGAATGAATTAACGTACAAAACCGTCACGACAAGCGGAAGCAGCACGCCGATACGGGGGGATGTAGAGTACACGATTCGTGTGGTTATCACTCAAACCAATGCGGACCCGGAAGCTTTTTTGGTGACGGTTAACGTGACGTGGACGGGCAGCCCGAGAGGCATTTCCGAGAGCGTCGAAGTAAGCCGTCAGGAGACTTACCGGTTTTGATGTTAAAAGTTATGAAAGAAGAAAAAGGCTTTTCATTAGTGGAACTTATCGTGGCGATGTTCGTTGCCTCGCTGGTTCTGACGGCCATTTACTCTTTTCTCAACATGTCGCTTCGTTCATCGTCGGGAATCGAGAGAAGAATCATCGCCCAACAGGATGCGCGCGGCGTGCTGGAATTAATGGCCGCGGAAATCCGGATGGCGTCCTTCAATCCGGAATCGCTGGAGGGGCTGTGGGTCAATGCATCTGCCTGCACCGGTGCGGCCGCCAACCCGATCAACAGGGGGATTCAGGAAGCATCCGCCGATGCGATAGCCGTAGAGATGGACATCACTGATCCTTCAGACCCGGATGCAAACGGAAATGGGCGCATCGATGCTCCGAGTGAGATTATAAAGTACAATTATGACAAGGCAAACAGGCGCATAACACGCGTAACGGGCAACGGTACCAATTGCGGGGGGCAACAGTCCTTGCTGGGAGGTAACGACGACAAAGCGAAAACCGTTTCCGTGGAAAATGATGCGGCGGGAATACCCGTATTCCGGTATTTCAACGGCGCAGGCACGGATATATCGGCAATCGTTGCCACCGGATCCACCGATCCGACAATGGGCATACCGGCCATCAGGCGGATTGAAATTACGCTGGTGGTGGATACGTCATCCAGGGATGCCGGACAGCAGACGCCGAGACGGATTATCTATTCGACAAGTGTCATACCGCGCAACCATTTTACAAAGCTTTATACAGAATGATTTATAGTGGGATGATCATGAAGACATATAATGCCGAAAATGAAAAAGGCTTCGCTCTTGTGGCGGCTTTAATGGCCTGTTTAATCCTGATCGCGATCGGGGTACTGGTCATCAACATGTCCACGGGGGATCTGTTCACCAGTCGCGATGCCGTGGGACATAAAAAAGCGATGGCCGCCGTGGAAAGCGGCGTTTCCAAAATCATGAAAGATGCGGAACCCGATAACTGGACAACGGCCAATCATTACACCGATGCTCTCGACGGTTCCAACAATGTTTGCGGAACGGATGATTTCAACGAGAACTTATACGACTGGATGGATATTCCCGGCGGAGTGGATTCCCGCACCGAATACGCCGTCTGCACGCCCCGTGAAAGTACGGACAAAGCACCCGTGCAGGCCGTAGGTTTTTCATTAGCGGGAGGGGGTTCAAGCGCTATGTCTTACGGATATCAGCGTTACGATACAACCGTTGTAGGAAAAAACGAGTCATATAAAACACAAGCAAAAGTTGGGGTTGGCGTCGGATTCGGTCCAGTGCCAATAGGAGAAAATTAGAGGAGGTAATGATTATGCTAAGAAAAATATATATAACAATTATCGTCGTGCTCATCGTCGCGTTGTTCTCCGTTTTTTCTAACGCCGATGACGACGCGCTCTGGACGGTTACAACGGAACCCGACGCCTTAATCGTTCTCGACCTCTCCGGAAGCATGCAGTGGCTTCCGCATGGCTCGAATCCGACGTTCTATGCCTGCGGCAGCTCATGCGTCGAACCGTATTACGCCGATCCGGTCGTAAGAAGCACGCCATCCACTCTTTATGTGGAAGCCGCCAACTGCAGCTCCGACGGCCCTTATACCACCACCCCGCCGTCGGGCGACGCCATGACCACCCAAAATCTTTATGTCGCCGGGTCGGACTGCAATGTGGATGGGCCTTATTATTTGACGCCGGGTTCGGACCAATTGGACGTGGGTTGGTATCTTTACATCAACAGAAGCTCAAGTTGTGGATCCACAAATGGTCCTTTTTATAGAGATTACGATCGGAGGAATCACTCGAAAGATTGCCGCGTCAGTACATACATTCCGGATACGGTATATACCGCCACGAACTGTCACAACGGTCCTTTCTACAAAACATCGGGATCCGGCCATACGACAGCCTGTAAAAAGTACAGACAGTGTGCGGCGTTCGGTCCCGGTTATACCGAAACAGACTGTTCCACCGGTCCCTTCTACAAAACATCGGGATCCGGCCATACGACGGAATGTATCGTTTCGTCAACCTGCACAACGCCCGCCGTCGTTTACAGCGAAACGGATTGCACCACCGGACCTTTCTATAATACACCGGGAACCGGCCATACAACGATCTGCCAAAATTGCAGCAAGGCCTGTTCCCCCTCCGGGTCAAGTTATATATACAGCGATACGGAAACTTGCGAAGGTCCGTTTTATAATGATAACGATACCGGAACACGAACGGATTGCTCCAAGATTAAAATCGCCAAACGGGCCTTGTTTCAATTATTGGATGACACGAGCGACAACAGCCTGACGTCGGCAGACGTGACCAGCCTGGGCATGAGAATCGGATTAATGCGCTATTACAACTGCGGCAGCCAGGACAACGATACCATCCACAGTAATCCCTGGGACTACGGTTGCACCAGGCTCTCCTGGAGCATGACGCAAAGCGACAATACCACCACGACGCCTTATGCAAGCCTGTTCTGCAATGATGCGTCCTGCGCCTCAACGGCATCTTCCTGCTCCGCGACTGATCCCGCCAGAGAATGCATTGCCGGCTATGGCATAAGCGGAGGAACGCCCATTGGAGACTCCCTGAATGAATCCAAAAAATTTCTGGACTATCATAGAGGACTGGACGCAGCCGCTTCGTGCAGAAATAAATCCATTATTCTGATCACCGACGGAGAAGATACTTTTTCGTGTCCCGGTTCCGGCGGGTATAGTTGTGGCAACGGTTCGACAACCTGCACGGCGCAACGAAGAGCCCCCGTCTACTGGGCGAAAAAGGCCGCCGAAGCCGGATACAAGGTTTACGTGGTTGGTTTCGGAGGCGATATGCCGACTGCTCTGCAAGACACGTTGAACTGGGCCGCCTATTACGGCGAAACGAGAAATCCGAATGCAACACAGTCGGGGGACACAGCCGCCGTAACCGTGGGAGACGATCCCTGCACCAGCGGAACCGATCCCAAGGATAAGACGTTAAGGGGATACGCGTTTATGGCCAGTAATCCTCAGGAACTGGTCAACTCCGTTCGAACGGCTTTGACCATGATCGCGGAAGCCACTTATTCCTTTTCATCGCAGGCCTCGGTTGCCGCGGCCCGCGTTCAGGATGAAAATTTTATTTATGAAGTTTCATTCGATCCCAAAAACAACTCCGGTTCAAGTAAAGAGCCCTTCTGGCCGGGGCATATGAAGAAATATCAGATCGGCAACGACGGTAATCTTATAACACCCCAGTGTTGGGATGCGGGTGAAAAGTTAAGCATCAGAGAAGCCTCCGACCGGAGTATGTGGACGCTGAAAAACGGGGTGATGACCGGTTTTGAAACCGGCAATCTGACGGCCGCCGACCTGGGAATCACCGGCCACCCGTTCCATACGGTAGATTCGGTGGTCGGGTTTTACCGCGGCGATCCGGCGTACAATCTGGAGCTTGTTAATGGAGAAGTGTGGAAACTGGGTGATTTGTTCCATACAAATCCCGCCATTGTCAAGACGCCCAAGCCATTCTTTTACGACCCGCGGGAATGCGACGCGGTATCATATAATGCATTTCGAAGTTATCATCCGCGGTATGCGGCCAACGGCGCACAGATTATTCTGGCCGGCGGCAACGACGGTCAGTTGCATTGTTTTAAAACAGGCAGTTCCGGCTCCGGCACGGATTGTGCGGGAGGCGGCGACGAACTGTGGAGCTTTATTCCTCCGAATCTTTTGCAGAAGCTGTCACCCATTGCTCATTATTCTCATGCCGATCGCGCTTCCCTGAGCAGCCACGATTTTTTCATAGACGGACCCATCAATGTATTTGATGCCTGGCTGCCTGCATCGAGCAGCAGCGGCATCAGCAAAACCTGCACATCCGCCGCCAACTGCGAATGGAAAACCCTGGCTGTCTTCGGCGAAGGGCAGGGTTCAGGAAATTATCTGTGGAGCAGTTCGTCCAACTGCTATTCGGCCAGCACGGGCGGATTCAGCGGGACGTATGATGCGACCAATTACCCTTATTACTGCGGTTTGTACGCCCTGGATGTGACCGATTCAACCGCTTCAACCCCCACATACAAGTGGCACCTGATGCCAAATGCTTCACAGGCGCCCTTTCTGGGTCAAGCCTGGAGCAAAATGCAAACCGGCCGCGTCAAGATCGGCGGCAATGAAAAATGGGTCGGGTTCATCGGAGGTGGATACAGCTCGGCCGCCTGCCTGTCAGCCGACGGAACAACCTCGACCGCCTGCAATACGCCGGCAACGGGCAGCTCCGGCAAAGGGTTCTTTGTCGTGGATCTGAGCGATGGCTCCATCATCTGGAGTTTTACGCACGGCTCCTCGGTCACGTCAACGACCAGTCCGTATATGGATTTTTCCTTGGCGTCCTCGCCTTTGCCCATTGACATCGATAATGACGGATTCGTCGATACGGTCTATGTGGGAGACCTGGGAGGCAATATATGGCGTTTCCGCCTATGCGCGAAAGATCCGTATTGCTCCTATTGCGGAAAAACGGACGGCTACACGGCATCGCCCTGCACGTCCTGCAATACGTCAAACTGGAGCGGCAGCCGTCTCTTCAGCTCGACGAATGAGGAAAGAGGGTCGGGCATGGTTACTCCCGTCAACACGCATAAACAGATATTTACCCAGCCCGTGGCAACCAAAGACACTGACGGTTATATATGGATATATTTCGGCACAGGCGAAAATTATGATCCCATCTATAAACCGACAACTGCAGATCCGGACACCAGCGCGACAAAAAACAGGGTGTATGGAATCAAAGAAGACACCAATTTTTCTTCGACCTATACCTCGTCTCAATTGGCCAACGTTACGTCAGATCCTCTGATTGATTTCAGCAGCGCGCGCGGATGGTATATGAATCTTTCCACCAATTCACTGACGCGTTCGGACGGGACGACAATCACCGGTCCTCAAGGGGAAAAAATGATTTCCGATATGGCCTTGTTCAACAGTATTCTCTACTTTACAACATATACTCCCGAGCAAGGCACGGGAAACGCCTGCGGAGAAGCCGGAGATGCTTTTCTCTATGCAATTAATTGTTTTTATGGCATCGGCATGCAGGATGCAACGCTTAGCGCAACTGCCCTCGCGGCCATAGAAGCCTATATGAGAGCGGCAGCATTAGCCGCTGCCAATCCGGGCGATATGGACCTCGCCGCCGCTGCGGCCGCCGCTGCGGCAGATGCTCATGCGGCAGCCAATAATACTGTTGCAAACAGAACCGATTATGTAGGCCATGGCGTTGGTTCTTCCGTTCTGGTGTCTTATCGCCCGGGGTACACCGCCGCGGATATTTATGTGACCGCCAGTGGTGGAGCGGGAACTTCGGCTCTGACACAAACGATGGGTGAAGCTCCCAAACCGCCCAATATGACAAATGTCCTTTACTGGAGAGATCGTCGTTTATAACATATAGAGGTGAACTTTTAAAAGGACTTGACATAAAAGAGGTTTCTTTTGTAGTAATGCACATAGAGGTTACGAGCCTGAAGATGGTTCATGTTCGTAACCGCAACGTAGTATTTTAAAAATAAATTCCAGCAGGATGGGCCGATGAGTTCAGAACGGAAATATTGCGCGATCTGCGCCTGGAGAGCAAATTGTCAAAAAAGGTTCAGTGTTGCCACGGACGCCCAGGGATGCGTGCGCTGCCCGGATTATTCGCGCGACATGTCCATTAGAGACAGCGATATTGACGAGGCGGTGAAAAAGGACCAGCAGGCTTAATCATTGCGGGCCTGATTGTATTTTGGACCGGTGAGGTGATTTTCGTCATATAGCGGAATGAGCGTGCGTTTTTGATGACCGTTTACGCTGAAAAATAAAAAACAGTTAAACTTGCAGTGACAAGCAGCAAATGATAACTATAGCTGCTTGTCATTTTTTTATATGGATGGATTGACTGAAAAATGAAAAATAAAATCGTAAAAATAATGCAAAACGCTTTAAACGTTTCCCGGCAGAAAGGCCTGTTTCCCGAATTCAGCCTGCCTTATCTGGAAGTGGAACCGCCGGCCAATCCCCAGCACGGCGATTACGCCGCCAATGCCGCGATGATTCTGGCGTCGCACGTCAAACAAAATCCTCGAAAAATTGCCCAGATTATTCTGGACAACATATCCGATGAGGATAATATTCTCGAAAAGACACAAATTGCCGGACCGGGATTTATCAACTTCTTTATCAAAAACGACGTCTGGGTTGAAGCGTTAAAAAACATCGATGAACAGAAAGAAAAGTACGGCTGTCTGACGATGGGACAGGGGAAAAAAGTTCAGGTGGAATTCGTGAGCGCCAATCCCACAGGGCCGCTGCATATCGGTCACGCGCGCGGCGCGGTTGTCGGCGATGTCATCACGAACCTCTTGAAGACGGCAGGATATAATGCATTCAAAGAATACTATATCAATGACGCCGGAAACCAGATGAACAATCTGGGAAAATCCGTGCTGTTGCGCTACCGGGAACTGACCGGCGAGAAAATTGAATTTCCGGAAACCTGTTATCAGGGGGATTATATCCGAGAGATAGCGCGGGACATTTGGGAGCGGGAAGGGGACCAATATCTTCAGGCCGATGAAGAAAAGACCATCCCTTATTTTACCGATGTCGCCGGCCGTTTGATTCTGGAAGAAATCAAGGTTGATTTGAAGGATTTCGGCGTAGCGTTCGACGAATATTTCAGCGAGCGGGAACTTTATAAAAACAACGGCGTGAACAATCTTTTGGACAAACTGCAAAAGGAGGGATTCATTTATTCCGACGGAGAAACCCTGTGGTTCAAAACGACTGCCTTTGGTGATGAAAAAGACAGGGTCGTTATCCGTAAAAACGGCGAACCCACGTATTTTGCCGCCGATATCGCCTATCATCAAAACAAGTTTTCCCGGGGTTTTGAAATGCTTATCGACATCTGGGGCGCCGACCATCACGGCTATATGCCGCGTGTGTGGGCGGGCATTCAGGCCCTGGGTTACAAGAAGGAAGATTTGAAAATAATTTTGGTGCAGCTCGTTAATCTGCTGCGCGGGGGAGTTCCGGTCGCGATGTCGACGCGCTCCGGTGAATTTGTGACGTTGCGGGAGGTTCTGGACGAAGTCGGCAGGGATGCCGCCCGTTATAATTTTCTAATGCGGCGCTCCGACAGCCATCTGGATTTTGACCTGGAACTGGCCAAAAAGCAATCCAATGAAAATCCTGTTTATTACGTGCAGTATTCGCATGCCCGTATCTGCAGTATTATCCGGATGGCTCAGGAAAAGGGGTTTGAACTGCCTGATTACGCGGAGATTGATCCGTTCCTGCTCAAAGTGCCTGATGAGATTAATTTAATCAAAATGCTGGTGCGCTATCCGGAAATGATTTACGGCGCGGCCAAAACCCTGGAGCCCCATCGCATCACCTTTTATCTGAATGAACTGGCGGCCGTTTTTCATAGCTATTATAACAAAAACAAGGTAATTTCCGACGACGGAAAATTGACCCGGGCAAGGCTTTTCCTGATCAAAACGGTCAGAATCGTCCTGCAAAATGCCTTGATTATTTTAGGCGTCAACGCACCGGATAGGATGTAGTGAGACCCAAATTTCAGAAGCGTAGCGCGCTGAAATTTGTTGGACGAACTATCCCCGTAGCGAAGCGGAGCGGGATAGTGAGCCAAGCTGAAAACGAGCGAAGCGAAGTTTGAAGCGTAAGGCGAACTATCCCCGTAGCGAAGCGGAGCGGGATAGTGAACAGCGCAGCGACGTAGGATAGGGAGTCCCTGTTATATCTAGCAGCGAAACGGAGCGGGATAGTGAACAGCGCAGCGACGTAGGATAATGAATACTGGATGGTTAATAGTTGATAGTGGATAGTAAATTTCTATAATATATAGCAAGAAGCAGCATACATGGCCACCGGAAACGAAAAAAAATTTGAATTAAAAATAGGAAAAACGGGAATATTGATTGTTGTTATGGGAATGACCGCATTTTTATGTGCGTCTTTTTTATTCGGCGTGACTGTTGGACAAAACATGGAAACGTATCCGGAAAAGATTGCATCACTTCCGCAAAGAGCGCTGGCGCTGGTCTGGCGTCCGGCTAAAATAAAATTGGCGCAACAAAGCGCCTCCCGCGGCGATATACTGAACAGTCCCTCATCGGAAACGCAGCATTTAGCGGCAGCGCCACCTGAAGAAAATCTTGATTTAACGTATCATCAAACGTTAACCAGCAAAAAGGGCATGGCGAGGGAGGATTCATTTGTTGAAAAGAAACCGGTTGGTGCCGCTCCCATAAACGATGATGAAAATCAGCAAGGCAAATTCCATATCGAAACACCGACTGAAAATACAGCCCCCAATAACTTTCTTTCATACAATCAATCCGCAACGCAGATGAAAGACGGTAAAGAGACGGTGAAAGAAAAGGAAATTCTTCAATCAGATTCAAAGAAAAAAATTGTATCTGCAGGTAAAAACGCGGTAACCTCAGACCATGAAAATTCCGTGGTCACGCACAAATTCATCATACAGGTGGCTTCACTCAGGGATAAATCAACAGCCTATAAGATGAATAAGGAAATAGCCTCTCTGGGCTTTCACCCTAAAATAATTAAAACAGACATCAAGGGGAAAGGCGTTCTCTACCGGGTGGTGGTTTCGGATATAAACGACAGGGAACAGGCCCAAAAAGCCGCAAACAAGATTTCAGCGAAAACAAAAACAAAGTGCATGATAAAAAAAATAGAGATTAAAGCAAAAGAAAACTAAAAAATATGGATGTTTAATGATGTTCGAAAATCTTTCTGAAAAACTGGAAAATATTTTTAAGAAATTGAAAGGGCGCGGAATTTTGACGGAAGAAAATGTCAATGCGTCGCTCAAGGAAATTCGCATGGCCCTACTGGAGGCGGATGTTAATTTCAAAGTAGCCAAAGATTTCATTGAAGACGTGCGTGTCAAAGCTGTGGGAAAGGAAGTCCTTGAAAGCATCACACCCGGTCAGCAAATTGTAAAAATCGTCCATGACCGGCTGGTGGAACTCATGGGTGGCGTCAGTTCCAGCATCAAATTTGGAGCACGGATTCCTTCGGTTATTATGCTGATCGGTCTTCAGGGATGCGGCAAAACGACAACCGCAGCAAAACTGGCGCTTTTATTAGGAAAGGAAATGAAAAAAGTCTGCCTTGTATCCGCTGACGTTTACCGGCCGGCGGCTATCGAACAGTTATCCCTGCTGGGAAAACAGATCAACGCACAGGTATTTGAAGACAAAAGCCTGAAAGACCCTGTGGAAATATGTTTTCAGGCCGTGGAAGACGCCCGAAAAAACGGTTATGAGGTGCTGATTATTGATACCGCCGGTAGATTGCATATCGATAATCATTTGATGGAAGAACTTCAGAAGATTAAAAACAAAGTCAATCCCGCTGAAATTATCTATGTTGCAGATGCCATGACCGGTCAGGATGCCGTGAATGTCGGCGCCAAATTCAATGAATTAATCGGGATTGACGGCGTTATTATGACAAAAATGGATGGCGATGCCCGTGGCGGCAGTGCGCTGTCCCTAAAGTCGGTTATTGGCAAGCCCATAAAATTTGTTGGCATGGGTGAAAAGATAGATAATCTGGAAGTCTTTCATCCGGCAAGAATGGCCTCCCGGATCCTGGGCATGGGTGACATCCTCACTCTTGTTGAAAAAGCTCAGGCCAATATTGACCAAAAAGCGGCTCTGGAACTCGAGAAAAGCATTAAAAAGAACAGTTTCACTCTGGAAGATTTCCGCAATCAACTGGCTCAAATAAAGAAAATGGGATCCATCAAGGATATTCTGGGTATGATTCCCGGATTGGGGAAAATGAAGTCCCTTAAAGATCTTGAGCCTGATGATAAACAACTTGTTAAAATTACAGCCATTATAGATTCCATGACCCGGGAAGAACGTTATAATTATTTAATGATTGACGGACGACGGCGTAAAAGAATAGCCTTGGGGAGCGGGACATCCGTGCAGGATGTTAATCTTTTATTGAAAAATTATGTGGAAATAAGGAAAATGATGAAAAAATTTAGTAAAAAAGATGGGATAAAATCTTTAATGAGGAATTTTCCCTTTTAATATTTGGGGAATTATGATAAATTAAATGCATTCCAAAAAATTTAATTGAAGGAGGTATTATTTAAAATCGATGGGTGTTAAAATTAGACTGACTCGGATGGGTGCCAAAGGCAAACCTTTTTATCGAATTGTGGCGGCTGATACTGATTTTCCGCGTGATGGCAGATTTCTGGAAATTCTGGGCAATTATGATCCAAAGAAGAATCCGGCAGAGGTTATTGTAAAGGAAGATCGTGTTCGTAAATGGTTGTCCAAGGGTGCCAAGGCAACTCTGACAGTAGCTAATTTGCTGAAGACAAAGGGTATAGAAGCCAAGATCAAATAAATGTTTTAATTTGAGCCACAATTTATTTAAAAGCAATCTGTTATTGAAAAAATTATTTCTAAATAGAATTCATTAAACTCAGCGGAGGTTATGACGATGAAAGAATTGATCAAGTATATATCTCAGGCTTTGGTAGATTTCCCGGATAAGGTTGAAGTAACTGAAGTAATCGGCGAACAAACATCTGTTATTGAACTGCGTGTGGCCAAAGAAGATTTGGGCAAGGTCATCGGCAAGCAGGGCAGAACCGCCAAGGCTATCCGGATGATTTTAAGCGCCGCATCGGCCAAGGCTCATAAGCGGGCTGTTTTAGAAATAATTGAATAGATATACAATGGATCTCTTTGAAGCTGGAGAGATTGTAAAGATTCGCGGTCTCCGGGGATGCATGAAGGTTTTGTCGTTTTTGGAGACCGCAAGTCATTTTTTAAAACCTGATTTTATTTATATTGAAAAAATTCCCGGGCAAAAAAATCGTTTTGGCTTAAAAAAAATTGAAATGGCCGGTAGCGCATTTTTTATTGAAGTTGAAGCAATAAACGATGGGGATTCGGCCAGGGCGTTTATTGGAGCTAAAGTTTATTTCCCAAAAGATATTCTGCAAGCATTGCCTCCTGGAGAATATTACGTTCACGACATTATCGGTTTGGATGTTTATAATGAAGAAGGGCAATGCCTGGGCAAAATAGAGTCTATTTTCCCCACGGGCAGTAATGATGTTTATGTCTGTCGCGGGAAAAATAAAGAAATACTTCTTCCCGCAGTATCTCATGTCATCAGGAAGATAGACGTCAATCAACGACGGATGACCGTAAAAATACCAGACGGATTGTAACCGTGATCAAATTTGATATCCTTTCCATTTTTCCAGAGATGTTTTCATCGCCGCTCGGTTTTAGCCTGTTAAAAAAAGCCCGGGAAAAAGGCATTATCGATATTTCATTGTATGACATACGCGACTGGGCGTATGATAAACACAAAATGACCGATGACGCGCCGTACGGAGGCGGGTGTGGCATGGTCATGAAATTGGAACCGGTGGAAAAGGCTTTATCCGCCATCAGGAAGGATGATCACGAAGACGCCACCGTCATTTTGATGACTCCCCAGGGAGAAGTTTTCAATCAGCAAATGGCGGCAGAACTTTGCGGGAAACAGCGGATCATCATTCTTTGCGGTCGCTATGAAGGGGTTGATGAAAGAATAAGAGAACATCTGGTGGACAGGGAAATATCCATAGGGGATTATATTTTAACCGGCGGAGAACTGGCGGCTATGGTTTTAATCGATGCCGTTTCCCGTTTACTTCCTGATTTTCTGGGAAATCCGGATTCAAAACTCAGCGAAACGTTTTCACAGCACCTGTTGGAATATCCCCAGTACACAAGACCGGCGGATTATAAAGGTTGGAAAGTGCCGGATGTCCTGCTTTGCGGAAATCATGCTGAAATCGAACGTTGGCGGAAAAAAGAATCGCTCAGGAAAACGTATCAGAGAAGACCGGATTTATTGAAGAAAACCAGGCTTTCAGCGGAAGACAGGAAAATGCTAAATGAAATCAAAGAAGAATAAAATCTTGATTTTAAGAAATATTTAATGTATGGGTTTGCGCCGAATGAATTAGGATCGTTTTGTTTTAAATGGAAAAGCTTTAATGCTTTATATCGCTCTTTTACATTATCCGGTATATAATAAAGATCGAAGGGTTGTAACGACTTCAATTGCCAATATGGACATTCACGACATTGCCAGAATCGCCAAAACGTATTCTGCAAGCGGATTTTATATTGTTAACCCCGTTGAAGAGCAGCGCCATCTGGCACAGGAGATCATCGACCACTGGCATAAAGGGTACGGGGCAGATTACAATCAATTCCGAAAGAATGCTTTTGAATTGATTCATGTTATAGCGGAATTAAAGGACGTCATTGGTGATGTTAGCAAAAAAAGCGGTTGCAGGCCGAAAACGATTGTCACCGGAGCGAATTTTACAGGGGATATTTTAAAATTTACCGAATTGAAAAAGATATTGCGAAACAATCAGGAACCTTATCTTTTAATGTTCGGCACGGGTTCCGGATTAGCAGATGAAATTGTCAATGAATCTGATTTTAAACTGGAGCCTATCAGGGGGCATGCCGGTTATAATCATCTGGCGGTGCGCTCGGCCGTGGCCATTATTATGGACAAAATTATGGGTGTTTAATATTTTGAAAAAGCAATCATAGCGGGAGGAAGAATATATGAATGTGGTAGACATGGTAGAAAAAGAACAAATGAGAGCTGACATTCCCGGTTTCAAAACCGGTGATACCGTAAAAGTTCACGTTAGAATTATTGAAGGACAGAAGCAGAGAATACAGGCTTTTGAGGGAGTTGTCATTCGCAAAAGAAGCGGTAATAGCCGTGCAAATTTTACGGTCAGGAAAATTTCCTACGGCGTTGGTGTGGAAAGAACATTTCCTTTGCATTCTCCGATCATTGACCAGATTGAAGTTATCAGCAGAGGCAAAGTGCGCAGATCCCGTCTTTATTATCTGAGAAATTTAAGAGGTAAAAAAGCAAGGATTAAGGACGCATCCAAACAATAAATTACTGATACTGCATTTTTTTCATCCATATTGTTGAAGCGTTAACATTTTTAAAAAACTAAAGGATTTTAGTTTTTAATGGATACTTTTGAAAAAATGGCCCGTCGGGAAGGGTATCATCTGATTGCCGGAGTCGACGAAGCAGGCAGGGGGCCTTTGGCAGGGCCGGTGGTTGCCGCGGCGGTCATTTTTCCTCCCGATTATTGCTATACCGAAATAAACGATTCGAAAAAATTATCCGTCACGAAAAGAGAAAATTTATACGAAATAATTGAAAAAGACGCCATGGCCATTGGCATCCGGGTGGTCGATGCCGATGTGATTGACCGGGTCAATATTTTACAGGCATCGCTAAAGGCAATGCGCGACGCCGTTCTGGACCTTGCCGCGTCTCCTGACTTTCTTTTGGTGGACGGTTTGCATCGCATTCCCATCATTACCCCGCAAAAGCCTCTGGTCAAGGGAGACAATTTAAGCATTTCCATTGCCGCCGCATCCATTATGGCCAAAGTGACTCGTGACCGGATCATGGAAATGTATCACCGCCAGTTTCCTCAGTATAATTTTCAAAAAAACAAGGGCTATGGAACGAGGGAACATGTCAACGCCATCAGAGAATTTGGTATCTGTAAAATTCATCGTAAATCATTTCATGTTAAAAACTTAAATCAATCCTCCTTTAATTTTTCTGTTTAAAATGAAAAACCTGACAAAAATTATTACGGGAAAAAAAGGCGAAGAAATAGCGGTGTCTTTTCTTAAGAAAAAAGGTTACCGCATTTTAGAAACTAATTTCCGCTGCGCGCTTGGGGAAATAGATCTTATCGCCCTAGAAAGCGGTGAATATGTTTTTATTGAAGTCAAAACAAGAAAATCAGAAGAACTGGGATATCCGGAGCAGGCGGTGGGGATGAAAAAGCAAAGAAAAATATCCCAGGTGGCGTTATATTATTTACAAGCGAAACATCTTTTAGACGTGAACGCACGGTTTGATGTGGTGGCCGTAACCATGTCCGGTCCAAACCAGGACATTAAGTTGATTAAAAACGCTTTTGATTTTATTTCATGAAAGTCTCTGATCATCGGAAAAACGAGCGAAACGATTTCACCGCCAAAGTTGATTCGGACTATATCGATATCCCATGAGCATTCGACGTTAGAAATGCGTTAAAGCCTGCTTCCCGATCGTGTATATATTAAATCCTATGGCATGACATTTTTTATAATCAACGACATTCCGTCCGTCGAAAAGAAAAGCAGGCTTCGTCATGGAACGGTATATTTTCCTGTAATCAAGTCTCCGATACACGTCCCAATCGGTTAAAATCACCAGTGCGTGACAACCGGCTGCCGCTTTATAAGGATCGTCAATATAGGTTATCTTTCCCTTGACCCCGGCAAGGTCAATGGCCGCGTTTTTCAGCGCTTTCGGATCGGAGATGGTTAGTTCCGCCTGTTCGGTCAGAAGTTTTTGAGAAATGTAAATTGCCGGGCTTTCTCGCGTGTCGCTTGTGTCTGCTTTAAATGCGAAACCCAGAATACATATTTTTTTGCCGGCCAATGTTCCGAACATGGCGTGAAGAATATTGGCAATAAAACGATCCTGCTGATATTGATTAATCTTGATGATATTTTCCCAGTAAGAGGCCACCTCCCGCAGTCCATAATAATGGCAGAGATAAACAAGATTTAAAATATCCTTTTTAAAACAGGAACCGCCAAACCCGATACCCGCTCTGAGAAATTTGTCGCCGATTCTGCTATCCAGGCCCACCGCTTTGGCGACTTCAACGATATCAGCATCTGTTTTTTCGCATAAAGCAGAAATGGAATTGATGGAAGATACGCGCTGAGCTAAAAAAGCGTTGGCGACTAATTTTGACAGCTCGCTGCTCCAGATGTTGGACGTGATGATTTTTTCAGGCGGAACCCATCGGGCATAAATTTCTACTAATCGGGCTCTTGCTTTTAATCCGCTTTTTGTTTCACGGGAACCGATGAGAACACGATCGGGGTTCTCCAGATCATTCATCGCCGTGCCCTCCGCCATAAATTCCGGATTGGAAAGAACGTCGAATTTAATTTTTCCTTTTGCGGAAGATAGAATTTTCTCCATGGCGAGAGCCGTTTTGACCGGCAAGGTGCTTTTTTCGATTACAATTTTTGAGGAATGAGAATATTTTAAAATCTGACGGGCTGTTTTTTCCAAATATTGCAAGTCGGCGGCCATATCGGCGCCGGCGCCATATGTTTTTGTCGGCGTGTTGACACTGACAAAAATTAAGTCATTTTCTTTAATCTGATTTTCTATATCTTTGCTGAAAAATAAGTTTTTTCCCCGGCATTTTTTTACGATTTTATCGAGGCCAGGTTCGTAGACCGGCAGATGGGGAGAATTCCAGGCATCAATTCTTTCTGAATTAATATCCACGACTGTAATGCGATAATCCGGGCATTTGTGTGCGATCATAGCCATGGAAGGACCGCCTACATAACCGGCTCCGATACAGAGTATTTTCTTTTTAAATTTCATTTTATTCGGGCTCCTCGATGTGTATATCATGCTTTTAATGCGACACGGAAATAGTCAATGGTTTTTGCCAAACCTTCTTCCAGATGAATTCTGGGAATCCACCCCAGTTTCTCTTGGGCAAGAATGATATCCGGCCTGCGTTGAAGAGGATCATCTTCAGGCAAAGGAAGATATTCAATGCGGGAGTGGCTGCTGGTCAAAGCGATTACTTTTTCTGCCAACTGCAGAATGGTAAATTCTACAGGATTACCGATGTTGACCGGACCGTAAAAATTATCTTCGGAATTCATCATTCCGGTCAGCCCGTCAATCATATCATCCACGTAACAGAACGATCTGGTTTGTGAGCCATCGCCATAGACCGTGATATTTTTATTCTGGAGGGCCTGGATAATAAAATTGCTTACAACGCGGCCGTCATGGATCGACATCCGCGGCCCATAGGTATTAAAGATGCGGGCTATTTTTATACGAACGCCGTTTTGCCGCCGGTAATCCATCATCAGACACTCTGCCGCTCTTTTTCCTTCATCATAACAACTGCGGATTCCTATCGGATTGACTTTCCCCCAGTAGGATTCTTTTTGCGGATGCACTTCGGGATCGCCGTATATTTCTGACGTAGAGGCCTGAAGTATTTTTGCTTTGGTTCTTTTGGCAATACCAAGAACGTTTATCACGCCCAATACATTGGTCTTGATGGTTTTGATGGGATTGTTCTGGTAATGTACGGGGGATGCCGGACAGGCAAGGTTATATATTTCTTCAACATCCAGATAGATAGGATGAATGATGTCGTGATGAATTAATTCAAAATTATTTTTTTCCAGGAGAGGAGCAATATTGTTTTTATCGCCGGTAAGAAAATTATCCAGACAAATGACATGGTTGCCTTCTTCTAAAAGCTTTTTACATAGGTGAGAACCTAAAAAACCAGATCCACCGGTAATTAATATTCTTTTCATAGGCTCTTTTGTTCAGAATGATCTTCTAATATTGTGCATTTAACATGAAAGAAGGCCAGGATGTCAATCATAAAAATCGATTGGATGCATAATTTTTATGTCGAAATAATATGATATATATCTTGAACTGTTTTATGCTCTGTGATAACTATTCGAAAAAATCTTTATAAAAATTTATGCACTTTATCGGGTAAAAAAAATGGGGAGATTCATGTGAATGCGAATTCCATAGATCATGAAAATAGAAAAGTACATAATTTGACGGACGAAGTAGAAGCAGAGAATAACAGCAACCATCAGGAAGTCATTGTTGTTGACGGAAGAGGTTACGAAAATGATTCTCAACTGAATGAAGAAGTATACAATTTGGTTGATATCATTGATGAGAATCAATTAGACAAAAAAAGATACGAAGATATTTTGCAAAGGGTTGAAAGAATCGTCGAAAGCATAACGCGTAAAATGTTTCCTGAAATAGCGGAGAGAATCATTAAAGAAGAAATTGAAAAATTAAAGAAAAATAATACTGCTGAATCATAATGAATTTATCGTTTGACTGATAAACTTCTTGCATTATCAATTAATCTTTAAAATTTTATTTCTTCAAGAAACAGAACGTGATGGGGTCACGTTTTTTGAATATGACTCAAAGTAATTACTTTATATATAAAGAGAGAAAATCATGACCTTTCTGAAATTCAGCCTTTTGTTCATCACCATGATATTCATGATTATGGGTTGTTTCAACAACTCTCAAACTGTGGTGAGCAAAAACGGTTCTGACAAAATTAATGCTCAATTTATTGCCATCCTTCCAATAGAAAGCAATGATTCTGAAAGCAAAGCGTCTAACGTATTACGTTTAAAGCTTTTTGATGAAATCTATTTTAAAGGATATTCGAAAATATCGTTGGACGAGATGGATGCCAAACTGAAATCTTTACCGGGAGATTCTAAAACAGGCGGAACGAGTGCCATTCCTCCCCTGGCGCTAAAAGATGCCGTAGGTGCCGACGCCGGAATGTATTGCTCCTTGACAGAAAATTATAAAACCGGAATATTTTACTTGCCTGTAAAAATAACGGTAGTCTGCGAACTGCGCAGCACCGATAACGGGACAATTCTCTGGAACGCCCAATCCGAATCGACCAGAAGATATTTCGACCTTACCGATAAAAGGCTGAAAAAAAAATTAAGTGACGGTTTTGAAACATTAATCAATGACGTTGTTAATAAAATTATCAAAAAGCTTCCGGACGGCCCCATGCTGAGCAGTTAAATTAAGATATAATGGAAATGGCAAAAGAATACTCATAGGAAAACCTGTTTTAAAAACACCATGATGAACATACCTAATTTTTTATCTTTATTAAGAATTATTCTTGTTCCTGTCATAATCATATTTTTAATTCAGGGTGAATACGGCCAGGCTCTCATTGTCTTTACTTTTGCCGGGATAACGGATGCGTTGGACGGAATGCTGGCCAGAATACTCAATAAGCAAACCCAACTCGGCGCTTTTCTTGATCCTCTGGCTGATAAAATACTCTTATCAACCGGTTTTATATCCCTGTCGATTTTCGGTTTGATTCCCAGTTGGCTGACTGTCATTGTCATTAGCAGAGATTTAATCATTCTCATGGGAATCATGACGCTATCGATGATGTCAGTACCCTATGAAATAAAACCGGTTTTTATCAGCAAGATAACCACGGCATTACAAATAGGCACCTTATTTTTAGCGCTTTTTCTAAAGTCGTTTACTTTTGATGCCATCGATTACTCTCAACTGCTTAGATGTCTTTCCTGGTTGACGGCTTTATTCACCATTCTTTCCGGCCTGGTTTATATATTTAAAGGGATAAACATTCTGAACCGTTCATCAGATAAATAAGCTAATATATAAGATATTTAGCTTGACATCGGTGCAATTTGCTGGTATTAAGCCACCTCGAAATTGCGATGTTATTTTGTAGGCAAGTAGCTCAGGGGGAGAGCGCCATCCTGACGCGGTGGATGTCCAGGGTTCAAATCCCTGCTTGCCTACCATTTTAATTTAAAGAAGAATGTCTTAAATTATATACACTTTGAGGGCATCAGCATTACAGGGATGCCCTTTTAAAATTAACTGAGAACTATATAAGTTATGGATATAAAAATTATTTTCCCGGATAACAAGGAACTTTTGTTCAAGGCAGGAATTTCTGCACTTGATGCGATAAAAGAATGGAAAAAGGAAACGTTATCTTATCTAGTCGCGGTAAAAGTCAATAAGATGCCCGTCGATTTAAGCTATCCCATCACGGATAATTCGAAACTTGATTTAATAGACGTATCCTCAAGCGAAGGTCTGTCTATCTTGCGTCACAGTATATCTCACGTCATGGCTCAGGCCGTGCAGGAGGTTTTTCCCGGCGCCAAAGTAAGCATCGGACCCTCCATTGAAGACGGCTTTTACTATGATTTTGAATATAAAGAACCTTTTACCATGGAGGACTTTCCGAAAATTGAAAAAAGAATGAAAGAGATTATTGCAGAGGATAATCCATTCATACGGAAAGAACTGACTCGTGAAGCGGCAATCAAGTTATTTGAAAATAGAGGTGAAAGTTATAAGGTTGAATTAATCAATGATTTGCCCGCAGAAATCAAAGACGTCAGCATTTATCAACAGGGAGCCTATATTGATTTGTGCCGGGGACCGCACATACCCTCAACGGGAAGAATAAAAGCTTTCAAGCTTTTGAGTGTTGCGGGAGCGTACTGGCGCGGCAATGAAAATAATCAAATGTTACAACGGATTTACGGCACCGGATTTGCCAACGAGCTTGAACTCCATGAATATTTGAATTTACTGGAAGAAGCGAAAAAAAGAGATCATCGCCGGCTGGGAAGAGAACTTGATCTCTTTCAGGTCAATGAAGAGGCAGGCGCAGGGCTGATCATATTCCATCCCAAGGGAATGATGCTGCGCTATCTCATTGAAGATTGGGAAAGGAAGGAACACCTGAAACGCGGTTATGATATGGTCATGGGGCCGCAGATTCTTAAAGTTGATCTCTGGAAAAAATCAGGCCATTTTGATCATTACCGCGAAAATATGTATTTTACCGAGGTGGATGAACAAATTTACGGCATCAAACCGATGAATTGTCTTTCACACATGTTGATTTACAAATCAAAGATTAGAAGTTATCGGGACTTGCCCCTGCGCTATTTTGAATTGGGCACGGTTCATCGACATGAAAAAACCGGTGTCTTGCATGGCTTGATGAGGGTCAGACAGTTTACGCAGGATGACGCACACATCCTTTGCACCCCGGAACAGTTAAACTCGGAAATTCGCGCCATTGCCGATTTTGTCAACGATGCGATGAGTATTTTTGGTTTCGAATTTGAAGTCGAATTGAGTACCAGGCCGGAGAAATCAATCGGTTCCGATGAAGACTGGAATCTGGCAACGATGGCTCTGGAAAGCGCCCTCAAGGACAGTCATATGCGTTATGAAGTGAATCAAGGCGATGGAGCTTTTTACGGTCCGAAAATTGACTTTAAATTAAAAGACGCCTTGAAAAGAAAATGGCAGTGCGCAACCATTCAGTGTGACTTTACGCTGCCTGAAAGATTCGATCTGAGTTATATTGGCGCTGACGGAGAAAAGCATCGTCCGGTCATGCTGCATAGGGTGATTCTGGGAGCGATTGAACGCTTCATGGGCGTGTTGATTGAACATTACGCGGGAGCATTTCCCGTCTGGCTTTCGCCGGTTCAGTGTACTTTACTGACGGTGACGGACAAACATATCCCCTATGCCGAAACCGTTCACCATAAATTCATCGAGGCGGGTATTCGCTCGGAAAGATATTTTGAAAACGAAAAATTAGGATACAAGATTCGCCAGGCGCAAATGCAGAAAATTCCCTATATGCTGGTCATTGGCGATAAAGAAGTGGAAGCCGGGGCGGTTGCTCCCCGCATGCGTGACGGCCAAAATATGGGATCGATGCCTGTTGATAAATTTATTGCGTTATTGCAGGATCTATGCGCAAAAAAACAATAAATTGAATGGTTTGAAATAAATTTTATTTGCAGGAGGTGACATATAGTTAAGGATTTAAAAATCAATAGGGAAATAAAATCTGCCACGGTTCGCGTCATCAGTGAAGAAGGAACGCAACTGGGTATCATAACGTTTGAGGAAGCTTTAGCCAAGGCGGATGAAGCAGGTTTGGATTTAGTGGAAGTTTCGTCGTCTTCCGATGTACCCGTTTGTAAAATAATGGATTACGGCAAGTATCGATATAAGCAGAACAAAAAACTGCACGACGCTAAAAAAAGCCAGACAACAATCCAGGTTAAAGAAATTAAACTGAAACCAAAGACCGAAGAACACGATGTGCAGGTTAAAATGAAACACATTAGAAAGTTTTTAAGCAATCACGATAAGGTAAAAGTATCGATGATGTTCAGAGGAAGAGAGATAGCTTTTACAGATATCGGCAGAAAATTAATGGGAAAAATAAGGGACGAGTTGGCCAACGAATGTATCATTGATCAAGAGCCACGCCTGGAAGGTCGAAACATGGTGATGATTTTTTCACCCAAAAAACAATAAGCAAAGAAAGGGAAACACATGCCAAAATTAAAAACGCACAGAGGAGCGGCAAAACGGTTTTCGCTGACAGCCAAGGGTAAAATCAAGCGCAGCAAAGCATTCGCCAGCCATATCCTGACAAAAAAAACGACAAAGAGAAAAAGGACTTTAAGGCAATCAACTCTGGTTGATTCCGCAAACTATAAAGAGATTAGAAAACTTATTCCGTATCTATAAAGAATTGGAATAAATAAGCATCGATGAAAATCAGGAGAAATGAAAAATGTCCAGGATCAAAAGGAGCGTTAATGCTCGTAAAAGAAGAAGAAAGGTATTAAAACTTGCCAAAGGATTCTTTGGCGCCCGCAGTCGCTTGTTGAGAACCGCAACGGAAGCGGTCAACAAGGCAATGAAATATGCTTATCGCGATCGCCGGGCGAGAAAAAGAGAATTTCGTCAACTGTGGATAGCGCGTATTAGTGCCGCCGCCAGCATCAACGATATATCATACAGTCGTTTGATAGACGGCATGAAAAAATCCGACGTCGCGTTAGACCGTAAGATACTTGCGGAACTGGCCGTAAACGATCCACAGGGTTTCGCTCACATTGTGGCATTGGCTAAAGGCAAGTAATCGGCATGATGAGTGAGCTTCAGGATCTTGAAAAAAATGCCCTTGCCGAATTGAGTACGGCAAAAACCGAAGATCAGTTTTTAAATATCAAAACAAAATATCTCGGCAGAAAAGGACTTTTAACCGGTCTTTTAAGAAATATTGCCCGACTTTCCGATGATGAAAAACCATTATTCGGAAAGCTATGCAATGAATTGAAGAACTCTCTCAATGCAAAAATTGATGAAGCGATCCAAAAACAATCGGAAAAGATTAAAGAAGAAATTGTATTAAAAGAAAAAACAGACGTCACGTTACCGGGAAACTGGATAAAGCGAGGACGGATTCACCCCGTGGTTCAGATACGCAGAGAAATATGTTCTGTGTTTGCTTCTTTCGGTTTTTCCATTGTGGAAGGTCCGGAAATAGAGCTGGATTATTATAACTTTGAAGCGCTGAATATTCCCAGGGATCACCCGGCTAGAGATATGCAGGATACTTTTTACATTGACGACAATATAGTCCTTCGTACACATACGTCGCCGGTGCAGGTTAGAGTCATGGAAAAAATTCGTCCCCCTTTGAGAATTTTGTCTCCCGGAAAGGTTTATCGACGCGACTCTGACGTATCCCATACTCCGATGTTTCACCAGATTGAAGGGCTGATGGTGGACAAGGGAGTGACTTTCGGCGATCTCAAGGGAATTCTTACGGCATTTCTAAAAAATATTTTCGGAGAAAATACCGTGTTGCGTTTTCGACCAAGCTTTTTTCCGTTTACAGAACCATCGGCGGAAGTTGATATTCGTTGCGTTATGTGCGGAGGAAACGGTTGCCGGATTTGCGGACAAAGCGGATGGCTGGAAATACTGGGCTCCGGCATGGTTGACCCTGCCGTTTTTCAGTATGTAAATTATGATCCGGAAGAATATACCGGGTTTGCTTTTGGTCTTGGTCTGGAACGTATCGCCATGTTGAAGTACGGGATCTCCGATATCCGTTTATTCTTTGAAAATGATATCCGTTTTCTTAAACAATTTTAGGAGAAGCATTGCTTTATGCTGGTAAGTCTCAGATGGCTTAAAGATTATATTGATATCGATCTAACGTCCAACGAGCTGGCTCATCAGCTGACCATGACAGGCTTGGAAGTCGATGAGATCAAAACGATCGCTCCTAAATTCAGCGGCGTTGTTGTCGCCATAATCTTGTCTGTAAAGCCGCATCCTTCGGCTGATCGCCTGTCTTTGTGTGACGTCCATGATGGGACACAAACCTATCCTATTGTTTGCGGCGCAAAGAATATCGTATCAGGAGACATTGTTCCACTGGCAAAAATCGGTGCTGTAATTCCCGGCGGTTATACGATCAAATCATCCGTATTACGCGGCGAGAAATCAGATGGCATGTTGTGTTCTTCGGCGGAGCTGGAAATAGGAGATGATGCATCGGGCATTATGCATCTCCCGGCTGATTTGCCTCTTGGATTACCGCTTGAATCATCGCTGGATATAGAAGACACCGTATTGAACGTCAATGTTACGCCGAATCGTTCCGACTGTTTGAGCATGATAGGCATTGCGCGGGAAGTGGCAGCTATCACCGGGAAAAAAATGAAGCGGCCGTCCATCAAGATCAAAGAAAAAGCTGAAGACATCCATTCTCTCACATCGGTAAAAATAATAGATGCTGATCTTTGTCCCCGTTACACGGCTCGAATGATTAAAAATGTTAAAATAGGTCCATCTCCCATCTGGCTGAAAAACAGATTGGAAGCTGCCGGAATGCGCGCGATAAACAATATTGTTGATGTCACTAATTTTGTCATGCTGGAAATGGGACAACCCCTGCACGCTTTTGACTTTCGCTTTCTGGAAGAAGGACGCATCGTCGTCCGCAAATCAAAAGACAATGAAGAATTTATATCTCTGGATGGCAAAAGCCGCATTCTTCCTTCCAATACATTATTGATTTGTGACGGAGTCAAACCTGTAGCCATCGGTGGAATCATGGGAGGGCTCAATTCGGAAGTCAAAGAAGATACCCAGCAAATTCTTCTGGAAAGCGCATACTTCACTCCTGCATCCATACGCCGTTCAGCGCGCAAATTAGGGATGCCAACGGATGCCGCTTTTCGTTTTGAACGGGGCATTGATCCGGAAGGGGTAGTCAACGCTCTTAACCGCGCGGCGCAACTTATTGCGGATCTTTCCGGAGGTGCCATCTGCAAAAATTATATCGATGAATATCCGCAAAAAGTTTTTTCTCCCCAAAACATCCCCTTGCGTTTGGAACGCATACATCAACTCATAGGGACTCCCGTAGACGCCAAAAATGTTGTTCGGATATTGCGACAAATAGGCATGATTGTGAAACCGGACGGGAAGGGGAGATATCTTGTGACGCCGCCTACGTGTCGCGTCGATATTTTGAGGGAAGTGGATCTTATTGAAGAAATTATCAGGCTTTATGGATTTGACAAAGTACCGCTTACGTTGCCGAAAGTATCCGTTATGGAAATGGATTTGATACCCCGTCTGGAACTGGAAGAAAAATTGAGACAATTAATGGTCGGCAGTGGATTTACGGAAGTTGTCAATTATAGTTTTGGGACACCACTGGCTGTTGATATTCTTTCTTTGCCGGAAAATGATCCAAGACGGAACTTTGTCAAGATTCATAATCCCCTGGGTGAAGAGCTTTCTGCCATGCGTACAACCATGATTTATGGTTTGCTGGATACACTCAATAGAAACGTAAATAACGGTTCATCCGATTTAAAAATATTTGAAATAGGAAGAATTTTTATTAACCGTAAAGACGGAGAACTGCCTCAAGAAGATAACATTCTTGCAGGACTTATCACGGGAAACATTACGGATGATTTTTGGAGTTCAGGTAAAACCGCTGACTTTTATACTTTAAAAGGTTGTCTGGAAAATGTTTTCTATGATTTGAAAATCAACCATTGCAAGTATATTTCTTTGGTCAATGAGTCGTTCTTGCATCCGGGAAAATCATGCAAAATCATTTTAGATGAAAAAACAATCGGTCTTGCAGGGGAACTGCATCCCGATATCACGGAAAAATATAATTTCATAAATAGTGTTTATGTATTTGAAATTAATCTGGATATTTTAACAACCGCTTATAAAGAAAACAGGATAATCTATCATGAGCTCTCAAAATATCCGGCGGTAACGCGGGACGCGGCCTTTGTTATTCCAGAGATGATCGAAGCGGATCAAATGATCAATACCGTTTGGCAGCAGCAAGAAGATTTACTTGAAAATGTTATTGTTTTTGATGTATATAAAGGAAAGGGAATTCCGGAAGGAACAAAAAGCTTGGGGTTGCGTTTTTCTTACCGTGCCGCTGATAGAACGCTGACTGATGAAGAAATAAGTAACATTCATGAAAGACTCGTGCAAAAGACTGTTCAGTTGACAGGTGCAAAAATAAGATCATAAGACAAATAATAATAAAGTTAAAATGGAGGTAAAAAAATATGACGAAAATTGATATTATTCAGAACGTTCATGAGAAGCTCGGGTTTTCCAAAAAAGATTCTTCAGATATCGTCGAGTCTGTTTTTGACCTTATCAAGGATTGTCTGGCCAAAGGGGAGAGGGTCAAGATTTCCGGTTTCGGCAACTTCATGGTCAAAGAAAAAAGAGCGCGACGTGGCCGCAATCCACAGACCGGGCAGGAAATTTCCATCACAGCCAGGAGAGTGCTGACTTTTAAATCTTCACAGGTTCTGCGAAAAGCTCTGAATTAAATAGTTGTAAATCCAACGGTAAAAATATTTTATTCAATGAATGAATCATAATGATTTTGCCGTTTAATGAATTCGTTATATTATAGGGACCTGAATGGAAACGATAATTCCCGATAAGGCGTATTTTCGCATTGGTGAAGTAAGTAAAATACTGAACGTCGAGCCTTACGTCATCAGGTATTGGGAGACTGAATTCAAAACTGTAAATCCTGTCCGAACAAAAACCGCGCAACGATTATACAGAAAGAAAGACGTTCACGAATTATTAACAATCAAAAATCTGCTTTACTCGCAACGTTTTACGATTGACGGTGCGAAAAAGCAGCTTCATAAGCTGCGAAGTAATGATGAGCCCGGGGAAAAAGACAACGAAAAACAAAAGTTATTTCTGTTGCGCATAAAACAGGAATTACAACAAATTAAACAGCTCGTCAGTTGACATATAAAAAGCCGGCTTTTATCAGCCGGCTTTTTATTATGCTATCAATGCGGGGATTGTGTTAAGCCTTTTTGCTTGCTCTCTTCGACGCTTTAAGTGGGTTTATCTTCTGCGTTTCTTTTATTTCCAGTTTCACATGCGTCGCGGTCGGGCATCTCCCGTTGAGCCATTTACTCGCCGGGTCAGTATAAACCCTGCAATACTTACCCGATTCATAATCAATGATTTTTCCGCATCCTTCACACTTATCTACGACAGTTGCACAAATTCCGTTAACAAAACCGCAACCATTTTTAGTCATAAAAGCGCATTCAAATCCCGCTTTAACTGTCTTACAAATCATTTAGTAACCCCCTATAATAATTATAGTTTATAGACATTGAAAGGAAATTATTATTTGAATTCTTTCACAAACGCCCATAAAAATTTAAACCGGCGTGTCCTTAACAACAAAAATTAAGCCTGTCAAGGAAAATTGAACTAGCTTAAATTTATTCAATTTATTATTTTATAAGAGAAATTGCTTGAATGCGGGGAAATTTATTGCTAGAGATACAGGAATTTTTAAAGGTATTCCCAATGCGTGCAGTTATTCAGAGAGTCGACAATGCCTGTGTCAAAATCAATCATCAGGAATTATCTTCTATCAACGGGGGGATGCTTATTTTCTTGGGAGTCGCCAAGGATGATAATAAGTCAGACGCGGATTATATACTGGAAAAATCTATAAATTTGCGTATTTTTGAAGATGAACACGATAAGATGAACAAATCTCTGTTGGACGTCAAAGGAGATATGATGGTTGTCTCTCAATTTACATTACTGGGAAATTGCGTTAAGGGAAGACGTCCTTCCTTCATCTTGGCTGAAGAACCACAAAAAGCCAATGAAATTTATGAGTATTTTCTAAGACAGGCAAAAGATAAAATAAGTCATGTGGCAGCGGGAAAATTTCAGGAAATGATGAAAATAGAACTTGTCAACAATGGTCCCGTAACGATATTACTCGACAGTAGAAAAAGTTTTTAAAGATGGATAACTTTGATATCAAAATAGACAAAGAAGGTGTCTGGTATTATAAAGGCGCCCACATGTTCCGTAAAGAAATACTCAGCATTTTTTTTGAAAATTTAAAACTGGATGAAGGCGGACGATATCTCATTGAACTCGGACCGGAACGCTGTTACATTGACGTAGAAGACACCGCTTTTGTTGTTATAGCAGTCTATAAAACAAAAAATTCCAAAGAGGGTCATGAACAAATTGAAATTCTTCTTAATGACGACTGTTGCGAAATTCTGGAAATGAGTTCTTTACATTCAGGGAAGGATAATGTTTTATATTGTGGAGTAAAAAATGGTAAATTTACCGCGCGGTTTTCCCGTAAGAGTTATTATCAGCTTGCTGAATTTATAGAACCATCTGAAAACGGATCCGGTTTTTTTATTCCTTTAAACGGCGAAAAATATTTTATTCATCACACTCAAATTTCAGAAGCCTAGTGTACTGAAATGAGTAAGTCGTAATGAGACAAGCGGAACTATCGTAAAACGTAAGTCGAATTCTCCAATCCCGATAAATCGGATTGGAGAATTATTCCGCATAGCAGAGGGTATGACATAAGTCGGCTTTTCTTGGAAGTTCATACCCGTGATCAACAGCAACCAGGTTTTATAATTTCACGTGGAGGAAACAATGCTTGATGACACAATAAAAGAATCTTTAACATTTGATGATGTGCTGCTGGTTCCAGCGGCATCCAACGTTTTACCGCGAGATGTCAATCCATCGACATTCTTGACAAAGAATATATCTTTGAACATTCCGATTGTTTCCGCTGCCATGGATACGGTGACAGAATCACAAACGGCCATCTGCATGGCTCAGGAAGGCGGTATGGGCATCATCCACCGCAACATGAGCATAGAACAGCAATCGATTGAAGTGGACAAAGTCAAAAAATCGGAAAGCGGAATGGTTGTTGATCCGATCACCATCGAACCCGACCGCAAAGTCAGTGATGCTTTGAAACTGATGAATCAATATTCCATATCCGGTGTACCCGTCGTCAAGAAAGGAAAGCTTGTCGGAATTCTTACCAATCGTGATTTACGTTTTGAAGAAAATTTGGATCAACCTGTTTCCAATGTCATGACGAAAAAAAATCTGGTGACGGTGTCTTCCAGCATTTCCCTGGAAGAATCCAAAAAACTGCTTCATCAACATAGAATTGAAAAATTGCTTGTTGTAGACGATGAATACCGGCTGAAAGGTTTGATTACAATTAAAGATATCGAAAAGATACGCAAGTACCCCAACGCCTGCAAAGATTCCCTGGGAAGACTGCGTGTCGGCGCGGCCGTGGGAATTATCGATCGGGAAGCCCGGGTTGAAGCATTACTTGCCGCGGGAGTTGATGTCATCGCTATCGATACATCCCATGGACATTCCGAAGGAGTGCTGAAAGCCATTAAAGCAACAAAATCAAATTTCCCCAAATGTGAACTAATCGCCGGAAACGTGGCAACGGCGGCAGGCGCCAAGGCCCTGATAGATGCCGGAGTAGATGCGGTTAAGGTGGGAGTCGGCCCCGGTTCCATTTGCACCACCCGTATCATAGCCGGTGTAGGTGTGGCTCAAATCTCGGCCATCAGAGACGCCTATAAAATTGCTTCGAAAAAAGGCATTCCCGTCATTGCCGATGGCGGCATAAAATATTCCGGAGATATCGTCAAAGCCATTGGCGCAGGCGCGAACTGTGTCATGATCGGTGGTTTATTTGCCGGAACGGAAGAAAGTCCGGGAGAAACAATTTTATTTCAGGGACGAAGCTATAAAGTCTATCGCGGTATGGGTTCTCTCGAAGCCATGAAAATGGGCAGCCGTGACCGGTATTATCAGGATGACATAGAAGGACCGTTGAAGATGGTTCCCGAAGGAATAGAGGGTAGGGTTCCTTTCCGGGGTTCTCTTTCCGCCAGTATTCTCCAACTCATCGGCGGCCTTAAAGCCGGTATGGGATATATCGGTTGCAAAACCATTCCGGAAATGATTGAAAAAGCGCGTTTTGTTCGTATTACCCAGGCTGGCTTGAAAGAAAGTCATGTCCACGATGTCATTATAACCAAGGAAGCGCCCAATTATTGGTTAGACTAGAAATAGTTTATCGTCTTCCGGAATTATATATATTACTTCCAATAAAGTGTGACTATGAAACACTCTGAATTTGTACATCTGCATCTCCATACTCAATACAGTCTTCTGGACGGAATGATTCGACTGGACGATGTCTTCAAAAAGGCACGACAGTTCAAAATGCCGGCTGTGGCCATCACCGATCATGGCAACATGTATGGAGCGATTGATTTTCATAAACAGGCTTTTGACCATGGCATAAAACCGATCATCGGATGTGAGTTGTATGTCGCGCCCCATAAATTGACAGACAGAGTGGCCAGTGAAAAATCAAATCACTTGATTGTTCTTGTTAAAAACATGCAGGGTTATAAAAATCTGATGAAGCTGACGACAACGGCTTTTTTGAAGGGTTTTTATTACCGGCCGCGCGTGGATAAAGAACTGCTGAAGGAATGTCACGATGGGCTTATTGCTTCCAGCGCCTGCCTGCAGGGCGAAATTGCCGATCTGATTATGCGGGGTAATATTGAAGGGGCAAAAAAGGCGGCTGTCAACTATCAGCAAATTTTCGGTGAAGGAAACTTCTATCTCGAAATTATGGAAAACGGCATCCCCGAACAAAAAATTGCCAATGCCGGGCTGATCGAAATCAGCAAAGATTTATCCATCCCTCTGGTTGCCACCAATGACTGTCATTATCTGGAAAAAGAACATTCTGAAGCGCATGATGTTCTTTTATGCATTCAGACAGGCAAAAAGATCACAGAACAGGACAGAATGAGTTTGAGCACAGATCAGTTTTATTTCCGTTCTCCAGAAGAAATGCAACAGCTTTTTTCTTCAACACCCGAAGCGGTTTCCATCACAGTCAGTATTGCTGAAAAATGCAATTTTACTCCTGTGGAAAAGGGGAAATTTTATCTGCCAAATTTTACGGTAAAAAACCCTGAGGAAACCCTGAATGAATATCTGGAAAGAAAGGCGAGGGAAGGGCTGGAAAAACTATTTCCCGTTATTTTAAAAAATAATCAGGGCGATGAAGCAGCCATCAGGGAAAAATACAAAAAACGCCTTAACGAGGAACTGGAAATCATCAAGGACATGGGATTTGCCGGGTATTTTCTTATCGTGTCCGATTTCGTCAAACATGCCAAGCATAATGACATACCTGTTGGACCGGGACGTGGTTCCGCGCCGGGAAGTCTGGTGGCGTATGCCATAAGAATCACCAACATCGACCCGATTCGTTACAATTTATTCTTCGAGAGATTTTTAAATCCCAGCCGCCGGACGATGCCCGATATTGATATCGATTTCTGTCCGGAAGGAAGGGATAACGTCATTAAATACGTCACTGAAAAATACGGTCAGGATAAGGTTTCCCAAATTATCACCTTTGGTAAAATGCAGGCCAAGGGCGTTATTCGCGACGTGGGACGCGCGCTGGATATTCCGTATAGTGAAGCCGACAGAATTGCGAAATTAGTTCCCGGTATGCCGCTTAATATCACGCTTGATGAAGCCATTAAACAGGAGCCCCGTCTTGCCGAAGAAGAAAAAAACAACCCCACCGTGGCCAAACTTCTGTCCTTATCCCGTATTCTGGAAGGACTGAACCGTCATTCATCAACTCACGCCGCGGGCGTTGTCATTTCGGACGCACCTCTGGTGGAGAGGGTGCCTCTTTGCTCGTCCAAAGATGATGTTGTTTCACAATATTCAATGAATGACATTCAGGAAGTCGGATTGACCAAGTTCGATTTTCTCGGGTTAAAAACGTTAACGGTCATTAAAAACACATTAAAATTCATCAGGGAATCAAAAGGGATCGACTTAAATATTGATACACTTCCTCTCAACGATAAAAAAACATATGAACTCTTCACGAGAGGTGAAACCGACGGAATCTTCCAGATGGAAAGCACAGGCATGACCGATGTTGCTGTTAAATTAAAACCGGATTGCATCGAAGATATTATCGCTCTGATCGCTCTTTATCGTCCCGGTCCTATGAAAATGGTTCCGGAATTTACTTCCCGTAAACATGGAGAAACGAAAATATCCTATGAATTGCCGCAACTGGAAGCCATTCTCAAGGAAACTTATGGCATCATTCTCTATCAGGAACAGGTTATGCAGATTGCCAGTGCTATTGCCGGTTACAGCATGGCGGAAGCGGATACGCTACGCAAGGTGATGAGCAAGAAGAAAGCCGCGGAAATGGAAAAGGAAAAACCTAAGTTTCTGGAAGGGGCACATAAACGTAAAATTAACGAAGCCAGGGCAAGAAAAATATGGGAGCAGATGGAAACATTTGCCGCATACGGCTTTAATAAATCACACAGCACGGCTTACGCGATCATCGCCTATCAGACGGCCTATCTGAAGGCTCATTATCCTGTTGAATTTATGGCGGCCCTGTTGACCAGCGAAAAGGACAACCGCGATAAAATCATCAAGCACATGAGCGCCTGCAAGGAAATGAATATAAACGTATTGCCGCCTGACATCAACGAATCGGAAAGAGATTTCACCGTTTTCGCAGACAATATCCGCTTTGGGCTGGCGGCCATTAAGAATGTAGGAATCGCCGCAATCGATTCCATTATATCGGTCCGCCATGAAGAGAAATTCAATTCTTTTATAGACTTTTTGAGCAGGGTTGATTTGCGCAAGGTGAATAAGAGGGTTATCGAAAGCCTGATTAAATGCGGTGCTTTTGATTCCCTGAAATACAAACGCAGCCAGTTGATTGCGCACTTTGAAGAAGCCATGGATGAAGTGCAGCGCAGTCAGAAAGAAAAAGACAGCAACCAATCCAGCTTTTTCGAAGAGCTGGATTCCTCTGCTAATATGACTCAGAACGGTTTGAAAGCTTATCAGATACCGGATATGCCTGAATGGGAACACAAAAAGCTTCTTTCCATCGAGAGAGAAGCTCTCGGGTTTTACATTACAGGCCATCCCCTGTTGCGTTTTGCCGACCGTTTGAAATTTGTCACCAATGCCAATTCCGGCAATTTAAACACGCGACACGACAAAGAAACCATTACGGTCGCCGGAGTTGTCAGCGCCATTAATGAAAGAAAAACCAGAAGAAACGACATCATGTGCTACGTTACGCTGGAAGATCTTCATGGATCAATCAATACAATATTTTTCGCAGACTTGTATAAAAAATATTATGATATGCTTCATGATGAAGAACCGGTCGTTGTCAAAGGAACGCTTGATATAAGCGGCACAGAAGAAACGTCAAAAATTACGTTAATGGCACAGGAAGTCGTTCCATTATCTAAATCTCTGGAAAATCCCTACAAACAGGTTCGCTTTATGGTCGACGCCAATAAAGTATCTCCCGAAAACATTTCATTCTTTATTTCTTCATTGAAGAAATTTCACGGTAAATACGAAGGTTACATGCATATTCTTAACGGAAAGAGTGAAACCATCGTCTACTTGGGCGATGATTATCGTCTTGATATCAATGATAACCTGAAAAAAGAAGCCGATAATATATTGGGGGAGGGTGCTACAATTTACTCATAATGCAATCTTGATATGAATAAATATGAGGAAAGAACCTATAGATCCTTAATTAATAAAGATCATCTCATCTCGTATAACGTGAAAATAGCTGAAAGCGATTTGTTCATCAGCTCTGACACAAACTTGGCCGAGCAGGCTTTCAAATCTTTAAGTGAACATCGCAATGCACTGGAAACTTACATAAAAAACAAACCCGAATTTAAAACATCATTATTACCGATTTCCGAAGACGAATTTGCACCGGCTATTGTCCGAAGTATGTTGAGCAAATCCAGAGTATGCAGAGTAGGGCCGATGGCCGGCGTTGCCGGAGCCGTATCTGAATTTGTCGGAAGTGATCTTCTCAATCATACCAAAAATATTATCATTGAAAACGGAGGAGATATTTTTATGAAATCAGAAAATATTTTGACCGTATCCGTTTACGCGGGAGATTCTCCGTTAAGTTACAAGGTAAATTTTATTGTAAAACCTGAGAAGACTCCGCTGGGTATCTGTACCTCATCAGCCTCGGTCGGACCGTCAATAAGTTTCGGTATTGCAGACGCAGTGTGTGTCATCTCCAAGTCTGCAACATTGGCGGATGCGGCGGCTTCCGCTGTTGGTAATAAGGTAAAAAGCAAGCAAGATATAAAAAAAGCACTGGATTATGGAATAAACATTCCAGGGATAGTTGGTATTATCATAATATGCGACAAGGACATGGGAGCAATAGGCGAAGTGCAGTTCGTTTAGAAAACGATAAGAGTATTATGAACTCAGCCCGGCGAATAACCTGAATACCCTGAATAACCTAAAGGTCACTATAGGGGCACCATGGGGTCACTTTGTGCTGGGGGAGGGGGCACTCGTTTAAAAATTGATTGATAGTTACGCTATTTTAGTTTATTAAAAAACATTGCTTTAAGTCAATAGGGAGCTCTAATGAAATCAAATATTTGTCCCGTTTGTAAGCTTGAAGATGAGAAAATTTTATGTAAAACGGATACAGGCGAAAAACTTACTACATATAAATGTACACGTTGCGGCAAATTTAAAATCACCCATAAAGCAGAACGCATCATTGATGGAAATAATCTTGATCCAAAACTTACAGGCTGGATTAGAAATCTCACCGAGTTGGGAATGGACATTCCTGAAATTAACACAAATATTTTAAAAGAAATTGAACAATCCATTCCTGATTATAACCCATCGGACAAACAATATCTTTTCTTAAGAAATCTCTCCCGGAAATCAAAATATCCCGGCGATTTTGTTTGCATCATTCCGAAATATGATTATCCTCTGTCATGGGCGTCAACCCCGGATGAAATGTTATTTTATATAAGGTTTCTCGTTGAACGTGGATTGCTTATCTGGGGTGATTATAATGAAAAATCTCTGTCATCTGCTGTAAACCAGATCAATATGGCATTAACCCCAAACGGATGGGCTTATCTGGATAATTATGAACAACGGGCAATCGAACTGTGTCAGGCCTATGTAGCGATGTCTTTTTCTGATGCAATGAATAAAGTCTGGGACAAAGCCATCAAACCGGCAATCCATGAAGCCGGATATAAGGCTTTAAGGATTGACTCCAAACAGCATGCCGATAAAATTAATGCCAAGATTATTGCTGAAATCAAAAATTCTCTATTTGTTATTGCCGAGGTGACCGAACACAAAAGGGTGGTCTATTTTGAAGCCGGATACGCCATCGGCAGAAATCTTCCCGTGATATGGTGCGTGAACAAAAAAGATTTGAAAAATGTTCATTTTGACACGAGTCAATATAATCATGTTGTCTGGAAAAGTCCTGATGAATTAAAAGAGAAGCTTTATGATGTAATCTGCGCGGTGGTCGGCAGAAGAAAAAAAATGTGATTCAAATTCAATATTATGTTTACATAACATATCTTATAAGACCTAATATTTAAATTGGAAGTTATGGATGGATAGCTCTCAGAAGTCGCAAATATATTGAATTATTAATATTTTGCCACCATAAACCCGGTATTCGCCGTTCCGCATACTGCCAACAAAGACACCGCTTGATCAAATTCCATCTGAGGCTAATTGTTCAATCAGTTTAATCTGCTTATCCGTCAACTTCTTGGGAACATCAACATTAATCTTTACGTACTGATCGCCTTTGGGAGCGCCTTTTAATCCCAGTACGCCATAACCCTTCATACGAATTTTAGTGTTATTTTGCGTGCCGGGGGCAATTTTAATCCTTTTGGTAGTCCCATCCAATGTGGGAACATCAATCGTCGTGCCCAAAGCCGCCTGGGTAAATTTGATGGTCTTTTCGATATATAAATCATTACCGTCGCGGGCATAAATAGGATGAGGCAATACATTAATATTCAGGTACAAATCCCCATTGGGACCTCCGTTATAACCGGATAATCCCTTGCCTGGGAGCCTCAATTTTTTACCGCTGCTGATTCCGGCTGGTATTTTTACGCTGATGTCTTCAATACGGTTTTCCAGTTGAAAAGAAATTTTCTTATCGGCTCCAAATACTGATTCTTCCAGTGTAATCGATAAATTATATTCAGCATCCTGTCCTTTTTGAGGCATGTTGGCGTATTGAGTGCGTCCACTGCCACCCATACCTCCACCAAAAAGACCCGCAAAAGGATCATCATAATCCTCACGAAAACCGCCGCCTCCCCTTCTGGTCGTTCTGAATGTCGTCCTTCCGCCTCTGGCTCCGCCAAAGCCAAAACTGCGCAATATCTCATCAAGGTCAAAGTTACGAAAAATATCTTCCTGTGAATATTGCTGACGAAACTGATCAGCCGAACCGAACTGATCGTACTGCTTACGTTTTTCCGTATCGCTTAAAACCGCGTAAGCTTCACTGATCTTTTTGAATTTTTCTTCGGCCGCTTTATTATTTGGATTCTTATCCGGATGCCATTTGAGCGCCAGTTTACGATAAGCTTTCTTGATATCGTCCGCTGACGCTTTCTTATCCACACCCAAAACTTGATAATAATCTTCTGCCATATATTTTCCTTTTATTTATAAATGACTTATTATGGAATATTCGTGCTTTAATTTAAGCATCAATTCCCATTTGAAAAGCTTCTAAATTGATTTTTATCAATTTTTCAGGAAATGATTTTTTTATAACATTCCGCCAGATCGATTGGTCGATATTCATAAGATTGGATAAAGCGCCTAGGAGAACAACATTTGCTGTCCTTACATTACCCGCTTTCTGCGCCAGTTCCGCCGCATTGAAGCTAATAACGTTTCGGTATTTATTTTTTAAAAAATCAACGGCGTCATGGGGATACGGCATGTTACCCATGTTCACTGCCGGCGGATATATTTCCTCCGTATTGACGATGACTGCAGCATCTTTTGCCAGTAAATTCAAATAACGCAGAGCTTCCATCTTTTCAAAAGATACGAGCGTCTGTATGCTTCCGGGTTCTGCCAGAGGCGAATAGACTTTTTTCCCGTAACGAACATGACTGGTCACGCATCCGCCGCGCTGGGCCATGCCGTGAACTTCACTTTTTTTAACATCGGACCCGGCTTCCATGATGACTTCACATATGATATCGCTGGCCCGTAATATTCCCTGCCCTCCTACTCCGGCGAACAATATACTTTTTACTTTATTTTCAGACATTTACAATTATTCCTCTAATCTAACTTATAGCACCGAATTTGCAGACCTGTGCGCATAAACCGCAACCATTACATAAGGTTTCGTCAATGCGGGATATTCCCTTTCGTTTAGACCCTTCTTTGGTTATTCCCTGTTTCCATGAAATCGGCGGACAATTTAATCCCAGGCACACCTTACAGCCTTCGCACTTGTCAGGGTCCACTTTTAGCGCCGGTTTGGGTTTAATGCCGGCTCTTTTAAACAGAGCGCAAGGACTTTGTGAAATGATAACCGATGGACCGTCCTTCGCCAGCTCTTCTTTGATCGCGCTTGTCGTTTTCTTTTGATCAAACGGATTAACAATCCTGATATTATCAATCCCAAGCGCAGATATTAAATCTTTCAGATTAACTTTTTTCGTCGCCTTTCGCATCAGGGTATAGCCTGTTCCCGGATGCTCCTGCATACCGGTCATAGCGGTTGTGCTGTTATCCAGAAGGATGATTAATGCGTTACTCCCGTTATACGCCATGTTTAAAAGCGGCGTTATGCCGGAATGTAGAAAAGTGGAATCGCCGATGACGCCGACCACCTTGCCCTTCCCTTTTTCCTTCATGGCCTTGCTCATGCCATGCGCCATACCGATGCTGGCCCCCATACAGATGCAGGAATGCAAACCTTCCAGCGGCTTCATATAAGATAAGGTGTAACAACCAATATCTCCATGAACAAACGCTTTCTGTTTTTTTAAAGCGTAAAATAATCCACGATGCGGACAGCCGGGACAAAGATTCGGCGGACGTAATGCCAGTTTTTCCTTATATGGTGAAGATGGTTTTTTTGTATCGTTCTCAATGGCGTGTCTAATAATGCCGGGATCAAATTCGTTGGTATAAGGAAATATTGCCTTTCCAATAACTTTAACTCCCAGGGCCTTGATTTGTTCTTCCAGAAAAGGATCCAATTCCTCGACAACGTATATTTTTTTCACTTTGGAGGCAAAATCCCTGATTAACTTCTCCGGCAAAGGATAAACCATTCCCAGTTTCAGGTAGGAATAGTCTGGAAAAACTTCCTTGGCGTAATTATAGGGCATCCCGGCGGTAATAATTCCTGCATCGGTACTGTTTATTTCAAATTTATTTTCTGTGAATGTTTCGACAAATTCCTTAAGAGCCTGCTGACGTTTTTCCACTTCCACTCTTCGCAGACGCGCACAATGAGGGACCATGACATATTTTTCAACGTCATAAACAAAACCCGTTTTGTTGATGTATTCTTCTGGATCTTCAAGAGATACCACAGATTTTGAATGAGAAACTCTGGTTGTGGAGCGTAAAAACACTGGCGTGTCAAATTTCTCGCTGATTTCAAAAGCGAGCTTGATGTATTCCTTCGCTTCCTGCGCATCGGCCGGTTCCAGCATGGGAATTTTGGCAAAGCGGGCGTAATTACGATTATCCTGTTCATTTTGAGAACTGTGTAAGGATGGATCATCAGCGCTCACAATAACCAGCGCCCCGTTGGTGCCTGTGTAGCTGACAGTAAAAATCGGGTCTGCGGCAACATTGACGCCGACATGCTTCATGACCGCCAAGGCCTTTTCTCCAGCCAGCGCCGCGCCAATGGCAACTTCAACGGCCACTTTTTCATTGGGCGACCATTCCGCGTACACGCCGTCATATTTGCAAAACTGTTCCAATATTTCCGTGCTGGGCGTACCGGGATAGGCAGCGGCAAATCTGACACCGGCTTCATAGGCTCCGCGGGCAATCGCTTCATTGCCTGACATTAAAACTTTCAAAAGATTAACCCTCCGGAGTTAACTGAGAGATGATATTTTATATTTGATTAAAATAGCCTTGGATGGTTCTGTGGCCTTCTCCAGAGCTTTTTTGTAATTCTCCAGCGCGTTTTTTTTATCATTCATTTGTTCGTAAATTCGTGCGATATTGCTGAACGCGACCGATTCAAATCCTGCATTGTTGCTTTTCAAAGCTTTTTCAAAATATTCCAGCGCATCTTTGTAATCTTTCTTGGCCTCGTAGGAATATCCGATGGACGTCAGGGCGAGAAACTTGATGCCGGCTTTATCGGATATACGGGATGATACAAATTTTCTATAATCGGCAATGGCCTTATCGAATTCGCCGAGATTATAATAAATATTTCCCAGATGATAATGTGCCATCCGGGCGCTCCAACTGTGAGGGTATTTTTCAATCAATTCCTGAAATAATTTAATATTTTTGTTTGCGTTTTCCGGATTTTCAATGGTTTGAAGAAGGTTATTATTTGCTTTGGCATACATTTCTTTTGCGGAATATTGATAATGGTTCCAGTACATATAAATCCCCGTTGCAATAATTGTTGCCACAATAATTGCTGTAACAATGGAATAAAAACGTTTTTTATTGTCGGAGATATAATCACTGATTAATTCTATTGTAGATTGAAAAGCATCCGGTCCTTCCAAATCTTCTTTTGATAATTTTGCCGCCATTTTATTCCCCTTTGCTAATATTATATTTTTCTATCCATTCAAGAAGCAGATGAGGTATCCTGCGCAATTTCCCGTCTTTATTCGTGCATACGTGAACAGTATAGCCTTCTGCAAGAAGATTCTCCCGGTGTTCATCCCAGATACGTGAATTAAATTTTACTCTTGCTTTTTTTATATAATCAAATTCTGTTTCAACAATTAAAAGCTGATCGTAAACGGCAAACTTCAAATATTCACAACTGACATTGATCAACGGAAGATCCAAGCCAAGCTTCGACACTTCCGTATAAGGAACTCCGAGTTGTCGCATGAATTCATTACGTCCCAGTTCAAACCATTTTATATAGTTTGTATGATAAACCACGCCCATGGCATCGGTATCGGCAAAAAGCACCCTGACTTTTGTTAAATTATGAACCGACAACGCTCCCCCAGTTATTGATAAATTTTTCCATCAGCAGATGTCCAGGAGAAATTAAAATTCCACTCTCTTTTGCATTGATTTCATCAAAGGGCAAACCAGCAGCTTTGTTTTCTTCTCTTCGGGAAGATAAAACAGCAAAAGGACTGGGATCACTGACATGGGTACGGATATCGACTGGTGTCGGATGATCGCTTAAAACAATTACCCGGTAATCGCCGAAAGAATCGATTTTATTTAAAATCGGCCCCACGATTTTTTCATCGAAAAGTTCAATCGCGCGAATTTTACCCTCGGCATTTCCTTCGTGTCCCATTTCATCGGGCGCTTCCAGATGGACAAAAACAAAATCCATAAAATTCAGGACATCCAGCGCCATTTTCGCTTTACCTTCGTAATTCGTATCAATATAACCGGTTGCGCCTTCAACATTGCACACTTTCAATCCGGCAATAACGCCGATACCTCTGAGCAAATCCACAGCGGAAATCATTCCACCCGATATGGAATATTTTTGAGTAAGCGGAACGATCTGCGGTTTCTTCCCCTGCCCCCAAAGCCAGATGGAATTGGCCTGTTTCTTTCCTTCTGCCTCTCTTTTAGTGTTAACCGGATGATTATTTAAAATTTCCGCGGCACGGCGCATGATGGAATTTACTTCTTCGGCAGAATTGCCGCGTGGCAGATATTCCGCAATTGGCTTGCCGGTAATATCGTGCGGCGGCGTGGTTTCCGGGGCGGTTTGAGCGTCGCGCCACACAAATAGATGACGATATCCGACGCCCGGAAAAAATTCCAGTTGGGCAGATCCGAGTTGCTTATTAATATCCAGAATAATTTCTCTGGCTTCCGGGGAACTGATATGACCGGAGGTAAAATCATCCATAAACGCATTCGGAGAATCTTTGTCGCCTATGGTTACGAGATTACAACGATAAACCACGTCATTCGGCCCGAGAGGAATTCCCATACTGGCCGCTTCCAGCGGTCCGCGCCCGGTATAGTTTTCACGGGGATCATAACCCAGCACACTTAAAGTGGCGACGTCACTTCCCGGATTGATTCCCGCAGGAATCGTATCCACCAGACCGAGAGTTCCTTCCGCGGCAATCTGATCGATAAATGGAGTAAACGCGCACTGAAGAGGAGTTTTACCGCCAAGTTTTTCAGTAGGATAATCGGCCATTCCATCGCCGAGCAAAATTACGTATTTCATATCGACATTTACACTTTTCTTAAAAATTTAATTTAAATCGTCCTCAACCCTGATGAGCATTGTTTCCCCGTGCGCGATATCCAGTTTATCTATTCTCCGGAGTGCCTTTTGGACATCCCTTTCCTTCGCCTTGTAGGTGGTCATAACAATCGGTACCGCTCCTCTTTTACCCCGCGCTTTCTGAATGCACGCGGCAATACTGATGTTGCACTTTCCGAGAATCCCCGATATTTTGGAAAGAACGCCGGGACGGTCAACAGCGGAGAAGCGGAAATAATACTTGCTTTCAATATCATCCATCGGGATAAGCTTTATCTGTGTCATGGACGATTCATTGATTGATCTTAACGGTCCACGACAGTTATTTCCGGTCAATAGATTACGACTGATGTCCATAATATCGCTAAATACCGCGCTGGCGGTTGGCATCATTCCCGCGCCCTGCCCGAAAAGAAAAACGGGACCAGATGCGTCACCCATAAGATGAAAAGCGTTGAAATTCTGATTCACATTCGCCAGAAGATGATTGGATGGAATCATGGTTGGATGAATCCTCGCTTCTACCGCTCCATTTTTCAGCATGGCGATAGCCAGCAATTTTATCCGGTAACCCAGTTCCCGGGCAAAGGCGATATCCTCGCGGCTGATTTTAGTGATGCCTTCGAGATAAATATCTTTCAAATTTACTTTTTTACCGTAAGCCAGTGAAAGAATAATCGCCATTTTATGAGCTGTATCAATTCCTTCGATATCAAAAGTCGGATCAGCCTCGGCGAATCCAAGCCGCTGCGCTTCTTTTAAAACAGTATCAAACGGCTTGTCTTCATCCGTCATTTTTGTCAAAATGAAGTTGCAGGTGCCATTCATAATGCCCATAATGGAATTTATTCTGTTGGCGGCGAGGCTTTCCTTTAGAGTCTTGATGATCGGTATCGTTCCTCCGACGCTCGCTTCAAATCCAATATCCACAGCTTTCTTTTGTGCTGCCGGAAAGATTTCATTTCCATGAGTTGCCAGAAGCGCTTTATTGGCGGTCACCACATGCTTGCCGTTGGCGATGGCCTTGAGCAAAAAAGTACGCGCGGGTTCGTAACCCCCCATTAGTTCAATAACAATGGAAATATCCTTATCATTAATAATTTCAAGGGCATTTGAGGTAAGAAGGCTCTTATGAACTTTAATGGCACGCGGTGTGGTAATATCAATATCGGCAATTTTCTTCAGAACAAGCCTGGCGCCTAATTTCTTAGTTATAAAATCTTCATTTTGCCTCAAAAGTTTAACAACACCTGTTCCAATCGTGCCGAAACCGATTAAACCGATATTAATTTCCTTCATCATACACACCTGAAATTATTTTAATTTTTAGTATTTTTTATCTTTTTTCAAGTTGTCATTCCTATAACAAAAACAAACATTTTGTCAATTAAATATAAATAATATTTAATGATTTAACTAAAGGAAATTTAAAAAAGAAAAAACTGTGTTAATTGTCCCCCGCTGGCGGGGGATCAAGCGGGTGGATGTGTATTATGTAGCGATATTTTTTGTCAAAGCTGCAAGCTTAGGGTTCTCTTTTCCACCTCCGTCACTACATGACACCTCCGCCAGCGGAGGATATCAAGAGACATTATTTTCTTCTATATAATGTTTTATTTAATCGTTATAGGCTTATTCTCAACTCCAGCATAAAAAACAATGATCTCCGCTGTTTCCTTTCCCTCGTTTTTTCCATAATGTTTTTTGTTAACCAATTCAACAATGGAATCTCCGGCTTTGAGATGTAATGTCTTATGTTCATCAGTGATGACGGTTAGTTCCCCTTCAAGCAAGACACCTGCATTGATTACTGGATGATAATGCATATCTAATTCTGCACCGGCGGGAATCTTTATTCTCAAAATGGTAACCTCCGGCTGACCTTCAGGATATTGCGGAAGAAATTCTCCATCCCAGCTTTTAGTTGATTTAGCCAGTTGATTGACTTCAACCGTATTGACATGACCGGCACAGGCTGTAATTAAAATAATTGATGTTACGATGATAGTTGATTTCATGAACTGCATATTGTTTTCACCTTTTATTAAATTATTTCAGTTGTTCATAGACTTCATCGTGCAACGGCGTTGGAATGCCTGATTCCCGGCCTGCCTTGCAAAGATAAGCTGTCAGAGCGTCAATTTCCGTCTGTTTGCCTTTTTCAAAATCCAGCTGCATGGATGTTTTGGAGCTGTAGTCAAAACTGGCAACCATTTGCATCGCGTTGTCAACCACTTCCATAGGCAAATTCACCTTATGCGCCCGGGCCACTGCGACAACTTCCAGCATCATATCTTGGGCTTTCTTTCTCAGCACAGGATCCTCCCATATCCCGCCGTAGGTTTTTCCCGTAGCCGACGTCAGAGAACCAATCGGGCACATGAGCAGATATTTTGTCCAGAGCACTTCGGATATTCTATCGCTCAGGACGGCATTGATTTTAGCCTGCAACAAAATGCCCAGAATGCATGAATATTTTTTTGCCAATTCAGGGTCATCCGTTCCGAAGATCAGCTTGCAGGAGCCGCCTTCCTGCTTGATGATTCCGGGTCCTTCTATGTGTGAAATAACGTAAACACTGCCGCCTAGAACGTTCGCCTGAGGCAACACACCGCTAAGTCTTTCCGCGCTGTTTACGCCGTTAAGAAGCGGGATCACCATTGAATTTTTATTGATGCAAGAGGCGAATTCTTTCGCGGAACTTTCCAGCGAATAACTCTTTGTGCAAAATAAAACCAGGTCAAACACACCTGATTCGGCAGGATTGTCCGTAGCGATTTTCGGTCGGGAAACATAATCACCTTCACGTGTAAATAGTTGCAGGCCGTTTTTTTGAATCTCTTTTAAATGTTCTCCGCGGGCGATAAATATAATTTCATGTTCATCCGACTTTTCGTACTCACGCGCCAGTTTTCCGCCGAAATATCCCCCTACCCCGCCAATGCCGATTATTCCTATTCTCACTTTCGCTCTCCACTTTGAATTTAATTTGAAACTATATTGCCTTTTAACCTATGTCAAGACTCCAGGTGAGTTTAAAATGATTTTGTTTGCAGGCATCATCAGGATTTTTTACTTGACGGCCTGATAAAAGTATTTCTAAATAAAAGTATTTCTAAGTAAAACTACCAGGTCGAGGAGAATCAAATGAATAGTCGAGCTCTTTTAAGCATCTTCCGTTTTAGACTTATTTCAGTTTTGATCATTATCTTTTGCCTGACAACCGGCGGTTGTGCTCCATTGTTCAACATCGCCTTTAAACAATCTCTGCCTCCGATGGAAGGAGAACAGGTCGTTCCCGGTCTATCCCATAAAGTTACTGTCAAACGCGACAATCTGGGTATTCCTTTTATCGAAGCTTCCAGCATGGAAGACATGATTTTTGCCATGGGCTATGTAAGCGCCTGCGACCGTTTTACGCAGATGGAAGGATTCAGGCTTGTGGGTCAGGGAAGACTCTCCGAACTTCTGGGCGAGGCCACGCTGGAAATGGATATTTACCTGCGGGCATTGAATCTTAATCAGACCGCCCAAACCCTCTATTTGTCGGCATCATCCGATCTGAAACGAATGTTGAAACTCTACAGTGACGGTGTAAACGCTTATCTTTCCAGCGTCCCTCTGCCGACGACCCTGAAGTTAGCCGGGCACCAACCCGAGCCCTGGAGACCGATTGACTCCATGTATGTTTTTCTTGTTTTGACGCTGGGACTGGGTCAAAACCTTCAGGAAGAAATCAATATACTGAATGTTGCGCAATGCATCGAACCGGAAAAGTTAGCTTGGCTTTTTCCCATTTACCCCGATGAACCCCTGCCCTTTGAAGAAATGAAAAAATTGAAAGGGATCAATCTCTCAACGGCTGCTCAGGATATTGAACGACTGAACTCCATAGCCAATCTGACCAATAAACTTCTTCTGCCTGCCGCGGCCGCTTCAAACAACTGGGCGGTTTCAGGAAAACTGACCAAATCAGGAAAACCGATCGTGGCCAACGATACGCATCTGCCCCTGACCATGCCCTCTATCTGGCACATGATGCACCTCAAATGTCCTGAAATCGACGGAGCAGGGATTGCCATTGCGGGCGTTCCCGGCATTATTGCCGGATATAACAGGCACATAGGTTTCGGCATGACGATGGTCATGGCAGACAATCAGGATATCTTCCTGGAAAAGCTGCAACAAAAACCGGATGGTCTCTATTATCTTTATAAAAATAAATGGATTAAGGCGACCAGCAGAAAGGAAATCTTCCGGATTAAAGGACAGGAAGACGCTGTTACCCGGACATTTTATGAAACGCTACACGGCATTCTTCTGAATGATATTTTAACCGTCAAGCCCCGTCATGAACTGGTTCCCATGCCGTTTAATCCTTCTTTGGGAATCGCGTATAGCTGGGCAGGCAATGAACCGGACAGGTCCATGGACGTCTTTTTCAATATCATGCGCGCAAAATCGGTCGATGAAATTCTCAAACACACATCTCGTGAGACTTCCGCAATTCCGCTGAACCTGGTCATGGCGGATCGTAAAAATATCGCCTGGCAGGTCACGGGTCGTTTTCCGTTACGGAAAAAAGGACGCGGCCTCTGCCCTTCTCCCGGATGGACGGGCGAATACGACTGGACAGGTTTTCTGTCTCCGACTTTGCATCCCTTTGCCAAAAATCCGAAGAAAGGCTATGTCGGCACCGCCAACAATCGGACTGTTCCTGCTGATTTTCCCTATATTCTTTCTTCGTCCTGGTATTATCCCGACAGAG